>NZ_JBEXDX010000009.1:72896-283855 GCF_040605995.1 Streptomyces sp. NPDC005492
GCGAGCTTCTGGATCGCTGCTCGGGTTTGCGGTCGTTCGGTATGCGCAGGCCGGTCCATCGCGGCCGCGGCGAGCTTCTGGATCGCTGCTCGGGTTTGCGGTCGTTCGGTATGCGCAGGCCGGTCCATCGCGGCCGCGGCGAGCTTCTGGATCGCTGCTCGGGTCTCCGGTCGTTCGGTATCCGCAGGGCGGTCCATCGCGGCCGCGGCGAGCTTCTGGACCGCCGCTCAGGTCGACGGCCCCTCGGTATCCGCCAGCCGCTCCATCACCGCCGCCGCGAGCTTCAGCAGCCCGCGCTCCGTCTCGCTGAGCGTCGTCAGCGCGTCCGCCAGCCACACATCGCGCTCGGCCATGTCCAGCTCCAGTGCTCGCCGCCCCTCCGCCGTCAGCGTGAGCACGGACTGACGCCGGTCCACCGCGCTCGGCTCCCGCTCGATCAGCCCCTCCGCCTCCAACTCCGCGAAGACCCGGGTGAGCGACTGCGGCCGCTGCCGCTCGGCCGCCGCGACCTCGCCGGGTGTCGCCGACCGGTGCCGGTGCAGATGGCCGAGCACGATCAACTGGTTCGGTGTGAGCCGGCCCTCTCCGCCGCGCTCCTGCCGCAGCCGCCGGTTCAGCCGTACGACGCCACGTCGGATCCGGGCGGCTTCGGAGAGATCATCCATGGCAGATATCGTACGCGAATACTTACTATCCACAGCCTGTGGACACCCGTACTGTATTACCAGTGACCGTCAAACTAATACGCAACGCGTACGAAGCTGGCCTGACGATGACCGCCGTGCTGCTCTGCTGGGGCACAGCCCTCTGGCTGGAAGGCGTCGCGGGCCTGCATACCGATGTGCTGGTTCTCGCGGTCGCGCTGAGCCTCACCCTGTCCTCCACCCAGCGCACCGCCAACACCCGCCGCAGACTCACCGCGCTCGCCGTTCTGCCCCTCACGGCCGGCGCCTCGATCTTCCTCGGGCGGCTGCTCGCCTCCCACTACGCGCTCGGCGCCGCCGTCTACACGGCGGGCATGGCATTCGCCATCTGGATCCGCCGCTACGGCCCCGCCGCCACCAAGGCCGGCACCCTGCTGGCCCTCCCGCTCATGGCGCTGCTTGTCGTACCCGGCCCCGCGCTGCCCGCCAAAGCCCAGAGCGGGCTGGTCACTTGGGGCTGGTCGGCGCTGATCGGGGCGCTGGCGTGCGGCGTGGTGTGGCTGGTGCAGGGGCTGGGGGACCGGTTCGGGCCCTGGCGCACCGAGCCCGCCCCCGAGCAGCCGCCGCGCCGGTACCGCCTCCACCCCCGCCCCAGCACCCGCATGGCCCTGCAGATGGCGGCCGGGATAGCCGCCGCCTTCGCCCTCGGGCACCTCCTCTTCGCCGACCACTGGCCGTGGGTGGTCCTCACCGCGTACGTCGCCGCGAGCGGCAACCGCGGCCGAACGGACGTACTGCGCAAGGGAATCGAGCGGCTCGCCGGGGCCTCCGTGGGCACGCTGCTGGCCGCGGGTGTCGCGGCGGCCGGTGTCACCGGCGACGCCTCCGTGGCGCTGATGTTCACGGTTCTCACGGTCGCGTTGTGGCTGCGGCCCCTCAACTACGCCTACTGGGCGGCCGGTATGACCTGCGCCCTGGCCCTCCTCCTCGGCTACTTCGGGCAGGACGCCCTGCACCTGCTGCCCACCCGCCTCGAAGGGATCGCGGTCGGTGCGGCGTTGTCGGTGGCGTCGGCGTGGTGGCTGCTGCCGGTGCAGCGCGCCCGCCGTCAGCCCGTCCGGGGCACGACGAGTCCCGTCTCGTAGGCCATCACCACGGCCTGCGTACGATCGCGCAGCCCCAGCTTGGACAGGATGCGGCTGACGTGCGTCTTCACGGTCTCCTCGCCGACGTGCAGCCGCCCGGCGAGTTCGGGGTTGGACAGCCCCTCCGCGAGGAGTCGCAGCACGTCGGTCTCGCGCGGGGTGAGCACGTCCAGCGTGCCCTGGGTGGGCGCCTTCGGCCGCAGCCGCGCGAACTCGGCGATCAGCCGCCGGGTGATGCCGGGTGCGAGCAGCGCCTCACCGGCGGCGACGACCCGCACCGCCTCGAAGAGCCGCTCCGCCGTCACGTCCTTGAGCAGGAACCCGCTGGCACCGGCGGCCAGCGCGTCGTACACATGCTCGTCTAGGTCGAAGGTGGTCAGCACCAACACCCGTGGCGCGTGCGGCCCTTGGAGCCGCGCGGTGGCCTCGATCCCGTCCATGACCGGCATCCGTACGTCCATCAGCACCACGTCGGGCAGGTGCTCCCGGCAGACACCCACCGCCTCGGCGCCGTCGCGGGCCGTGCCGACGACCGCGAAGTCGCCCTGGGTGGCGAGGAGTCCGGCGTATCCGACCCGGACCAGCTCATGATCGTCGGCGACGACGATGCGGATGGTCATGCCCCCTCCTCCGGCTTGACGGGCAGTCGTGCCTCGACGAGGAACCCGCCGCCGGGAGCGGGCCCGGTGAGCAGTGTGCCCCCGACGGTGGCGGCCCGCTCGCGCATCCCCAGCAGCCCGTGGCCCGTGCCGTCGGTCGCGGGCCCGGGCCCGTTGTCCCGCACCCGCACCGCCAAGTCCTCGTCTCCGTACCGGAGTTCCACGTCCACGGCGGCGCCGGGCGCGTGCCTGCGGGCGTTGGTGAGGGCCTCCTGGACGATCCGGTACGCGGTGACCTCGATGCCGGGGTCGAGCGGGGTGATGGGGCCGCTGACGATGAGCCGGGTACGGGAACCGGCCGCGTCCCGTGACGCGTCGACGAGTTCCATGAGCTGACCGAGGCCGGGCTGGGGGCGCCGCTGGACCCCCGTGTCCGCGTCCTCCCGCAGCACGCCCAGCAGCCGCCGCATCTCGGTGAGCGCGGTGCGCGCGGTGTCGCCGATGGCGAGCAGCCGGGTGGCGCCCTCGGCCGGCAGCCCGGGCGTGGTGAGCCGGGCCGTCTCCGCCTGGACGGCGATCATCGAGATGTGATGCGCGACGACGTCGTGCAACTCCCGTGCGATACGCGCCCGTTCACCCCGGGCGGCATGCTCCAGGAGCGTGTCCGCGAAGGCCTGTTCGGTCACGCTGTGGGCCAGTGCGGTGCTGCGCACCTGGTGGGCGATGCCGGTGGCCGCGGCGGCGGAGGCGAGCGTCGCCACGAGCACCGCGACGATCCGGGTCGGGCCCTCGCGGCTGCCGAGCGCGATCACGACGTACGGCAGGACGAGCAGCCCACCGAGCCGGGTGGCACCGGTCCGGCCCAGCACATACACGCACACCAGTTGGGCCACTATCCCGCCCGCGGTCAGCTCGCCGAAGGGCACCAGCGAGAGCACGCAGGAGGCGCTCAGCGCGAGGGCCGCGCAGCTCCGGGCGAGGCGCTCGGTCCCGAGGACGAAGGCGAGGGGCAGGGTGGAGGAGAGGGAGAGCAGCAGCAGGGCGGCGAAACCACCGGCCAAGTCGGTGCCGCGGACGAGGACTTCGGAGACGGCGAGGACCCCGAGGGCGCCGAGGGCGACCCGCACGACGAGGGCACGGGTAGCGGCTTCGGCGGTCCGCCACCGGGACGTCACCGCCCGCACACCCGCACTCCTGTCACCCACTCCGTCATTGTGCAGACCCCCTTCCCCGGCGGCGTCCCCCTCGTGAGGGACCCCTCCCGCGTGACGACGCGTGGCACCGGACGCCCCTAGCCTCCCTCACCATGAGCGACGCAACCATCGAAGTCCGCGAGCTACGCAAGCGGTTCGGCCGGACCCTCGCGGTCGACGGCCTCTCCTTCACGGTCGAGCCCGGCACGGTGACCGGCTTCGTCGGGCCCAACGGCGCGGGCAAGTCCACCACCATGCGCTCCCTGCTCGGCCTGGACACCCCCGACGAGGGCCAGGCGCTGATCGGCGGACGCCCCTACCAGGCCCTGCGCACCCCGCTGTTGGAGGTCGGCGCCCTCCTGGACGCCGCCGCCCTGCACCCCGCCCGTCGGGGCCGCGACCACCTCCGCTGGCTGGCCCACTCCCACGGTCTGCCGATACGGCGGGTGGACGAGGTCCTCGAACAGGTCGGCATGGAGCAGGCGTCCCGCAGAAGGGCCGGCGGCTACTCCCTCGGCATGCGCCAACGCCTCGGCATCGCCGCCGCGTTGCTCGGCGACCCGCCGATCCTCCTCCTCGACGAACCGGTCAACGGCCTGGACCCCGAGGGCATCCAGTGGATCCGCACCCTCCTGCGCCACCTCGCCTCGGAGGGTCGCGCGATCCTGGTCTCCAGCCATCTGATGAGCGAACTCGAGGACACGGCCGACCACTTGGTGGTCATCGGCCGGGGCCGTCTGATCGCCGACACGGCGGTCGCCGACCTCCTCGCGGCGGCCTCCGGCGACCGGGTGCGCCTGCGCACGAGCAGCCGTACGGAAGCCATGGAACTCCTCGCGAGGGAGGGCGGCACGGTGGCCGTCACCGACCGCGACACCCTCACCGTCACCGGCCTCCCCGCCGAACGGATCGTGGAACTGCTGGCCGCCTCCCGGGTCCCCCTCGCCGAAGTGGGCGCGCACCGGGCGACGTTGGAGGAGGCGTACATGGAACTCACCCGGGACGCGGTCGAGTTCACCTCGGCGACGACGGGGACGGACGAGGTGACCCGGTGATGACGACGACACCCACGAGGACGACGACGCCGTACCGCTCGGCGCTGCACCCCGCCCGCGCGGGTTTCCTACGGCTCCTGCGCGCGGAGTGGACGAAGTTCTGGACGGTGCGGGCCTGGCTGCTGGTGCTGGCGGTGGCGGCCGTGGTCACCGTCGTGGTCTGTGAGCTGGGCGCGAGCGGCTCCAGCACGAGCGGCGGCCCCCCGGTCGTGACGGGCCCGGGCGGCGAGGTCGTCAACGACGCCTTCCGCTTCAACCACCGCCCGCTGACCGGCGACGGCACCGTCACGGCCCGGGTCACCGGGCTGAAGAGCACCGACGGCAAGGCGCTGGAACCCTGGGCGAAGGCCGGGATCATCGTCAAGTCGAGCCTGAAGCAGGGCTCTTCGTACGCGGCGGTGATGGCGACCCCCGACCACGGCGTCCGCCTCCAGTGGAACTTCACCCACGACAAGGCGGGCCCGAGCAGCGACCTGACGAAGGCCCCGCAGTGGCTCCGCCTGAAAAGGGCGGGCGACAGCCTGACCGCCTACGAGTCGGTGGACGGGCAGAAGTGGACCCGTGTCGGTGAGGTACGGCTCGGCGGGCTGCCCGCGACGGTCCAGGTGGGCCTGTTCCTCGGGACCCCCAACCACCAGATCGTGCGCCGCTCCTTCGGCGGTTCGAGCGAGACCGCGGGCAGCGGCGAGGCCACCGGCACCTTCGATCACCTCACCCTCCAGGGCACGTCGACCGACAGCACCTGGACGGCCACGGACATCGGCGGCCCCGCCCTCAACGGCTCACCGGACAACAGGCGTCCGGGCACGACGACGGTCACGCCGACCGGCACCTACACCCTCACCGGCCGGGGAGACATCGCCCCCGACGAGACCATCCCCGACATCGTCCAGATGAGCTTCCAGGGAATCTTCGTCGGCCTCCTCTTCATGGTCGCCCTGGGCACACTCTTCGTGACGACGGAATACAAACGGGGCCTGATCCGTACGACGTTCACGGCGACGCCGTCCCGGCTGAAGGTGCTGGCGGCGAAGGCGACGGTGATCGGCGCGATCACCTTCACAACCGGCCTGCTGGCCACGGCGATCGGCTTCACGCTGGCCCAACGGGCCCTGCACTCCAACGGCTTCAAGCCCCCCGAGTACCCCGACTTCTCCCTCCTGGATCACCCGGCCCTGCGGGCGGTGGTGGGTAGCGCGGTACTGCTCTCCCTGGTCGCGGTCCTGGCCCTGTCGCTTGGGGTGGTACTGCGCAACAGCGCCGGCACGATCGCCACACTGGTGGTCCTGGTGATCCTCCCGCAGATCCTTTCCTTCGCCATCCCGCTCGGCGCGGCGCAGTGGCTGCTACGAGTGACCCCGGCGGCGGCCTTCGCCGTCCAGCAGGGCGTGACGTACTACCCGCAGGTCCAGCACAACTGCCTTCCGGAGAGCGGCTGTTACCCCCTGTCCCCGTACAACGGCCTGGCGGTCCTGGTGGCCTACACGGTGGCGGCACTCCTGCTGGCGGCGTGGACGGTTCGCAGGAGGGACGCATGAGGCACCTGCACGCCGAGTGGACCAAACTCCGTACGCTCCCCAGCACTTGGTGGCTCCTGGCGGCAACGTTCGCGCTGACGCTGGCGCTGGGCGCGGCGGCGGTCTCGTCGGTGACGACCACGGTGTGCCCGTCCCCGACGGACTGCCACGAGGACACGGTCAAACTGAGCCTCACCGGCGTCCAGTTGAGCCAGGCGACCTGCCTGGTCCTGGGCGTCCTGTCGATGGGCGCGGAGTACGCCACGGGCACCATCCGCGCGACGCTCACGGCGATGCCGGGGAGGTGGCGGGTGCTGGCGGCGAAGTCGGCGGTACTGGCACTGCTGTCCGGGGCGGCGGGATCACTGGGGGTGCTGTCTTCCCTGGGCCTCGCCCGCCTGATCCTCCCGGCGAACAACTTCAAGGCGTCGACCGGCTACCCGCTCCCGACCCTCACGGACGGCGCGACCCTCCGAGCGGCGGCCGGCTCAGTGCTGCTGCTGATCCTGGTCACGCTCCTGGGCCTGTCCCTGGCGACCCTGCTCCGGGACACGGCAGGCTCGATCACCCTCGGCCTGGCCATCCTCTACGTCGTCCCGGTCCTGTCCCACCTCTTCAACTCCCTGACCTGGCAACACCGTTTGCAACGCTGGGCCCCGATGCCGGCGGCCCTTTCCATCCAGTCGACCAAGAACCTGGACCTGCTGGCGATCGGCCCGTGGCCGGGGTTGGGGGTGCTGGCGGCTTACGCGGTGGGGTTGTTGGGGGTGGGAGGGATGCTGTTCAGACTGCGGGACGCGTGAGCTCGCCGAGAAAGCGGGCCCAAGTGCCGGGCGCGACGGTGAGGATCGGACCGACGGGGCTGGTCTTGGAGTCACGGATGTGGATGGCGGAGGGGTGGGCGGCGAGTTCGAGGCAGTTGCCGCCCTCGTCACTGCTGTAGCTGGACTTCCGCCAGGCGTAGGCGACTTCGAGGCAGTCGCCGCCCTCGCTGCCGCTGTAACTGGACTTGAACCACGCCAGCGCGTCCATGGTGTTCATCAGTCTCCTAGCAGTCTCTCCAGGAGGCGCGCACTCTCGTCAGGAGTGAGAGCCTGAGACCGCAGCATTCCATACTTGTGGTGATAGCCGCTGACCTCGTCGGGATCCTCGACCAGGAAGCTGGCGCGCTGCACCTCCAGCCAGACCAGGCGCTCGTGATCGGGGGTCTCCAGCAGCACCATGGGCCCGGCGAGGCAGGCGTGCGGTGTCCGGTCCATGGGCATGATCTGCATGCTCATGTGCGCGGGTTCGGTGAAGTCCAGGATTTGACGGATCTGCGCCCGCATCGCCTCCGGTCCGCCGACCTGCCTCCGCAGGACGCTCTCCTCGATGATGAAGTGGCCCACGGGAGGTTGTTCGCGCTCCCAGATCAACTGCCGTTGCATTCGGTTCTCGACCCACTGCTCTGCCGTCTCGTTCCCGAGCCGTGGATAGCGGTACTCGAACATGGCCCGGCAGTAGTCCCGGGTCTGGAGCAGCCCAGGAATCACCTGGCTCTCATACGACAGGATGCTGAGCGCCTCCTGCTCATTGTCGGCCAGCTCCTGAGCGAACACCGGCATCCGCTCCCGCACCGGCAACTTGTAAACGAGCGCGAACAACGCCCCACCCGTACCCAGGAGTTCATCGAACTGCTTAGCCCGGTCGTTCTGGAGCGCGAGCCGCCCCTGCTCGATGGACTGAAGCGTGTCGATGTGCACCTTCGCGATCACGGCGAACCGCTCCTGGGTGAACCCCGCCTTCTTCCGGAAGTGGGCCACAAGCCCCCCGACCGCCTGCCAAGTACCGACCTTCTTGGGCCTCTTCGCCGATTGCATGCGTGTCCCTTTCCCCCGCGCCCACCCGAAGTCGTCGTAGTGAGGTCGTAGAGAAAAGAAATACGACCTCACTCACTGCCCCACGATAGTGACTGCCTGTGACAGTGGTCCCATGAACGAACAACTCCAACAGGGCCACACCCGCGAGGCGTTCTACCGCCGCGACCGCAGATCCATCGCCCTGGCCCGCGACTTCACCCGCGAGACCCTCACGACGTGGTCCATCACGGATCGCATGGACGACGCGCTGCTCTGCGTAAGCGAGTTGACGACGAACGCGATCCTCCACGGCGCACCACCGGGCCGAGGCTTCGCCGTGCACCTCTCCCTGCACCCCGACGGAGTCCTCCGTATCGAGGTCCACGACAGCGGCACGCACGAACTCCGCAAGGTCCGCACCCCGTACAAGCAGTTGGACGCGGACAGCGGCCGGGGCCTGATGCTGGTCGCCGCGTTCGCGGACAAGTGGGGGGTGGGGGAGCGGGCGCCGGGGAAGGTGGTGTGGTGCGAGTTCGGGTTGGGATGACTAGGCGTCACACGCCTCCCGCCACCGCCACTCCAAGGACCAACAGCACCGCGCCGGTCACGACGCTCAGCCACCGCCGTACCGAGGGCCGGGTCACCAGAGCGCGCCCCTTGCTCACGGCCCAGGTGAAGAGCAGGTACCAGCAGGCGTTGACCAGCCCCCACAGCACCCCGAGGGCGATGGTCGTGAGCAGGACGGGTCCGTGGGCCGTGACGAACTGCGGCAGTACGGAGACCGCGAAGACACCGGCCTTGGGGTTGCCGAGATTCGTACCGAGTCCCGCCGCGTACGAGGTCCACCAACTCGTCGGCCCGGTCGGGGAGTTCGCGTGCGACTCGGGGTCCGTCCGGCGGGCTGCCCGGAGCGTGCTGACACCGAGGGCGATCAGGACGAGGCCGCCCGCCACCCGTACGACCGTGTAGGCGGCGGGGTTGGCCAGCAGGACCGCGGACAGCCCGGCCGCCGCCGCGGTGGACCAGAGCACCAGTCCCGTGGCGTTCCCGGTGATGGCCGCCCGCGCCGGGCGGAGGCCGCCCTGCAGGGTCTGCCGGATCATGAACGCCTGCCCCGCTCCCGGCAGCATCGCCAGCAGCCAGGTCGTGATCACGAAGAGGGGGAGATGGGTGGACACGTCGACCGGCCTTTCCGTGGGGACTTCCTTGCCTGTCCTGTCCGACCAGGCTGGCGCGACCGCGGCGTATAGAGAAGGCGATGATTGTCGACCCGGCATTAAGATTAGTGAATGCCGGACCCCGGACAGCTCCGCCTGCTCGCCCTGATCGAACGCCATGGCTCCCTCGCGGCGGCCGCCCACGCGCTCGGCCTCACCCCGGCGGCCGTGACGCAGCAGGTGGCCAGGGCGGAGCGCGACTGGCAGGCACCGCTGGTCCTGCGCGGGCCACGCGGTGCGGCGCTCACCCCCGCGGGCAGCCTCCTCGCCCGGCACGGAAAGGTCATCGACGAGCAACTGGCGCAGGCGACAACGGAGTTGGCCGGTCTGCTCGGGCACCTGTCGCTGCGTCTGCGAGTCGGAGCCTTCCAGGCCCCGTCGGTGCACCTGCTCCCGCCCGCGCTGACGGCGCTGCGCCACCGGCACCCGGACGCCGATGTGTCCGTGGAGGACCTGCAGTCCGAACACGGCGTGGAGGAGGTCGCCGCGGGCCGGCTCGACCTCGCGGTGATCGCGTCCTGGGACACGCTTCCCGATCCGCCACCGCGCGTCAGCGTCGAGACTCTGCTGCTCGACCCGATGGTCGTCGTACTCCCCGACGACCATCCGTTGGCCGCCCGGCACCCCGTCGGCACCCCGATCCGCCTGGAGGAGCTGCGCGACGAGTCATGGGTGACCATCCTGGCCGGTCACGCGGCCCGCGAGCAGTTCGACCGGGGCGTCGCCGACGCCGGTTTCACCCCGAGGATCAGATTCCAGACCGCCTCGTACGCCGTCGCGCAGGCCCTCGTCGGCACAGGCATCGGCGTCGCCCTCGTCTCCCGCCTGGCCCTGACCGACGTCCCCGGCACCACCCACCGCGAACTCACCCACCCCCGACCGCACCGCCGACTGCACGTCGTCACCGCGACCGAGACCTCCCTCACGCCCCTGGTGAACGTCTTCGTGACCCTCCTGCGCGATGTCGCCGAACAGATCACCGAGAACTGGGCGGAGGAGTAGGGCTCAGGGCTCGTAGGAGAACCAGTTCCCGCACCGAGTCCGTGTCGAGCCGGGCGAGGGCGGCGGTGACCCCGTCCAGGAAGACGGCCTGGCCCCGGTTGTTGTGGGCGTAGACCAGGTTCCCGGTGACTTCCTGCCCGTCGGCCTCCCGCCGTACCCAGACCACGCCCCGCGTGTCCGGTCCCGGCTCCCGGATGGCCCGGACGACGTCGCTCCAGTCGTCCACGGGTACGGAACCGAATCCTGGAAGGTAGCGCCGTCTCAGCCGGCCCCACCAGCCGGGCGCCTCATGGAACGGCTGCCAGGGCAGGGCGACCGACGGGTTGCCGTCGAGCATGGAGTGGACGGAGGCGACACAACCCCGCGCGTTGATACGGCGGTTCTGCTCGGTGACCCGATGGGCGGCCTCCTCCGGCGATACCGGTTCCATGTCCGCGAGGGGCGCGGCCGAGGCCGGGTGGAAGGGATGGCCGCCGATCTTGGGGACCACCACGGAGGCCGCCAGCATCGGTGTGCGGGGGAAACCGGGCTGGGGCCGGGTGCGGCAGGCCATCAGCCAGGCGGTGTCCGTCTCCCGCACGGGTCGCGGCACGGCGAGCTCGACGAGCCCGCCGTAGAGCTGGTCCAGCCACGCCGTCGCCCGCCGGGCAGGGTCCGTAGGAGCGGCGAACGCCATCAGCCCGCGTTGTCCCATACGGCGGCCAGCGCGCTGATCCGGTCCTTGTACTCCAGGGCGTCGCGCCACTCCGGCGGCCAGTACTGGACGCCGTGCTTGGCTCCGGCGAAGGCGCCGGCCAGCGCGGCGATCGAGTCCGAGTCCCCGGAGGAGTGGGAGGCACGCATGACCGCGCCGCGGGCATCGCCGTCGACGACGAGGAAGCAGTACAGGGCGGTGGCGAGGGCTTCCTCCGCGACCCAGCCCGCTCCGACCGCTTCGGACGGGTCCCGCTCCTGGTCCTTGGCCCGCAGGGCGACGGCGGCGGTGTCCAGGGCACGCAGGCACTCGTCCCAGCCGAAGGCGATGTAGGCCGCCGGGTCGGGGGCGCCCGCCTTGGCGGCCAGGTCGCCCAGCCATTCGGCGTGGTAGGTCTGGCGGGATTCCCGTGCGTAGGCGCGGAGTTGGGGCAGCAGGTCGTCGAGTTCGCAGCCGTGGGCGAGGAGCCAGGTAGCGTGCGCGGTGAGGTCACTGGCCGCGAGCGCGGTGGGGTGGCCGTGGGTGAGGGCCGCCTGCAACTGGGCGATTCCCGCCCGCTGTTCGGGGCCGAGGCCGGGGATGAGGGCGACGGGGGTGACGCGCATGTTGGCGCCGCAGCCCTTGGAGCCGAGGACGGTGGCGTCCTGCCAGCGCGGGCCGCGTTCGAGAGCGGCGCAGGCGTTGAGGCAGGTCTGGCCGGGGGCGCGGTTGTTGTCGGGGTCGTGCAGCCAGGCCACGAAGTGCTTGCGCAGGGCGGCTTCGACCGCGGCCGGGGTGAGGGCGGTCGCGGCCGAGGGGGCGCCACCGCCCCTGCGGGTGCGGGGTTCGGGCTCGCCCGCGGCGGCCTCCATGACTTCCACCAGGGCCTCGCCCACAGCCAGTGCCATCTGGGTGTCGTCGGTGACCCGGACGATGTCACCCTCGGAGAGCGGCAGACCCATGTCGCGCCAGGAACCGAACGTGGCGGTGATCCGGGCCATGTCGAGGAACTCGGTGGGATAGCCCATGGCATCGCCGATGGCCAGGCCGAAGAGGGAGCCGGCGGCCGCCCTCCTGACCCGCTCCAGGGTGGAGTGACCCGCGTGCTCCTTGAGCCTCCGCAGACTGCTCACCTCGGCGAGGGAACCCTCCACGATGTGCGAGGACTTCGTCGAAGGCCACTGCTCGATCAGCTCGGTCACCGCCTGCGACGGCGTGAGCCCGCGCTCCTTGGCCGCCTGAAGCCGGCTCCGCCACGCGGCGCCCGCGCTGACACCCTCGGAGCCCCTCGCCTTGAGCGGGACCCAACTCGCCGCGTCGTCCTGGTCGTTGAACCACAGATGGCCGAGCAGATCGTCCTGGGCGTCGGCCACGCTCACGTACCGCACCGGGCCGTCGGTCTGGAAGCGGTAGCGAGGCGGCCCTCCGGAGACGATGAGGCCCTTCCCGTCGTCCTCGTGCAAGCGGGGGTTGGTCGTTCGCTTGACGAAGCGGGGCCCGGCGCCGCGGTCGGAGTTCATCAGAGCTTTCCTCTTCTATTTCTTCGGCTACTACTACTTCGGCACGACGTCGCCGTAGATGTGCCACTGACCGTTGTCCTCGAAGGCACGCGTCACCTGATACGTGGTGCCACGCCCGAGAAGCAGCTCCCGCTCACCCATACCGAATTTACTGACGTTCTCCACCCATAGTGCCGGATGCCCCTCGGGGACCCGGAGGTGCACGATGGCCTCCTTGTCCGCGAACGCGGCCACGGCGCCGTTGTCACCGAGGGAGGTCGACATATAGCCCTTGTCCGTGATCTGCGAGCCGATGAGATCCTCGGGTGCTTCGACTCCCAGGTGACCGACACCCTGCCCGCGGACCACCGTGATGTCCTGCGGCACCGGGTTTCCGGCCAGCGCCTTGTCCGTGTTCTCGATGTTGCGGAGCACGTCCGGAGTACCCAGGTCGGCGTCGCCGCGGAGATATCCGTTCATCTCCTTGTACGTGGCGTTCGCGGGACTCGCCGGACCCTTTTCGTCCGTGTAGTCCAGAACGGACTGCTTGGTTTCCTCGGGAAGATTGTCGGCGTATTCGTTCCAGACATCTCTTCCGTAGGAAATCGCCGCATTCTGGTCGGGGAACGTATGCGCGCCCTCATACAGTTCACCGGAGGCCGCCGCGTGCTTCTGCTCGGTGCCGAGGTCGGCGAAATCCTCGTCGGAGAGTTTCCGGGCGCCCTGGTTGAGGTCGTCGAGCGACGGATGCTGGTCCTCCAGGAACCTCTGCGCCATCCCGGACTCCACCGAGTCCGCGTGGACACCCGCCTCGCCGAGATCCTCGCCGTAGCGCATCCCCCTGGACGCCAGATTCGACGCGGCGCCCTCCGCGCCCTCCTCCATGGCCAGCCGCAGCCCGCCCTTGGCCAGGCCCACACCCTTGGTCCCGACAAGCTCCGGGATGAGGCGGCCGACGAACTCGGAGGGGTCCTTCTTGAAACCGTCGACGGCGGCCTGGAGGGCGCGTTCGGGGTGGGCGGCGGTGGAGACCAGGCCGGAGAGCGTCATGCTGACGTTCTGGTAGTACGCGGCCGGGTGCGTGAGGGCGTACGGATCCATCGGGTTGAGGCCACGGGCGAAGTTGAGCAGGCCCGCGGTGCCCTTGAGGGCGCCCCCGACCACATGGGCGAGTTCCATGTGGTACGCCTGAAAGCCGTCGGCGACATCGTCCCCGATCCGGTCCAACGGCGGCGGCTCGGCCGGAGCGTGGGCGAGGGCCGCCTTGATGGCGGCGGCGGCCTTGGCCGATTCCTCGTTACGGCCCCGGCGCGCGTCCGCGAGGATGTCCGCGGCCCTGCCGATGTCGGCCTTGCCCGCGGACTCGTCGAAGGGCCCGGGCTTCGGGCCGGGGTCCTCACCGGCCAGGGCCTTGACGTTGTACGCGCCGACCTTCTTGTTGTACGCGTCGGCCGCGTCCTTGTAGGCCTTCTCACCTCGCTTGTAGAGGTCGATGGCCTCCTGCGCCTTGCCCTGGGCCCACTTGATGGTGTCGGCGTACGAGTCCAGTGCCTTCGCCGCGTCCTCGCAGGCGTCGGCGGCCTGCAACCACTTGGTGGGATGCATCTCGAACTTCGCACGGAAGGCGTCCCCGGCCTCGCCCGTCCACCCCGATGAGCCGACCTTCCTCATGCCCTGCCCGACATGGTCGAAGGCGGTGTAGAAGTCCTTCAGATGCTTGGCGCTCTCCCGGACCTTGTCGGGGTTGCCGTGCACCAGTTCGGTCGGGTCCTCGGTGTGGCCCAGACCCTGTTCGCTGGGGGTGGCGCCCAGGTCGGCGGCCAGGTGGTCGCCCGCGCTGTGGACCCAGTCACCGGCCTTGTCCAGACCGACGTAGTCGAGGCCGTCGCCCAGCTTGTCGCTGCCGTAGTCGATGGCCTCGCCGAGCTTCTCCTTGCCCGCGTCGATGAGGTCCTCGCCGGCCTCAAGCCCTCTGTTGAGGCCGTCCTTGATCCCGCCGACGAGATCACCGATGCCCATCAGCCCGCCCCCTGCGCGGATTGCTGCTGCTGCGCGGACTTGGCGCGTTCCTCGGCGGAGGGACCGAAGGTGCTGTCGAGCCACTTCTCGTACTCGGCGTCGGACACCCCGGCCGCGCTGTGCAGGTTCTCCGGGTTCAGACCCATCGGGCCCAGCGTGGAGGAGGTCATCACATCGCGGCCCGCGTCCTTCCAGCCCTGCTCGACGTTGGCGTTCGCCTTGTCCCACGACTCGGCGCTGAAGTCCGTGTTGCCGCTGTAGATCCCGGACTTGTAGATGTCGCCCCAGCCCTCCCGGGTGACCTCGTCCTCGGTCGCGTACGGGTTGCCGATGGCCGCGTTCGCGACGACCTTGAAGGTCCCCTCGACGTACTGCTCGGTCTCGTAGTACGTGCCCGCCGACAGTCCGACGCCCTGCGCGAACTGGTTCCCCTCGTTGATCAGCGTGCGCACGCCCCACTCCCAGCGTGTGCAGAACGAGTCGAAGGCGTCGGTCACATCGTCCGTGCCCAGCTCGAGCCCGGACAGACCGATGTCGCTGAAGCCGCGCCCGGCCCCGGCCACCCCGACCATGCCCAGTTCCTTGAGCTCACCGAGCGCCTCGGTCAGCCCCTTCGTGATGAGCTCCAGACCCTCCGCCTTCAGGTCCTCGCCGCCGCTCATGCCACACCCCCCGTGGTGTCGTCGTCGCCATCGATCGCCGCCGCGTCCGGCACGATCCCTCGCACCGGCGGGAACACCATCCCGTCCGGCCCGTCCGCACAGTCCAGCGCCACCCCGCACGGCACCCCCGCGGCGGGCACCGCCACGTCCAGCAGGCGGGCACCGAGGATCGACTGGTACGTCCACTCGCGGGCGTATGCGCCGCGTGCCTGGGCGTAGCGGGCCAGGGCCTGTTCGTCGGAGAACGCGAGGATGAACCGAATACCGTTCAAGTCCGCGGTGAGCAGCCCCCGTTCCTCGTCCGGCCCGGGGCCGTCCCCGAGCGGCACCAGAACCGCCGTACGCCGGAACTCCTCCAGCAACTCGGCGAAGGCGCGCTTACGCGCTGCCACCTCGGGGTCCTCGGGTGGTCCCGCGTTGTCCGGCCCCGGTACAGCCATGTCCGCGTAGTCGGCGAACGGCGACCGCCGACTCTGCTCGGGCAGCGAAAAACTCCCCCCGTTTTCAGCCATGCCCGGCATCATCACATCCGGGCGTTCACTGCTGCAATGCGGGTGCCTGTGGGGTGGGTTCGGGGTGGGCTAGGGCTGGGCGTTCCGCCGGGACGTTTCATGGAGCGCGGAGATTGCCCGCTCTGCGCGAGCGACCTCCTCAGGATTGTCGAGGAATACCCACCAGTCCCGGGCTCGGGTGAAGGCCGCGAGAGCCTCGCTGTGCAACCCGAGGCCTGCCCAGAGGGCTCCCAGGTCGGTCCAGGCACCGGCCCTGCCGTGCCAGTTGCCGAGTTCGGCGCACAACCCCAGGCAGCGGGTGAGGGCCGTTGCGGCTTCGGCCTGGCGCCCCAGACCACGGAGGGTGACAGCAAGACGGATCTGAGCCGCTGATTCGCCGTCCTTGTCGCCGAGTTCCACGAATGTTGCCAGGGCTTTCTGCAAGGCGTCGTACGACTCGTCCAGACGACCCGCCATTGCCAGCGCGCCGCCGAGGTTCTGACGCGTGATGGCTGCCTCGCGGAGCAAGCCCAACTTGGTGTGGATGCGCAGACTTCGGGTGTAGGCGTCGATTGTGTCGTCGTGCTGCCTCAGCGCGTCCAGCGTGAGTCCGAGGTTGTTCCATGTCCTGGCCTGTCCCTCGCGATCGGCGAGCTGTGCGTAGAGGTCCAGTGCTCGTCGGTGGGCAACTGCGGCCTCGGTGAAGCGCCTCAGAAAGTGGAGGGCGGTGCCCGGGGCGCGGTGTGCCATGGCTTCGCCCGTGGTGGAGCCGGCACTGCGGGCGGCCTGACACGCGGCTGCCGCCACGGTGCCGAAATCCTCGAAGGCTCGCAGGTGCCCGAGGACGTAACTCTCCAGGGCCAGGGCGAGCCACATGACGCCCAGGAGTTGGTCCTGGTCCTCGGTGTCGGTCCACTGGGTGGCGGCCAGCAGTCCGGTGCGCTCGGAGTCGAGCCAATGCAGGGCATGGTCGCGGTGATCGAAGAGCGCGAGGTGCGTCATGTCGGGGCGCCGCTCGACGTATGCGGAGGCCGACATGGCCCCTTGGGAGTAGAAGGCCAGCAGACGCTTCCGGCCCCGGGCCGTCTCGTCGGCTACCTCGGGAGCGGCGGCGACGATGCGGGCATAGAGCCGTACGAGGTCATGCATCCGCCAGCGCCCATCATCCGGGCTCGCAGTGAGGAGCGAGACGGCGGTCAATTCGTCGAGGAGCGGCTCCAGGTGCTCCGGAGCGAGACCGGTCAGGTTGGCAGCCACCCCGATCCCGATGCTGTCTCCAGGTGCCTGCCCCACCAGCCGGAAGACCCGTGCCAGTTCAGGCTCCAGCCGCGCATACATCACGTCGAACACGGGCCGCAGACTCAGCTCCTTCCCGTACTGATCGACGCCCCGCGCCCGCAACGCCCGCACCCGGTCACTCGCGGCCTGCAACTCACTCACCAGCGTGGACACCGGCCGCTGCCGACGCCGCCGTAGCAGCGAGGAAACGATCAGCAGAGCGAGCGGCAAGTGCCCGCAGAGGTCGGCGAGTTGACGTACCGCATCTGGCTCCTCCGCCACCCGCCGATCCCCGGGGTCGTACCGCCGAAGCGAGCCGTCGACCAGATCCCGCGACGCGTCAGGCGCAAGACCCGTCACACTGAACTGCCGTACCGGAAGCGAGTCTTGCACCTCCCGCGAGGTCACCAGAACCCGATGGCCGCCCCCTTCCCCCGGCAGCAGCGGAGCGATCTGAACCGGGTCGGAGGCGTTGTCCAGAAGGATCAGGACAGGATCACGGACACTCAACTCGGCCCGATAGCGCGCGTACTGCTCCTCAGCCGTCGGCGGCAGATCCGCATCCGCGACCCCCAGTGCCCGCAACAACGACAGCACCGCCTGATCGGCCGTCACCGCAACCTCGTCATACCCCCGCAGATCGACGAAGAGCGCACCCCCGGGAAACCACCCGCAGTCCCGCGCCGCATGCGCGACAGCCAGCGCGAGAGCGGTCTTGCCGACGCCGCCGAGCCCCGCGACGGCGGAGATGACGACGGACTCGGAACCCTCACCCACCCCGGGATCCAACGCGCCCAGCAACTCGGCCACTTCCCCCTCGCGGCCCGTGAAGACGGCCGGGGCGGCGGGCAGCGCGGACAGTGCGGTGGGCGAGGGGGCCGCACGGGGGGACTCCGCCCTGCCGGTGACGGGCCCGTGGAACGTACTGCCCCGAAAGTCGAAGTGGTCCCTGTATTCCCCGTGTTCCCCGCCGTCGCTGCTCACTGGCTCCGCCCGTTCGTCCACCACACAGCAGTTTCAGGTGACCACTATGGTGTACGGATGTCGTCGATCAAGAAGTTCCAGGTCACCTTCGACTGCGCGGAGCCGGAGCGCGTCGCCCGCTTCTGGTGCGAGGTGCTCGGGTACGTCGTGCCGCCGCCACCGGAGGGGTTCGAGACGTGGGCCGACCACGAGCGCACGCTGCCGGCCGAGAGCCAGGGCGCGGGGTTCGTCTGCATGGATCCCACAGGGGTCGGCCCGCGCATGTACTTCCAGCGCGTTCCCGAGGGCAAGGTCGTCAAGAACCGGGTTCATCTCGACGTACGGGTCGGCACCGGGCTCGTGGGTGAGGAGCGCCTCGCCGCGCTGGAGGCCGAGTGCGTACGCCTGGAGGCGCTCGGCGCAGTGCGCGGCACACTGCTGATCGCCGACGAGTACAACGAGTCGTGTCAGAACATGCAGGACATCGAGGGCAACGAGTTCTGCCTCGACTGAGAACTGAGAACTGAGGACCGAGAACTGAGGGCCGAGAGGGGGATGGGAAACGTGTCCCGTGACGCCGCCGCCGTGCACAAGCTGACCCGCCCCGAAGCCCGCCGCATCGCCGTCCAGGCCCAGCTCCTCGACTCCCCCCGCCCCACCGAACTCCAAGCCGTCGTACGTCAGTTGACCCTCCTCCAGATCGACCCCACCGCAGCCGTCGCCCCCAACGCCGACCTGGTCGCCTGGAGTCGTCTCGGGTCGGCGTACGCGCCGGGCGAGCTGGTCGCCGCGCTCAAGGACCGCACGCTTCTCGAACTCCGCGCGATGATCCGGCCGAGCGAGGACCTGGCGCTGTACCGCGCGGACATGGCCGTATGGGAGAGGGAGACGAAGCACTACCGCGAGTGGGTCGCCGCCAACGACCGGTGCCGGCGCGACATTCTCGAACGGCTCGGCGACCAAGGGCCGCTCACGTCACGGGAGTTGCCCGACACCTGTGCCGTGCCGTGGAAGTCGTCCGGCTGGACGCACAACCGCAACGTCGGTCAGATGCTGGAGCTGATGGTGCTCAGGGGCGAGGTGGCGGTAGCGGGGCGCGCGGGGCGTGAGCGGCTCTGGGATCTGGCCGGGCGGGTGTATCCCGACGAACCCGCCGTCCCGCTGGACGAGGCGCGCAGGCTGCGCGACGAACGGCGGCTGCGCGCGCTCGGTATCGCCCGGGCCACCGGCACCGCACTCCCGGTCGAACCCGCCGTCGTCGGCGAGGCCGGCGAACCGGCCGTCGTCGAGGGGGTGATGGGGGAGTGGCGGATCGATCCGGCGTATCTGGAGCGGCCGTTCACCGGGCGGGCCGCGCTGCTCTCACCGTTCGACCGGCTGATCCACGACCGGAAGCGCACCACCGAACTCTTCGGCTACGACTACCAGTTGGAGATGTACAAGCCGGCCGCCAAACGGCGCTGGGGCTACTTCGCACTGCCGATCCTCTACGGCGACCGGCTCGTCGGGAAGCTCGACGTCACCGCCGACCGCAAGGCCGGCGTGCTCCTGGTGAACGCGGTCCATCAGGACGTGGAGTTCAGCAGGAGCATCGCCGATGCCGTGGAGGCCGAGATCGAGGATCTGGCCGTATGGCTCGACCTCGGGCGTTCCTGACGTCAGGCGCTCTTGATCGCCGAGATGTCGAAGTTCAGCTTGATCTTGTCGGAGACGAGGACGCCACCGGTCTCCAGGGCCGCGTTCCAGGTGATGCCCCACTCGGAGCGCTTGATCTCGGCCTTGCCCTCGAAGCCGACGCGCTCGTTGCCGAACGGGTCCTTCGCGGCGCCGTTGAACTCCAGGTCGATGGTGAGCGGCTTGGTGGTGCCGAGAATCTCCAGGTCACCGGTGATGCGGTAGTCGTCGCCGCCGAGGGCCTCCGCGGAGGTGGAGCGGAACGTCATCGTCGGGAACTCTTCGATCTTGAAGAAGTCGGCGCTCTTGAGGTGACCGTCGCGGTCCGCCGAACCCGTGTCGATGCTCTCCATCTTCACGTCGAAGGAAGCGGTGGACTTGGAGGGGTCCGAACCGTCCAGGTGCAGCGTGCCGGAGAAGTCGTTGAACTTGCCCTTGACGTTGGTGACCATCGCGTGGCGGGCGACGAAACCGAGCGTGGTGTGCGCCGGGTCGACCGTGTAGTCGCCGGTCAGCGCGGCCAGGTCGGGGTTGACGGCGGCGGGCGCCGAGGTGGTGTCGATGTCGTCGTTCTTGCGGCCGAAGATGCCCATGACGTGCTCCTGAGGGGGACGGGAAGGGGACGGAAAGAAGCCGGGGTCGAATCTGTTGAACGTTCAACGATGCGAACAAGAAGGACCGTAGACCTATTCCATTCAATTTTCAACATCATCCGCAGCGTATTCCGGTAACTACCACGAGTACGCTCTCCCGACGGGCTCGGCAACGTGAGCGCCGCTGCCGGAGTCACTCTGGGGATGGCATCCGACCGAGGTGAATGTGAGGTGGCTCTCAACCGTCACCTTTGTGTAACCCCTACAACGAGCAAGCCCTGTGAGCAGTCGGAACGGCTGCACGCGGGTGAGGTTCTGTTCAGGGGTACCAGGAAAACGGGTCGGAGACTGTGCAGAGTCGACGGCGCACTTTCCGCGGTGTCCTTCGTAGGGTCGGTACATGACCGTTTTGGATGAGGCGCTGGGTGAGCCGACGGACGCGCGCGGGCGAGTGGCCGAACTGCACGAGATCCGTGCCGCGGCACTGGCCGGCCCGAGTGAGAAGGCGACCGAGGCGCAGCACGCCAAGGGGAAGCTGACCGGCCGGGAGCGCATCGATCTGCTCCTCGACCCCGGGTCCTTCCGCGAGGTCGAGCAACTGCGTCGGCACCGCGCCGTCGGCTTCGGCCTGGAGGCCAAGAAGCCGTACACCGACGGTGTCATCACCGGCTGGGGCACGGTCGAGGGCCGCACGGTCTTCGTCTACGCGCACGACTTCCGGATCTTCGGCGGCGCGCTGGGCGAGGCCCACGCCACCAAGATCCACAAGATCATGGACATGGCCATCGCGGCCGGTGCCCCGCTCGTCTCGCTCAACGACGGCGCCGGCGCCCGTATCCAGGAGGGCGTCTCGGCCCTCGCGGGCTACGGCGGCATCTTCCAGCGCAACACCAAGGCGTCCGGTGTCATCCCGCAGATCAGCGTGATGCTCGGCCCGTGTGCGGGCGGCGCGGCCTACAGCCCCGCCCTCACCGACTTCGTCTTCATGGTCCGCGAGACCTCGCAGATGTTCATCACCGGCCCGGACGTCGTCAAGGCGGTGACGGGCGAGGAGATCACCCAGAACGGTCTGGGTGGCGCGGACGTGCACGCCGAGACGAGCGGCGTCTGCCACTTCGCCTACGACGACGAGGAGACCTGCCTCGCCGAGGTGCGCTACCTCCTGTCGATGCTCCCGCAGAACAACCGCGAGAACCCGCCCCGCGCGGACTCCGGCGACGAGGCCGACCGCCGCTCGGACATCCTGCTGGACCTGGTCCCGGCCGACGGCAACCGGCCGTACGACATGGCGAAGGTCATCGAGGAGATCGTCGACGACGGCGACTACCTGGAGGTCCACGAGCGCTGGGCCCGCAACATCATCTGCGCGCTGGCCCGCCTCGACGGCCAGGTCGTCGGCATCGTCGCCAACCAGCCGCAGACCCTGGCGGGCGTCCTGGACATCGAGGCGAGCGAAAAAGCTGCGCGCTTTGTCCAGATGTGTGACGCTTTTAACATTCCGATCGTTACGTTCCTGGATGTTCCGGGGTTCCTCCCCGGTGTCGACCAGGAACACGGCGGAATCATCCGGCACGGAGCGAAGCTGCTCTACGCGTACTGCAACGCCACCGTGCCGAGGATTTCGCTCATCCTCCGCAAGGCGTACGGAGGTGCCTACATCGTCATGGACAGCCAGTCCATCGGTGCCGACCTCACCTACGCCTGGCCCACCAACGAGATCGCCGTGATGGGCGCCGAAGGTGCCGCCAACGTCATCTTCCGCCGCCAGATCGCCGACGCCGAGGACCCCGAGGCGATGCGGACGCGCATGGTCAAGGAGTACAAGTCCGAGTTGATGCACCCGTACTACGCGGCCGAGCGCGGACTCGTCGACGACGTCATCGACCCCGCCGAGACCCGCGAAGTACTCATCAAGTCGCTCGCGATGCTGCACACCAAGCACGCGGACCTGCCCTCGCGTAAGCACGGCAACCCCCCGCAGTAACCCCGCGGAAACCTCTCTCACGGAGACTGAGACCTATGAGCACCCCTGACATTCGTGTCGAGAAGGGCCACGCCGAGCCCGAGGAAGTCGCCGCCATCACGGCCGTCCTCCTGGCTCGCGCTGCGGCTGCCCCGACGACCCCGAACCGCCCCCACCGCAAGGCCGGCTGGCGCCGACTGGAGCGCGAGGGGGGCTTTCGGGCTCCGCATAGCTGGCACTGAGGTTTTTGGCTCGGTCACGGCCCCACTTTCCTGCGGGAGGGTGGGGCCGTTTCAGTTGATGGTGAGGTTCTTGACGGGGAGGTCGAGGGTGGTGAGGGGGGTGCCGTCGGGCGTCTGGCAGGACGTGATGTATAGCAAGTCGAGGGAACTGAGGTCGCGGTAGGCACGCGAGTCCGCAGGCACGATGCAGTTGTGCAGCGTCAGCGTCCGTAGTTCGGCGGGAAGGGGTTCACGTTCTGCCAGCCATTCCGGCAAGTGCATGCCTCTTAGGCTGAGGTCAAGGAGCCCGGGCATGGCGGAGACGCTCCTCAGACTGCGCGGCGTACGTGTGCTCGCGGTCGCCAGAAGTAGGTTCTCGACATCGGGGAAATTGCCCAAAGCGGCCAATTCGCTAGTCTCGCTCAGTTCGTAGAGGCTCAACCAGGACGTCGTCGGCCCAAGATGCAGACTGTCGAGGTCGGCCACGCCCCCGTGATCGAGTCCCAAGTAGATGAGGTTGCCCAGATTCTCCACGGATTCGAGTCCACGCAGCTTGCCTCTCCCGAAGACCGTGAGCAACTGCAGCTGTGGGTGAGCCGTCAGCACTGAGAGGTCTCCGGGGCCACGGAGGTCGTAGACCGACAGAGCCTTCACGGGCGGGAGTTGGTCCACGGTGGCGAGCCTCTGGAGCGGGTAATGGATCGACAGCCTGGTGATGGACCTCAATCGAGTCGCCGCGTGCCACTGCTGAGAGTGCCTGAGATTCACCAGGTGCCCCTCCAACGGCAGCCCCGTCAGCACCTGCTCGCCGTAGGCATCCGCGTCGAAGTACGCCCAGGCCTCGATGATTGCGTCGATTACGGTGCCGCGTCGGTCCTCCGCATACCCCATCATCAATGCCAGCGCCTCCTCCCCGCCGACCATCGCCACGGTCCGCACCGTCTGTATCGCGGCCTTCTCCGTCAACTCGCCCAGCGAACGCGGCAGTCGCCGCAGCAGGCTCGGCCCCACAGCCGCCAGCGCCTGCGGGTCCTTAGGCCGACGAGCCGGAAGCAGCGCCGACATCGCCCCATCCAGCCGCCCCGCAAGCCCCTCCGAAACCGACGGCATCGTCTCCTGACAAGAAGCCGCCAGCAGCCGCAGAACCCGCGCATGCCGAGGTTCCGCCTCCGCCCGGTCAAGAACCCCGTCCAACAACTCCTGCCGCTGCCGCGAGTTCGCATGCCCCGCGGCCATGATGATCGTCTCGCGCCACAGGTCCAGATGAGCCCGCCCGACCAGATTGCCGATCCGGTCCTCCTCTGTCGCCTCCTCGGCGGCCAAGTACTCCTGGAACGTCCGGTGGACGAAGTCCAGACGCCCCTCCACGGGGGAGCGCAGGATGCCCGAGCGGTCCCGCAACTGCTCGAGGACCTGATGGCCGTCCTGGACCTCCAGGTGCCGCATCGCCGACAGCTTCGACGCGACATGGACAGCCGCCTGGTCCAACCCGATCTCACTGCGGTTGTTGTCCGAGAGCCGCCACGCCAGATCCCGCAGCACGACCAGCTTGTCGCCCAGGCTCAGCTTGCTGTCCAGCGCGCTCGGTACGTTCCGGTCGGCGTCGCGGTCGTGGACCAGGGTGTGGAGGGCGTTGCGGTACAACTCCATGCGGTCCCGGGGGAGTTGGCTGCCCCGGTTCAGGTGCATGGCGCAGAGCATCGCGGCGAGCAGCGGGGTGCCCGCCAGGGACTGGAGATGAGCGCGGTCCTTGAGGCTGTTGAGCAGGGACTGTTCGTAGCGCGGCAACTCGTCCACGGCACAGGGGAGTTCATCGCCCAGTTCGCGGACGGCCTGATGCCACTGCCTTACGAACGCGGCCAGGTCCGGGGGCGTCATCCGGTCCAGGTGGAGCGCCGTGAAGTCCTCCCGGCGCAGCCAGTCCGCCCCGGCCGCGGTCGGACGTGAGGTCACCACCACCCGTATGCCGGCGTATGTGGCGAGCAGTCTGCGCAGCCACTCCCGTACCGATCGCCGCTCCGAGCCGAGCAACTCGTCCACTCCGTCGACCAGCAACAGGACCTTGTTGTCCCGCAGTTGGCGTTCCACCCAGCCCTTGGGCATGATCCCGGTGATGTTCCCGGCGACACCGTCGAGCAGTTCCTCGGGTTTCTTGGGGAGCGGACGGCCGCTGTACTCGCGGAGTTTGACGAAGACCGGTGTGAGGCCGTTCCAGTCGGCGAGTTCGGCGGTGAAGGCGCCCCGGGCCGCCGTGATCGCCAGCCAGCGCAGCAGTGTGGTCTTGCCGGAGCCGGCCTCGCCGCGCAGCAGGACCCGGGACGCCCCGCCGAGCGCGGACTCCACCCGCATGCCGGAGCTCTCGGCCCCGAACTCCTCCCAGCCGCTCAGATCGGGCCTCAGGGGCAGTGCGCGGACGGCCCTGCGCCGGGTGCCGTCGTCGCCGGTGGCGCGCAGGCTGACGTAGGCCACCGAGAGCCGGACCTGAGCGGCGGCGCGGTCGGACGTGCGGCGGAACAGCTCCACCTCGTCGAGGCTGTTGCTGACCAACTCCATGTACCAGCGGCGGAATTCATGGTCCCGGTCGGTGCCGTCCGGGGCGAACAGGGAGCGGTCGGGGAGCCGTTCGAGGACGCGGGCGACCCTGTCGCTCAACGCGCTGGTGCGGGCGAGCAGTTCGGTCAGCGTCCGCTCCTCGAAGACCGGCAGGGTCCGCACGATGCTGACGTAGTACTCGCAGCATTCGGTGAAGAGGAGTTCGTAGAGGCGGGTCTCCGGTTCGCTGAGGCCTACCGGTGGATTCACCGATGCCGTGATGCGGCGGATCAGTTCGGCCGGTTGCGCGTCGGCCGCCAACACCGCCTCGTCCGACAGGTCGGCGCGTGCGAACGTGTCGCACACGCCGTTGAGGGCCGCCTCCCGGCCGTTCTCGTCGAGGCCGCGGAACTCCTGGGCCAGGAACGGTTCGATCCGCGCGGCCACCGTGTCGGCCATTTCCTCGAACTGGCGCCTGACGCTGCGCTGTTGGCGCAGGCCCGGCACCCGTACTCGTACGAGATCCTCCATCGGCAGCCGGCGCTCCTGCTCGCGCCGCTTGCCCCCGAGCCACATCTGCGCCGCCGTGTTCGCCACGGTCGTCCCCAGACGCAGTGCCGCCGCCTCCGCGCTCATTTCCGTCCCCCTCGCCGGACCCAAGAGCGTTCATTGTGGCAGCGCGGTACGACAAAGGGGCCCTCTCCACCAGGAAAGGGCCCCTCGAAGGAAGAGGGTCGGCTACCGGAGCCGTGCCATCAGCGCGTGCTCCACCAGGGTGATGAGCGCCGACTTCGCGTCCGCGCGGTGTCGCGCGTCCGTCGTGATGATCGGGGTGTCCGGGCCGATCTGCAGGGCCTCGCGGACCTCGTCGGGGTTGTACGGCTGCTGGCCGTCGAAGCCGTTGAGGGCGATGACGAAGGGGAGACCCGAGTTCTCGAAGTAGTCGACCGCGGGGAAGCAGTCGGCGAGACGGCGGGTGTCGACCAGCACGATCGCGCCGATCGCGCCGCGCACCAGGTCGTCCCACATGAACCAGAAGCGGTCCTGGCCGGGGGTGCCGAACAGGTACAGGATCAGGTCCTGGTCCAGGGTGATGCGTCCGAAGTCCATGGCGACCGTGGTGGTCGTCTTGTCTCCGGTGTGGGTGAGGTCGTCGATGCCGGCCGATGCCGACGTCATCACAGCCTCGGTACGCAGCGGGTTGATCTCCGAGACGGCCCCGACGAACGTGGTCTTGCCCACGCCGAAGCCACCCGCCACCACGATCTTCGCCGAGGTGGTGGAGCGGGAAGGACCGCCGCTAGAGCTTGCGAAGTCCACTGAGCACCCTTTCGAGCAGTGTCACATCTGGCTGGCCGCCGGCGTTCTCGTCGCCGCCGGGCTGATGAATGGCGACCAGGCCCGCCTCCGCCAAGTCGGCGACGAGGATCCTGGCCACACCGAGAGGGATCGTCAGGAGGGCCGAGATCTCGGCCACCGACTTGATCTCCCGGCAGAGGTTGCAGATCCGCTGATGCTCGGGCAACTGGCCCTGCATCTGGTGCGGCTGCGCGGTGGTGTGCACCAGCGCCTCGATGGCGAGCTGGTAGCGCGGGCGGGTCCGGCCACCGGTCATGGCGTACGGACGCACCAAGGGGTTGTTCGCCGCGGGTGCGGCTTCGGGGGAACGGCGGTGAGGCTGCACGGGCTGGATGCGCGGCGCCGGCGGCTGGTCGTACGGTGAAGGACCGGGGCCCTGCGGGTACGGCTGGCGGCGCGGGGACGGCGAGGAGGGGAAGTTGTACCGGTTCTGGGAACCGTCGCCCTGCCCCTGGCCGGGGCCGTACGACCAGTTGCCCGAAGACGAACCGCCTGGGGGTGTTGCCACTTTCTCCTCCTCCGACTGTGCCGGGCACCCATCAATGTGGAGCCGCGTCCCGAAACCTTATGGCCTCGGGACGCCAAAACGCACTGTCCGTCTGTTAGTTGAGAAGGCTCCCCTGGAGCTCTGCTCGAAGGTCCGGGGTCAGGACCGTACCTGCACGGTCCACCAGAAGGGCCATCTCGTACCCAATGAGGCCGATGTCCGCCTCGGGGTGTGCGAGCACCGCGAGCGAGGAACCGTCGGATACGGACATGATGAAGAGGAATCCCCGCTCCATCTCCACAACCGTCTGGTTCACGCTGCCGCCCTCGAAGATGCGCGAGGCACCGGCGGTGAGGGAGGTCAGACCCGACGCGACGGCCGCCAACTGGTCGGCACGGTCACGCGGGAAACCTTCGGACATCGCCAGAAGGAGTCCGTCGGCGGAGACCACCACCGTGTGGGACACACCGGGGGTGTTGTCCACGAAGTTGGTGATCAACCAGTTCAGGTTCTGCGCCGCCTGGCTCATCGGGCTCACACTAACGCTCCTGGTCGTAGGTGCTGTCGGGGCCGAAGCCCTGACCGTTCGTTTCACTACCTGCGCTGCGTCCCCGCTGAACCCCGCGACGCAGGTTGCTCAGCCTGCCCCGGATGTCCTCGGGAGCGCGGGAGACCTGTGGGCCGCCCTGGGGGGTGCTCTCGGCGGTGCCCTCGACCAGATTGGCCTTGGGTACCCGCCGCGGCAGGCCGGAGGAGGTGACCCCGCCCGCCTTGGGCTTCTTCAGCGCCGACGCCTGCTGCCAGCGCTCGTCGTTCGCCGACCGCCAGTCCACGGTTCCGGTGGTGCCGTTGGCACTGCCGTTGCCGTTGCCGTTCGCGGTGCCGTTCGCCGCGCCGAACATGTTGGTCTTGCTCTCCGGCGCGGAGGTCGACGGCTCCCGGTGCGCGGGTTGCGCACCGCCTGAGCCGTTCGCGGCCGAACCGCGGCGCGGCAGGCCGGCGTCGGTCAGCGCGTGCACGGCGGAGGGGGCCGGTCCCGGTCCCGGACGGTCGAAGCCTACGTGATCCCGCTCACTCGCGTCAGCGGCCTGCGTGGACTCCGCTTCCGGAGCGTACTGGTCCGGGTAGCCGTTGCGGTAACCGTCCTGCTGCGGCCAGTCGTCCTGGTAGGACGGCTCTTCGAAGCCCGGATACGTCTCCGGCGCCGCGGGGTGCGCTGACGCGTGCTCCTCCTGGACCGGCTCCGCATACCCGGGCTCCGGGTAACCGCCGTTCGACGGGAAGGAGTCGGCGAAGGTGTCGTTCTGCGGCAGCCCGCCGTTCGGCGCGAAGTACTGCTCGTCGTACGCGGGCTGCTGCGGCTCGTCGTACGACGTCTGCTGCTGCTCCTCGTACGCCGGCCGGCCGTTGTGGTAGGCCGAGGGCTGCTCCTGGTAGCCCTGCTGCCCGTTGCCGTACGGCTGCTGCTGCGGGTCACCGGGTTCGGGGAACTCGGTGAACTCCGGGTACTCGCCCGCCTCCAGGGCCTCCTGGCCCGGCTTCTGGGACTCCAGGGCCGCCCGGCGCTCCTCGCGCATCAGCGAGCGGCCGACCGGGTCGAGCTCGCGGATGTCGTCCGGCACCTCGGAGTAGCGGGTGTCGTCGAAGCCCAGCTCGGCGGCCGTACGCATCGGGGCGTGGTTGAAGTCCTCGCCCTGGAACGGCTGCTGCGGCTGCTCCGGCATGATCTGCGAGACGGTGAACTCGTCGCGCTGGAGCTGCTGTTCGCCACCGCCACCGTGGGTGATCGCGTCCGGCAGCATGACCAGCGAGGTCGTACCGGCCTGCTCGCCCGAGGGGCGGAGCTGGACGCGGATGCCGTGCCGGTCGGAGAGTCGGCCGACCACAAACAGGCCCATGCGCTGGGAGATCGCGACGTCCACGGTCGGCGGGTTGGCCAGCTTGTGGTTGATGTCCGCGAAGTCCTCGGCGGTGAGGCCGATGCCCTTGTCGTGGATCTCGATCATGACGCGGCCGTCGGGGAGACGGGTCGCGGTGACGCGGACCTTGGTCTGCGGCGACGAGAACGTGGTGGCGTTCTCCAGGAGCTCGGCGAGCAGGTGCACGAGGTCGGTCACGGCGCGGCCGTGGATCTCGGCCTCCGGGACGCCCGACAGCTCGATGCGCTCGTACTGCTCCACCTCGGAGGAGGCGGCGCGCAACACGTCGACCAGCGGGACCGGCTGGTCCCAGCGGCGGCCGGGCTCCTCGCCGGCGAGGACCAGGAGGTTCTCGCCGTTGCGGCGCATACGGGTCGCGAGGTGGTCCAGGCGGAAGAGGTTCTCCAGCTGGTCCGGGTCGGCCTCGTTGTTCTCCAGTTCGGTGATCAGGGTCAGTTGACCCTCGATCAGCGACTGGTTGCGGCGCGAGAGGTTGGTGAAGATCGCGTTGATGTTGCCGCGCAGGAGGGCCTGCTCGGCGGCGAGGCGGACGGCCTCGCGGTGGACCTGGTCGAAGGCCCTGGCGACTTCGCCGATCTCGTCCGTGGTGGTGATGGGGATCGGCTGGACGCGGGTGTCGACGCGGCCGGGGTCGGTGCGCGAGAGCTGGTCGACCAGCATCGGCAGCCGCTGCTCGGCGATGCCGAAGGCGGCGTTGCGGAGCTGGCGCATCGCGCGGCTCATCTGGCGGGCCACCATGCCGGCCAGGATGAACGCGGCGAGCAGCGCGACCACGACGGCGGCACCGGTGATGATCGCCGACTGCTTGGCGTCGTCGGCGATACCGGCGGCCTCGGTCACCGCCTTGTCGGCGAGGTCGAACTCGATCTTGTGATACGCGTTGTACTGGAGGGTGGTCACCGCCCACCAGTTCTGCGCGCTGACGCCCTTCTTGGCGAGGGCCTCGCGGTAGGCGGGGTCGGTGCCCTGGAGCTGCCCGAGGTAGGTGACCAGAGTGGTCGGGTTGGCCGGCGGGGCCACGTAGTTGGGGTCCTTGGCCTTGGCCTGCTGGACCATGGCGGCGCCGTCGGTGGTCATCTTCGCCTGGGCCGCCGTGAGCTTGTCGGCGTCCTCCTGCGTGCCGCCGCCGGTGTACTCCTCGATGGCGATGCGCTGGAGATAGGCGTACGACGTGAGGGCGACGCGCTGGCTGGCCAGGTTGCTGTCGTCGGGGCCCGGCTTGACCAGCATGTGCATGCCGATCGAGCGGTCGAGCGACAGCGCGGCCTTGGTCAGCGAGATCGCGTAGACGGTACGGCCGTAGCTGGTGATGTTGCCGGTGCCCAGACCGAGTTCGTTGGCGAACTCCATCAGGGGGTGGGCGATCTCGGTGTAGCCCTCTTCGGTCTGCACACCGCTGAGCTTGGTGGTGTAGGCGGCCGTGCGCAGCGACTGGAGGTTGGGCTCCTCGGCGCGGAAGAGCTTCAGGCGCCGCTTCAGACCCGGGGTCTGCGGCATGTTCTGCGCGGCGGCGTCGAAGGCGTCGGCGGCCGCGTCGGTCTTCTTGCGGACCGCGGTGACCGTCGCCTTGTCGTTGCCCAGCAGCAGGGGAGCGGCACTGCTGTCGCGCTCCACGTACAGCGCGTCGCCGTAACTGAGGGCGGCCTGCACCAGCCGGGCGGTCTTCTCCGCGTCTTCCGCGTTCTGCCAGGTGTCGATCGAACTCTTCACCTGGAAGCCGCCCATGACGAGGCCGACCACCACGGGTATGAGCAGGATCGCGTTCAGCCGGGTCGGCACCCGCCAGTTCCGCGGGGAGAGACGGCCGCCGCTCGGAGCGGGTGGCGCCGTCGGCTCCGAGCCTGGCACAGGGGCGGGCGCCGCTCCGCGCGGCGGCGGGGTGAAGTTGCCCCGGGCCGACGGCTCGGGACCGTTCTTGCTTCGCCTCACTCGACCAACAACCTTCCGGCGGTCGGCACCTATCGTCGTGCCGCAGTGTCTCAAGCCCGTCAACGACCTCTGAGTATCAGTACGTCGTTGACTATTGGGCAGTTCAGGCATTCCAGCACGTCAGCATGCGCGATTCCAAACAGTCGGAACCGCTGATTCCGAGTGATGTAAGCCCCAGATAAATCGGTCATAAAGAGCGAGCCCCGCCAAAAGACGGGGCTTTGCTAGCGCAGTGGCACCGGATGACCGCGACGCGTGGCGGTACCACCGGATTCCTCTGCCGAAACGTTATGAACACCGGGGCCGACCGTGTCAAAGGCCACAGCCGGCTCCGGCACATCTACGACAACTGCCGTATGGCGCTGCCGACTTGAGCACTGTCTCAGCCCTGCCCGAAAGCTACCGCAGCCGAGCCATGAGTGCGTGCTCGACCAGCGTGATCAGCGCGCTCTTCGCATCCGAGCGGTGCCGGGCGTCCGTCGTGATGATCGGTGCGTCCGGACCGATCTGGAGCGCCTCGCGTACCTCTTCCGGGTTGTACGGCTGGTGGCCGTCGAAGCCGTTGAGGGCTATGACGAAGGGCAGCCCGCTGTTCTCGAAGTAGTCGACCGCGGGGAAGCAGTCGGCGAGACGGCGGGTGTCCACCAGGACGACGGCGCCGATCGCGCCGCGTACCAGGTCGTCCCACATGAACCAGAAACGGTCCTGACCCGGCGTACCGAAGAGGTACAGGATCAGGTCCTGGTCCAGGGTGATACGGCCGAAGTCCATGGCCACCGTGGTGGTGGTCTTGTCCCCGGTGTGGGTGAGGTCGTCGATGCCCGCGCTCGCGGACGTCATAACGGCCTCCGTGCGCAGCGGGTTGATCTCCGAGACGGCACCCACGAACGTGGTCTTGCCGACGCCGAAGCCACCCGCCACCACGATCTTCGCGGAGGTGGTCGCCCGCCCTCCGTCAGAGCTTGCGAAGTCCACTGAGCACCCTTTCGAGCAGCGTCACGTCCGGAGCGCCGCCGTTGTTCTCGTCGCCGCCCGGCTGGTGGATGGCCACCAGTCCGGCCTCGGCGAGGTCCGCGACGAGGATCCGGGCCACACCGAGGGGCATGGCGAGGAGCGCCGACACCTCCGCGACCGACTTGACCTCGCGGCACAGGTGGCAGATGCGCTGGTGCTCAGGAAGCAGTCCCATCAGCGCTGCCGGGTCGGCCGTGGTGCTGATCAGGGCCTCTATGGCGAGCTGGTAGCGCGGCCGGGTCCGGCCGCCGGTCATCGCATAAGGACGTACCAGCGGCTGGTCGCCCTCGTCCCCGTACGGCTCGGCGTACGGATCATGAGAGGCGGTGGGCGGGGTCATGAATCCTCCGGGCGGGACAGCAAGTCGGTCGGGCTAGCCGTCTGACAGGGCCGGTGGGGGGATTGTGGCGGCCGGACGGTGATTTGGTGAGACGGGTGGTGCCGGGGCCGGTCAGTGAAGCAGACTGCCCTGGAGTTCGGCGCGCAGGTCCGGGGTGAGGACCGCCCCCGCACGGTCGACGAGCAGTGCCATCTCGTACCCGACAAGGCCGATGTCGCACTCGGGGTGTGCGAGCACTGCCAGGGACGAGCCGTCCGAGACGGACATGAGGAAGAGGAATCCCCGCTCCATCTCCACGACCGTCTGTGCCACGTCGCCGCCCTCGAAGATCCGGGACGCCCCGGCCGTCAGCGAGGTGAGCCCGGAGGCCACGGCCGCGAGCTGGTCGGCGCGGTCGCGCGGGAACCCTTCCGACATCGCCAGAAGGAGTCCGTCGGCAGACACGACGACGGTGTGGGACACACCCGGGGTGTTGTCCACGAAGTTGGTTATCAACCAGTTGAGGTTCTGTGCCGCCTGGCTCATCTGGCTCAACTAACGCTCCTGCTGGTGAGTGGGGCTGGGGAAGCTGCCGGTCTGGCCGGTACCCGTACCGGCCTGGCGGCCCTGTGCGATGCCCCGACGGAGATTGGTCAGCCGGCCGCGTACGTCGTCAGGCGCACGGGAGACCTGCGGACCGGTTTGGTGCTGTTGCTGCTGAGCCGTGCCCGGGACGAGGTTCGCCCTGGGCACCCGGCGCGGCAGGCCGGAGGTGGTGACGCCGCCCGCGGCCGGTTGCCTGACACGCTCTGCCTGCCGAACGAGGTCGTCGTTCGGCGAGCTGCGCCAGGTACCGCCCGTGGAACGCTGGGGGGGTGTCGCCGGAGCCTGCGGTGCCTGCGGCTGGGCGGAAGCGGAGCCGTTGCTCTGGGAGGAGCCGTTGCTCTGCTGTTCCGCCTGCTGGCCGTGGAACCAGTTGGTCTCCAGCGTGTCGTACAGCGGCGTCCTGCCGTCGCCGGGACCCGTGGCAGGCGGCAACGCCTCGGGCTCCTGGCGGGTGGGACGCTGCGGGGCGGGCGGCCGCGGGGCGCCGAAGTCGGCGCCGTTGCGGTTCCCGTTGACCTGCGGCCGCTCGAACTGCCCGCTGTTGGCGGGGTTCTGACGGCTCGGCAGATTGTGCTGACCGGTGGACCCGTTGTCAAAGCCCGGCGTCGCGAACTGACCCGTGGAGCTGGGGTCGTAGGCCTGCGGGACGGCGAACTGTCCCGTGTTGGCCGGGTTGGACGGGTTGTTGGCCGCGCCGCCGGGACCGCTCGGCGGAGTGCCGAAGACGTCCGAGCGGACGAACTCGCCGCCGTTCTGCGGGGAGTTGGCACCGGGGCGCGGGGTGTCGAAGTCCGGCCGGGGGAACGAACCGGTGTCCTGCGGCGAGCCGTTCGCGCCGGGCCGGGGGAACGACCCGGTGTCCTGGCGTCCGTTGGCACCCGGCCGCGGGAACGACCCCGTGTCCTGGGACCCGTTGGCCCCGGGGCGCGGGAAGGAGCCGGTGTCCTGCGGCCCGCGCGGGAACTGCGCGTCGGGGCGCGGGATCGCAGGCATCTCCGTCGTGGCCGCGGGGCCCTGACGGTCGTCGATGCGTGGCATCCGGGAGGTCTGCTCGGCGTCCCGCTCGTCGTGGCCGCGCGGGGCGTCGAGATTGCCGCGGCCCAGCGGGGGCTGCGCGTTCTCGTCGCTCCAGCTCGGGCGCTGGTTGGCGCCCGGCAGCTCGGCCCGCGCGCCACCGCGCGGCGGGAGCTGCGGCTGCCGTCCGCGTCGGCGGCCACCACCGCGGGGCGGCTCGGGCTCGTCGCCGCCCGTCCGCTGCGGCGGCACCGGGTTGCCGTTGCCCTGCGGCGGCATCCCGCCGAAGGCGTCCTGGCGGCCGTCGCCGAAGCCCTGCTGCGCACCGGGACCGGCGGCCTGGAGACCCTGCGGGGCACCGGGCGCCTGGCCGCCGAAGACACCGGAGGCGTTCGAACGGCCCTGCGGCGCCGAGGGACCCTGCGGGCCGCGCGCACCGCCCGGACCACCGGGACGTCCGCCGCCCGCACCGGGCAGCGCGGCCCGCGGGCCCTGACCGGCGCCGACCTGGCCGCGCGGAGCGGCCCCGGCACCGAGAAGGCCACCGTTGCCACCGCCGGAGGCACCCGCGCCGAGCGCGGAGCTGCCCTGGCCGTTGCCCCGGCGGGCCGCACCGGCACCGGCCGCGGCGGCAGCCGCGGCGGAACCGACGGCGGCCTGGCCGGGCTTGCCCGGAGCGGGCTTCTTGCCGCCCTGGGCGACATCGACGGGGAGCATGACCAGCGCGGTCGTACCACCGGAGTCGGAGGGGCGGAGCTGGATGCGGATGCCGTGGCGCTGCGAGAGGCGGCCGACCACGAACAGACCCATGCGGCGGGAGACCGAGACGTCCACGGTGGGCGGCGAGGCGAGCCGCTCGTTGATCGCCGCGAGGTCCTCGGGGGAGAGGCCGATACCGGTGTCGTGGATCTCGATCAGGACGCGGCCGTCGGGCAGCGCGTGACCGGTGACTTTGACCTTGGTCTGGGGCGAGGAGAACGAGGTCGCGTTCTCCAGCAGCTCGGCGAGGAGGTGCACGAGGTCGTTGACCACGCGGCCGGCCACTTCGGTGGTCGGCACGGAGGCCAGCTCGATGCGCTCGTACTGCTCCACCTCGGAGGCGGCGGCGCGGAGCACGTCGACCAGCGGGACCGGGCGGGTCCAGCGGCGGCCGGGCTCTTCACCGGCGAGGACTAGGAGGTTCTCACCGTTACGGCGCATACGGGTCGCGAGGTGGTCGAGCTTGAAGAGCGAGGAGAGCTGGTCCGGGTCGGCCTCGCGGGACTCCAGTTCGGAGATGAGCGAGAGCTGACGCTGGATGAGGCCCTGCGAGCGACGCGAGAGGTTGGTGAACATCGCGTTGACGTTGCCCCGCAGAAGGGCCTGCTCGGCGGCGAGGCGGACGGCCTCGCGGTGCACGTCGTCGAAGGCCGCGGCCACCTGGCCGATCTCGTCCCGGGAGTGCACACCGACCGACTCGACGGAGGTGTCGACGTCCTGCGGGTCGGACTCGGAGAGCTGCTTGACCAGCTCGGGCAGGCGGTCCTGGGCGACCTTGTTGGCGGTCTCCTGGAGGCGGCGCAGCGAGCGGATCATGGACCGGGCGATGACGAAGGCGCCGACGAGGGAGACACCGAGCACGAGCAGGATCAGCGCACCGGAGATGATCGCCTCGCGCTCGGAGGCGGAGCGCAGCTCGCGGGCCTTCTGCTCCATGTCCTCCAGGAGCGAGTGCTCGATCTTCTTCATCTGCTCGATCTTGGTCGAGCTGTCGTCCACCCAGTCCTTGTAGGACCGCTTGTCCAGCGAGGCCAGACCGTTGCTGTTGTCGAGGACACGCTGTGCGTAGGTGTCCGCCGACTCGATGATCGGGTTGCTGTCCTCGATCGGCTGGATGAGCTCCTCGGCGCCCTGGTCGCCGTAGATGTTGCGGAAGATGGCGAGCTCGGACTTCTCGCTCTCCAGGGCGGAGTCGGCGTAGAGCCGGTCGTTGTCGGAGAGCTTGCCCTGCTGCGTGTTGTTGTTCGGCAGCGCGGCCGCGATCACGGCGCGCTGGACCGAGGAGAACTCCTTGGCGGAGGAGAAGGCCGCCAGGGCACGCGTGCGCTGGATCATCTCCGGGTTGCTGGTGGCCTCCGCCATGTCCTGCGAGAGGTCGAGCAGTTGGGTGATCAGCCGGTGGTAGGCGTCGACCGTCTGCGTCGAGTTGTTCTTCGACTGGTACGCCGTCTTGCGGATCTTGTCGAGGTTGTCCAGCTCGGTGGCGAGGCCGACCAGGCTCTCCCGGACGCCCTGGAGGTTGCCGCTCTTGCTGGCGCTGTCCACCTCTTCCGAGGCGTTGATGAAGTTGTCCTTGGCGCGGTCGGTCTTCTCCTCGTAGCCCTTGACCTCGTAGTCGGTGGACTTGCCACCGTGCGCCAGGGGACCGGCCGACATGTCGCGCTCGTCCTGGAGCGCGGTGGCCAGCGCGGTGGCCTGCTTGGTCATGTCCGTCAGCAGCTTCATGTTGTCGAGCTGCTGGATGTCGGTCATGGAGTCGCTGATGCGCAGGGCGCCCAGCGAGGTGGCCGCGACCACGGGGAGCGCGAGCAGCGACACCAGGCGCGTGGAGATGCGCCAGTTGCGCAGGGCGACGCGGGGCCCGGGGCCGGCCGGGCCCGCCGGCTTCACCGGGGGCGGCGGAGTCGCGGGTGCGGACACACCGGGACGCCCGGGGGCTCCACCGTCGCCTGACGGGGCCGGGCCCGGGTTCTGGGCGTGCTGGGGCGAGGAGCTGCCGGTCTTGGGGCCAGCCCCGCCATGCGGCTCCGGCTCCGCCGAAGCACTGCCATCCCTCTTGAAACGTCCCTGCACTAGCGTCGCAACCTCTGGACCAGGCGCCCCTCCGCGCGAACGGAAGGACGGTGTCGGCGTCTTAGGGAGCGCCCTGAACGCGCCCCCCAGTGTGTGGTCGTGAGTGACCGGCGCTGCTCCCCCTTCCGCCGCCCCTGGCGCTGCGTTGCGCCCTCTGCGCGCCGGGCTGATTCTGCGGCGGTCCGTGGAATTCCAGCACAGTGCCGGATCTCCAACAAGGCCCGTAGGCCAGGCTGTGACCTGTGTGACACCCCGTGAGGACAGTGTCACGAGACGTAGAAAGCTATTCACTCCAAAGTGGGCATATCCCCACCATCCCGCAGGGCATGGGATGTGCCCCAGTCGCCATGATCAGGAGCGGAATAGCAGCTTCAGGCAGTCAATGTCCGTTTCGTTGAGGTGAGTTGGGGGACCGAATTGGCCGTTTTGTCCGTGCGGTGGTGAGCAAACTCACACGCGGATCATGGGGTCTTCGCGCCTTCGGCCGGGAATCGGATGTTTAGCCTGGCGCTTTACATGAGGGCACAACCTGTCAACCACCCACCCACGGACGACAAGGGTCGAGTACAACAGTGAAGACGACGATGATGTTCCGCAACATTGCCAACCCCCGACGCACCACGCTGGCGCACCTCACGGACGCCGAAGCGCCGCGGACGCCGGAGCAGCCGGAACACTCGCTCGACCTGCCGGCCCAGACCGCCAACCCGCGCCGCACCATCCTCGACGAGATCCCGGTCACCGCCGCCGCGGAGTAATTGCGCGCGGAGGCGCCCCCGCACCGCGTTAGCCTGGAGCGTCAGACTCCAGCCGGTCAGTGAGGGGCGCCAGGATCCCGTGCGTATCGCCAGATTCTCCATCGACGGGAATGTCGCCTTCGGCGCGGTCGAGGGCGACCGCCCGGACGAGCTCGTCCTCGACATCATCAAGGGCATCCCGTTCGCGGACTTCGAACTCTCCGGTACGAAGGTCCCCCTGAGCAAGGTCCGCCTCCTGCCCCCGGTGCTCCCGAACAAGGTCGTCGCCTACGGCCGCAACTACGCCGAGCACGCCCGGGAGCTGGGCAACGAGGTACCGGACGCCCCCTTCGCCTTCTTCAAGCCGTCCACCTCGGTGATCGGCCCCGGCGACGACATCCAGTACCCCTCCTTCACCGAGGACCTCCACCACGAGGCCGAACTGGCCGTCGTCATCGGCCGGATGTGCCGCGAGGTCCCGCGCGAGCGCGTCAAGGACGTCATCCTCGGCTACACCTGCGCCAACGACATCACCGCGCGGGACGTCCAGAAGCGCGAGAAGCAGTGGGCCAGGGCCAAGGGCTTCGACACCTCCTGCCCGCTCGGCCCCTGGGTGGAGACGGACCTCGACCCGAGCGACCTCACCGTCCAGCTCACGGTCAACGGGCAGCAGCGGCAGCTCGGCCGCACCAGCGAGATGATCCACTCGATCGAGGATCTGATCGTCAACATCACCGAGGCCATGACGCTGCTCCCCGGCGACGTGATCCTCACGGGCACCCCGGCAGGCGTCGGACCGCTCACCGTCGGCGACGAGGTCGCCGTCACCATCGAAGGCATCGGCACTCTCACCAACAAGGTTGTCAAGCGTGGCTAGCGCACCCGCCTCCCCCGTCCGCGTCCGTTTCTGCCCCTCGCCGACCGGCAACCCGCACGTGGGCCTGGTCCGCACCGCCCTGTTCAACTGGGCGTTCGCCCGGCACCACCAGGGCACGCTGGTCTTCCGCATCGAGGACACCGACGCGGCCCGCGACTCCGAGGAGTCCTACGGCCAACTTCTCGACGCGATGCGCTGGTTGGGCTTCGACTGGGACGAGGGCCCGGAGATCGGCGGCCCGCACGCGCCGTACCGCCAGTCGCAGCGCATGGACATCTACCAGGACGTCGCGCAGAAGCTCCAGGACGCCGGCCGCGCCTACCACTGCTACTGCTCCACCGAGGAGCTGGACGCCCGCCGCGCCGCCGCCCGCGCCGCGGGCAAGCCGTCCGGTTACGACGGCCACTGCCGCGACCTGAGCGCCGAGCAGGTCGAGGCGTACCAGGCCGAGGGCCGGACCCCGATCGTCCGCTTCCGGATGCCCGACGAGGCGATCACCTTCACGGACCTGGTCCGCGGCGAGATCACGTACCTTCCGGAGAACGTCCCGGACTACGGCATCGTGCGTGCCAACGGCGCGCCCCTCTACACGCTCGTCAACCCGGTCGACGACGCCCTGATGGAGATCACCCACGTCCTGCGCGGCGAGGACCTGCTCTCCTCCACCCCGCGCCAGATCGCCCTCTACAAGGCGCTGATCGACCTGGGGATCGCGAAGTCCGTGCCCTCCTTCGGCCATCTGCCGTACGTGATGGGCGAGGGCAACAAGAAGCTCTCCAAGCGCGACCCCGAGTCCTCGCTCAACCTCTACCGGGAGCGCGGCTTCCTGCCCGAGGGGCTGCTCAACTACCTTTCGCTGCTTGGCTGGTCGCTCTCGGCCGACCGGGACGTCTTCGCGATCGACGAGATGGTCGCGGCCTTCGACATCGCGGACGTCAACCCCAACCCGGCCCGCTTCGACCTGAAGAAGTGCGAGTCGATCAACGGCGACCACATCCGGCTGCTCGACGTGAAGGACTTCACGGAGCGCTGCGCCCCGTGGCTGAAGGCCCCGTTCGCCCCCTGGGCGCCGGAGGACTTCGACGAGGCCAAGTGGCAGGCGATCGCCCCGCACGCGCAGACCCGCCTCAAGGTCCTCTCCGAGATCACGGACAACGTCGACTTCCTGTTCCTGCCCGAGCCCGTCCAGGACGAGGCGTCCTGGGCGAAGGCCATGAAGGAGGGCTCCGACGCCCTGCTCCGTACGGCCCGGGAGAAGCTGGAGTCGGCCGACTGGACCTCGCCCGAGTCCCTCAAGGAGGCCGTCCTGGCCGCCGGTGAGACCCACGGCCTCAAGCTCGGCAAGGCCCAGGCCCCGGTCCGCGTCGCGGTCACCGGCCGCACGGTCGGCCTGCCGCTCTTCGAGTCCCTGGAGATCCTCGGCAAGGAGAAGACCCTGGTCCGCATCGACGCGGCTCTCGCCAAGCTGGCCGCGTAAGGCACACGCGCGTGGAGGGGCGGCGGCCGTGAAAGGCCGCCGCCCCTCCGGCGTTGTCAGTGCGGGGCGTTAGGGTTCCGGATCATTGAAGATCGTCCCTGAGAGGCGCCCGCATGCCGATGACCGCTCGTGACTACACCTGGCTGTTCACGCCCGGCAGCACGTTCACGGAGGGCGAGACCGGCACGGTCGGCGTGATCCACCTCGTGGACGGCGGCCAACTGTGGCTGCCCACCGGCCAGGTGGTGGCCTGCGACCCGTTCGTCGGCCTCGGCCACGGCGAGGCCGAGCCCTTCACGGTCGCCGTCGCCCCCGGCCGCTACCGCGTCGAGGCGGCCGTCGCCACCCTCACCCAGCCCGACGAACCGCCCTCCGACGAACCCCACTTGAGGGTGGCCGCCGCCCGCCTCGTCATACGCGACGAACCCACCGCCACCTGGGAACTCGCCCTCCAGCCCGGCCAGGACCTCACCGAACTCACCGAGGACGAGTTCTACGGCTATGGCGTGGACGCCGGCACGGGCGCGTTCTACGACGCCTCGGTGGACGGCTCCTTCCCCGACTGCGAGGGCGATGAGGGCCCGCTGTGGGACGCCTTCGAGCAGCACAAGTGGGCCCCCGGCCCGCACCTGATCACCGCCCCCGACACCGGGCACAACCTGGTCGCCTTCACCTCCGGCTGGGGCGACGGCGCCTACCCCACCTGGATCGGCCGGACGGCGGCCGGCGAGGTCACCTGCTTCGTGACGGACTTCTTCGTCGCTCCCGAGTGACGGCCGGCAGGGGGCAGACGTGCCCCCGGGCCCCGGGTTACCGTCGGATCATGACCATTCGGGCCGTTGTCTGGGACGTCGACGACACCTTGTTCGACTACACCGGCGCGGACCGCGCCGCCATGTGCGAACACCTGGCGGCCGAGGGACTGCTCGACGGACACGCGAGTGTGGTGGACGCCCTGGAGCGCTGGCGGGACGCCACCGAGTTCCACTGGGCGCGGTTCTCGGCCGGCGAGGTCTCGTTCGAGGGACAGCGCCTGGACCGCGTCCGGCTGTTCCTGGGGCGGGAACTGACCGACGCCGAGGCCGAGGAGTGGTTCCGGCGCTACAAGACCCACTACGAGACGGCCTGGGCCCTCTTCCCGGACGTCCTGCCCGTCCTCGACGCCCTCGCGGCCACCCACCGGCACGCGGTCCTCTCCAACTCCAGTCTCACCGTCCAGGACCACAAACTGCGCACCCTCGGTGTGCACGACCGCTTCGAGGTCATCCTGTGCGCGGCCGAACTGGGCGTCTCCAAACCGGAGGCCGGCGCCTTCCTCGCGGCCTGCGAGGCGCTGGGACTGCCGCCGCGCGAGGTGGCGTATGTCGGAGATCACCCCGAGATCGACTGGCGGGGCGCGGCGGACGCCGGACTGTTGTCGGTCTGGATCGACCGCCACGGTGTGCACGCCTCCGCCGAGGCCTTCGTGGGACGGCACCGGATCGCCTCTCTCGCCGAACTCCCCGCGCTCCTCGGCGCCGATACCCGTTTTGGAGCCCCGTCCACCTTCAGGTAATGTTCTTCCTGCGCCGCCGGAGAGCGGGCCGCAAGGTCCGAAAGCCGGAGGCGCAAGCTAGAACAAGATCTCCATCAGAGGTTGCGTTCCAGTGGCCTATGGTGTAATTGGCAGCACGACGGTTTCTGGTTCCGTTAGTCTAGGTTCGAGTCCTGGTAGGCCAGCTCGCAGAGCTCATCTGCACCGCAGAGATCCAGCTCTGCAAAGCCCCCGTTGTGTAGCGGCCTAGCACGCTGCCCTCTCACGGCAGTAGCGCCGGTTCGAATCCGGTCGGGGGTACAGATCCTTCTCAGGGAGGCAGTCCGGGTCGCACCCGCTGTGTCTCATGCAGGATCGCTAGGGCCCCCGTTGTGTAGCGGCCTAGCACGCTGCCCTCTCACGGCAGTAGCGCCGGTTCGAATCCGGTCGGGGGTACGCTTTACCTTGCAATACCTTGGTCTATGGTGTAATTGGCAACACTACGGTTTCTGGTACCGTCATTCTAGGTTCGAGTCCTGGTAGACCAGCTCTGATCTGCGGAAACGCACATCTAGGCCCCCGTTGTGTAGCGGCCTAGCACGCCGCCCTCTCAAGGCGGTAGCGCCGGTTCGAATCCGGTCGGGGGTACGCGCGAATGAAGGCCCTCCACTTCGGTGGAGGGCCTTCGTCGTACCCGATGCTCACTCGAAGCCGTAGCGCCGCGCAGACTCCTCCTCCTGTGCCAGCCGGTGCAGTGCCTGGAGCACCGGCTCGTTGAGGATCGCCCCCAGGATCGCGAACTCGACCCGCTCCGCGTCCGACGGGTACATCTCCATGTTGTCCAGGTCGAGGACGGCTGTCCGGTGCATCAACTCGGCGTACGGCGCGAGCAGTTCGGCCCCGAAGCCGTAGCCGATCCGGCGGAAGGCGGCCACCGCCACCACCAGTGAGCGGTACGCGGGGGAGACGGTCGTGAGCTGTTTGGCGTTCTCCCAGCCGAGCCGGTCGAGGAGCGCGGCGACCGTCTGGTGCGCGGCCTGGACGTGCTCGTCCTCCTCGTCCGGCTCCGGCACCTGTGGCAGTGCCCACAGGGACGCGCCGAGCCGGATCGTGCGGCCCAGGGAGTCGTCGTCGACATGCCCGAGCACCTCCCGGACCGTCGCCACCGGGACGCGGCCGACCTGGATCATCGCGCGCACCAGCCGCAGTCGGCGCAGGTGCTCCTCGTCGTACTCGGCGGTGGTCGCGTTGAGCTGCCGCCCCGGCGCCAACAGGCCTTCGCGCAGGTAGTACTTGATCGTCGCGGTGGACACACCGCTGCGCTCGCTCAACTCGGCCAGCCGCATCTGTCGCGCCTTTCTTCGGGGGCTTGCGCCCTCCCCTTGGGAAGTGTCACTATCCAAGCATCGCTCAGAAGGATAGTGCCGCTATCCGATTGGGGACCAGGGGGACATCATGTTCGCGAAACCGGTACCGGGCCGTACGACCGCGGATGCCGAGGGCGATGTGGTGGTCCTGCTGATCGGGGTGCGCGTCAACCACTTCTGGGCGGTGCACCAGTGGCTCCCGGTGATGCTGTCGATGTTCCGCATGCTGGGGGAGCTTGCGCGGGACAGCACCCGGGGGCTACTGGGACACGTACTGCTGACGGCGTCCCCGCGGACGTACTACGTCGTCCAGTACTGGGAGTCCAAGGAGAAGCTCTACGCGTACGCGAGTTCGCCCGACATGTTCCATCACAAGGTGTGGGCGATCATCAACCGCAAGGAGAAGGCCGGGAAGGTGCGCGGCCATGTCGGGCTCTGGCACGAGAGCTATGTGGTGCCGGAGGGGTCGTACGAGGCGATCTACGCCGACATGCCGGCCTTCGGGCTCGCCGCCGCCCACGGACAGGTGCCGGTGGAGAAGCGGGGACGGCGGGCCAAGGACCGGTTCGCGTACCGGTCGCAGACATGACGGAGGGCCTGCCGCGGCGTTGAGGCAGGCCCTCCTGTGGTGTTCCCGGGGGATCAGCCGGTGCGGCGCAGGGCCTCGGAGAGGCGGGCGGCGGCGTCGATGACCGCCTGGGCGTGCATACGGCCCGGGTGGCGCGTCAGGCGCTCGATGGGGCCGGAGACGGACACCGCGGCCACCACGCGGTTCGAGGGGCCGCGCACGGGCGCGGAGACGGACGCGACGCCCGGCTCCCGCTCACCGATGGACTGGGCCCAGCCCCGGCGCCGTACGCCCGAGAGGGCGGTGGCCGTGAAGCGGGCGCCCTGGAGGCCGCGGTGCAGGCGCTCCGGCTCCTCCCAGGCCATCAGGATCTGTGCGGACGAACCGGCCTTCATCGTGAGCGTGGAGCCGACCGGGACGGTGTCCCGCAGTCCGGACAGGCGTTCCGCCGCGGCGACGCAGATGCGCATGTCGCCCTGGCGGCGGTAGAGCTGCGCGCTCTCGCCGGTGATGTCCCGCAGATGCGTGAGCACCGGGCCCGCCGTGGCGAGCAGACGGTCCTCGCCGGCGGCCGCGGCCAGCTCGGCGAGGCGGGGGCCGAGAATGAAACGGCCCTGCATGTCGCGCGCCACCATACGGTGGTGTTCCAAAGCCACGGCCAGTCGGTGTGCCGTGGGTCGTGCCAGCCCGGTCGCCGCGACCAGACCCGCGAGGGTGGCCGGACCGGACTCCAGAGCGCCCAGGACAAGGGCTGCCTTGTCCAGGACGCCGACGCCGCTACTGTTGTCCATGAAACGATACTCGCGTCTCACTCTGTGAAACGCAAGTTCCTTTTTCCGTGAGACGCGCAACCCTTGTATGCACAGCGGCCCGCCGACCAACGGGCCAGGCGGCGGCTGCCCGTGAACCAGGGGTGCGAGCGCCGTCTCCTCAAGATCTCTAGTTGGGCCGGCGCGTTTTGCCGGCCGGAGGGAAAGCGATGGGTAGGACACTCGCGGAGAAGGTCTGGGACGACCATGTCGTCCGGCGCGCCGAGGGCGAGCCCGACCTCCTCTTCATCGATCTGCACCTGCTGCACGAGGTGACCAGCCCGCAGGCCTTCGACGGTCTCCGCCAGGCCGGGCGTCCCGTGCGGCGCCTCGACCTCACCATCGCCACCGAGGATCACAACACCCCGACCCTCGACATCGACAAGCCCATCGCGGACCCGGTCTCCCGGGCCCAGCTGGAGACGCTGCGCAAGAACTGCGCCGAGTTCGGCGTGCGCCTGCACTCCCTCGGCGATGTCGAGCAGGGCGTCGTCCACGTCGTGGGACCGCAGTTGGGCCTGACCCAGCCCGGTACCACCGTCGTGTGCGGTGACTCCCACACCTCCACCCACGGCGCCTTCGGCGCGCTGGCGTTCGGCATCGGCACCTCCCAGGTGGAGCATGTGCTGGCCACCCAGACGCTGCCGCTGGCCCGCCCGAAGACCATGGCCATCACGGTCGACGGCGAACTGCCCGACGGTGTCACCGCCAAGGACCTGATCCTCGCCATCATCGCGAAGATCGGCACCGGCGGCGGCCAAGGCTACATCCTGGAGTACCGCGGCTCCGCCATCGAGAAGCTCTCGATGGAGGCCCGCATGACCATCTGCAACATGTCGATCGAGGCCGGTGCCCGCGCGGGCATGATCGCCCCCGACGAGACGACCTTCGACTACATCAAGGGCCGCGCCCACGCCCCCGAGGGCGAGGACTGGGACGCCGCCGTCGCGTACTGGAAGACCCTGAAGACCGACGAGGACGCGGAATTCGACGCCGAGGTCGTCATCGACGGTCCCTCGCTCGCGCCGTTCGTCACCTGGGGCACCAACCCCGGTCAGGGCGCGCCGCTTTCGGCGTCCGTCCCCGATCCGGCTTCGTACGAAGACGCTTCGGAGCGCCACGCCGCCGAAAAGGCCCTGGAATACATGGGGTTGGAGGCCGGCCAGCCGCTGCGCGACATCAAGGTGGACACCGTCTTCGTAGGTTCGTGCACCAACGGCCGTATCGAGGACCTGCGTGCGGCCGCCGCGATCGTCGAGGGCCGCAAAGTCGCCGACGGCGTACGGATGCTGGTCGTCCCCGGCTCCGCGCGGGTCGGTCTGCAGGCCGTCTCCGAGGGCCTGGACGTCGTCTTCAAGGAGGCCGGCGCCGAATGGCGGCACGCGGGCTGCTCGATGTGTCTGGGCATGAACCCGGACCAGTTGGCGCCCGGTGAGCGCTCCGCGTCCACCTCCAACCGCAACTTCGAGGGCAGGCAGGGCAAGGGCGGCCGTACGCACCTGGTCTCGCCGCAGGTCGCCGCCGCGACCGCCGTGCTGGGCCACCTGGCCTCGCCCGCCGACCTGTCCGACGCCCCTGTGCCCGCTGGAGTCTGAGAGTCATGGAAGCATTCACCACGCACACCGGCCGGGCCGTCCCGCTGCGCCGCAGCAACGTGGACACCGACCAGATCATCCCCGCCCACTGGCTCAAGAAGGTGACCAGGGACGGGTTCGAGGACGGGCTGTTCGAGGCCTGGCGCAAGGACGAGAACTTCATCCTCAACCGCCCCGAGCGCAAGGGCGCCACGGTCCTGGTCGCGGGTCCCGACTTCGGTACCGGCTCCTCCCGTGAGCACGCCGTGTGGGCGCTGCAGAACTACGGTTTCAAGACCGTCATCTCCTCCCGGTTCGCCGACATCTTCCGCGGCAACTCGCTGAAGAACGGCCTGCTCACGGTCGTTCTGGACCAGAAGATCGTGGAAGCTCTCCAGGACCTCGCCGAGAAGGACCCGCAGGCCGAGATCACGGTCGACCTGGAGGCCCGCGAGGTGCGTGCCGAGGGCATCACCGCGTCCTTCGAACTCGACGAGAACGCCCGCTGGCGACTGCTGAACGGGCTGGACGACATCTCCATCACCCTCCAGAACGAGGGCGACATCGCCACCTACGAGGCCAAGCGCCCCTCGTACAAGCCGCGGACGGTCCAGGTCTGACCGAACCCCCGCGCCAGGTCGGGATCCGGCCACCGCGACACCCCGTCTGTACCCCCGATCGCCACGATTGGGGGTACAGCCATGTCTGCACCCGAACGGCCCTGCGCGCCTGCAACGCTTTGCTCAACTTCCCGTGTTAGACAGGGTGTTGACCGGGTAGGCGCTGCTTTGAGCCAACGCCGCCGCCGGGCTCCGGAAGGCTGTTTGAGGTGCCAGTTGCTACCCCCGCAGGCGACAACTCGCCCCAGATGGCACAATCTGTGCATGGAACACGACGGCCAACTCAAGCTCTATGCGGCGGTCGCGGACCAACTCAAGGAAGCGCACACAAGGGTGCGCGCACTGCAAGTCCCGGAGGGCGTACGGATGGCGCTGGCCCGGAAGCTGCTGGTCATTACGGCCGCGGCCAAGCACGATCTCGCCGACGCGGCAAGGAGACTGGACCGCTTCACCGCGGACCTCGACGCGGGTCGATTCCCGGAAGAGGAACGCTGAAACAAGTCCAGGACAGCCGAGTTCGTTGCGGCGCACGGGTGATTAGCCCGTTTCGTGTTTGATTTGCGGTATATATCTGCCTAACGTGCGAAAAAGCCGGATCAGTTTCGTTCCGGCAATGTCTCCGAAGGGGAAGACGTGAACAAGGCGCAGCTCGTAGAAGCGATTGCGGACAAGGTCGGTGGCCGTCAGCAGGCCGCCGAGGCGGTCGACGCGGTACTGGACGCTGTCGTCCGCGCCGTGGTAAATGGGGACCGGGTTTCGGTCACCGGCTTCGGTTCGTTCGAGAAGGTCGACCGTCCGGCCCGTTACGCCCGCAACCCCCAGACGGGCGAGCGGGTTCGGGTCAAGAAGACCTCCGTGCCGCGCTTCCGCGCGGGCCAGGGTTTCAAGGACCTGGTGAGCGGCTCGAAGAAGCTCCCGCGCGGTGGCGAGGTCGCCGTCAAGAAGGCGCCCAAGGGCAGCCTGAGCGGCACGGCTTCGGCGACGGTCAAGAAGGCCGCGGCCAAGAAGACCACCGCCAAGAGGGCCACGGCCACCGCGAAGAAGACCGTGGCGAAGAAGACGGCGACCAAGACGGCCACCGCCAAGAAGACCACGGCCAAGAAGTCGACCGCCAAGAAGACCACGGCGACGGCCAAGAAGACGGCGGCCAAGAAGGCCACCGGTACCGCCAAGAAGGCGACCGCGAAGAAGGCCCCGGCCAAGAAGGCGACGGCCAAGAAGGCCCCCGCCAGGAAGTCGACGGCGCGCAAGACCACCGCCAAGAAGGCCACCGCCACCCGCTAGTCACGGGTCGCAGGGCACTCACGCGCCGGGCCGGACTCCCTGAGGGAGTCCGGCCCGCGGCGTATTCACGGCCCCTGGAGGGTCGTTCAAGAGGTTCCGCTCAGAAGGTCTGCAGGGTCACCAGCGTGACCCTGAGCCCGTCCTTCGGCCCCTCGGTCTCGATCCGCACCCGCTGTCCCGGCCGCAGCAGCCGCAGCCCGCCCGCGTCGAACGCGGCGGCGTCGAAGGGCACCGGGGTGCCGTCGTCGAGCAGCACACTGCCGGTGCGGGTCCCGGCGTCGTAGGTGTAAGCGGTCGCCTGCATGGCCGCAGCCTACTGCCGTCTACTGCCCGGGAATCAGCAGCCCCGCCGCCGCTGCCGCCGTGCGCGGCCCCACCCCAAGGACCAGCGCCGCCCGCAGGTCCTCGCCGGTGTCCACGTCCTGTCGTACGGAATCCACCGCGTCCAACGCGAGTTCCGTCGCCCCCGAGGCGCGATGGCGGGCGCGGGAATCCGGGCCGAAAGCCGGGCGCAATTCGCGGCCGTCCCTCGCGGTGAGCAACGTGGTGCCGATTGCGGCCGCGTCCGGGAGAAATGCGCGCGGGAATTCCGCGGCCGCGTCCAGGACCCTGGCCAATTCCGCGGGGCGCAGCGCCGGCAGATCGGCGTTCAGGGCCGCGACCGCGCTTTCGGGACGGGAAACCCGCACGACCGTCGCCGCGTGCCGCAGAGCGGCGTTGAGGCCCCCTCCCGGCTCGTCGGCGACGATCCGGGCGCCCAGTACGGCGAGTTCGCGGCCGGCCAGGGTGTCGTCCGTGACGACCGCCACATCACGGACCGCCGGACAGGCCAGCGCCGCCACCACGGTGTCCTGGGCGAAGGCGAGGGCGAGGCCCGGGCGCAGCCCGTCGCCGGCGGTGTCCGAGAGCCTGCTCTTGGCTCGCGCCAGAGACTTCAGGGGTATGACCAAGGTCCACTGCACGAGCGTTCCGTCCCTCTCTTGTCCGCGCCATTGTCACCCGGCACCCGTGGCGGTGTCGGTGGCGGGGCGTACGGTGTTCTCGACAGACCGGCGGCCTGGGGCGACACTTGTGCGGCCCCCCGGGTCCTAGAGGAAGGTGTTCGCGTGCCCCGCCGCAGAATCGGGTTCTGGTACCGCTTCGCAGCGGTCCTCTGCAAACCGCCGCTGGTGGTTCTGATCAAGCGGGACTGGCGCGGAATGGAGCACATTCCGGCCGAGGGTGGATTTATCACCGCGGTGAACCACAATTCGCATGTTGATCCCCTCGCGTACGCTCACTTTCAGTACAACACCGGGCGCGTTCCGCGATTCCTCGCGAAGAGCGGCCTTTTCAAGAAGGGATTCGTCGGCGCCGCGATGCGCGGTACCGGACAGATCCCCGTCTACCGCGAGACCACCGACGCGCTGAGCGCCTTCCGCGCCGCGATCGACGCCGTGGAGCGCGGTGAGTGCGTCGCGTTCTATCCCGAGGGCACCATCACCCGGGACCCCGACCAGTGGCCCATGACCGGCAAGACCGGTGCCGCGCGCGTGGCCCTGCAGACCAAGTGCCCGGTGATTCCCGTGGCGCAGTGGGGCGCGAACGAACTGCTGCCTCCGTACGCCAAGAAGCTGCACGTCCTCCCGCGCAAGACCAGCCATGTGCTCGCGGGCCCGCCGGTGGACCTCACGCGGTTCTACGGCAAGGACATGAGCCCGGACCTCCTCAAGGAGGCGACCGAGGTCATCATGGCCGACATCACCCGCCTGTTGGAGCAGATCCGCGGCGCGCAGGCGCCCGAGACGCCCTACGACCCGCGCCGCGAGCGGATCGAGCAGCGGCGCCGGACGGCCGCGGAGGCCGAGCAGTTGGAGCCCAAGGTGGAACTGGAAGAGGGGCAGGGCACGTGAGCAAGCCGGTCAAGGCGGCTGTCTTCAGCGCCGGTTCGTGGGGCACGGCCTTCGGCATGGTGCTCGCCGACGCGGGGTGCGAGGTCACGCTGTGGGCGCGCCGCGCGGAGGTCGCCGAAGCCATCAACTCCAGCCGTACGAACCCCGATTACTTCCCGGGCATCGAACTCCCTCAGAACCTGCGGGCCACCACCGACCCCGCCGAGGCCGCCGCCGGCGCCGACTTCACCGTCCTGTCGGTCCCTTCGCAGACGCTGCGCGCCAACTTGGCCGACTGGGCACCGCTGTTGGCGCCCGACACGGTCCTCGTCTCCCTCATGAAGGGCGTCGAACTCGGCTCCGTCATGCGGATGAGCGAGGTCATCGAGGACGTCGCCAAGGTCGGCCCGGACCGTATCGCCGTGGTCTCCGGACCCAACCTCGCGCGGGAGATCGCCTCCCGGATGCCGGCCGCCGCCGTGGTCGCCTGCACCGACGAGGCGGTGGCCCGCCGGCTCCAATCGGCTTGCCACACGCCGTACTTCAGGCCGTACACCATCACCGACGTCGTCGGCTGCGAACTCGGCGGCGCGGTGAAGAACGTGATCGGGCTCGCCGTCGGCATCGCGGACGGCATGGGGCTCGGGGACAACGCGAAGGGCTCGCTCATCACCCGCGGTCTCGTCGAGACCACCCGGCTCGGTATCGCGATGGGCGCGGACCCGTTGACCTTCTCCGGACTCGCGGGCCTCGGCGACCTGGTGGCGACCTGCTCCTCGCCGCTGTCGCGCAACCACACCTTCGGCACCAACCTCGGCAAGGGCATGACCCTCCAGGAGACCATCGCGGTCACCAAGCAGACCGCCGAGGGCGTCAAGTCCTGTGAGTCCGTGCTGGATCTGGCCCGCAGGCACGACGTCGACATGCCGATCACCGAGACGGTCTTCGAGATCGTGCACGAGGGCAAGCCCCCGGTGGTCGCCGTCAAGGAGCTGATGTCGCGCAGCGCGAAGCCGGAGCGACGCTGAGCGCTCCGCTGGGGTGGGCGGAGGGGTGGGGGCGCCTGGTGTCGGTCGGCGCCGCGGGCCCGTTGTGGCTGGGCGCGCAGTTCCCCGCGCCCCTGCGGGACATTGCCCGGGGGCGCTGTTCGAACCGCCGCCCGTCAACGGACGCTGACTCAAGGCAGTACCACCGGGTACGCTCATCGCGATATGAGCACCGAGAACCTCTCCCAGAGCCCTGAGCAGCCGCCTCGCAAGCCGCGTGTGGCCGTCGTGTTCGGCGGTCGCAGCTCCGAACACGGGATCTCCGTGGTCACCGCCGGCGCCGTCCTCGCGGCCATCGACCGGACCAGGTACGACGTCCTGCCGATCGGCATCACCCGCGAAGGCCGCTGGGCCCTGACCGCCGACGAACCGGACCGCATGGCGATCACCGACCGCCGTACCCCGGACGTCGCCGAACTCGCCGAGTCGAGCGAGGGCGGCGTGGTGCTCCCGCTCGACCCCGGAAACCGCGAAGTCGTCGTCAGCGAGCCGGGATCCGTGCCCAAGGCCCTCGGCGAGGTCGATGTCGTCTTCCCCGTCCTGCACGGCCCCTACGGCGAGGACGGCACCCTCCAGGGTCTCCTGGAGCTGTCCGGTGTGCCGTACGTGGGCGCCGGTGTGCTCGCCTCGGCCGTCGGCCAGGACAAGGAGTACATGAAGCGGGTTTTCACCTCGTTCGGCCTCAAGGTCGGCCCCTACGTGGTGATCCGGCCGCGCGAGTGGGAGCGGGACGAGTCCGCCGCCCGCAAGAAGATCATCGACTTCGCGGGTGAGCACGGCTGGCCGCTGTTCGTGAAGCCCGCGCGCGCGGGTTCCTCGATCGGCATCACCAAGGTCGACGACCTGGCCGGGCTCGACGAGGCGCTCGCGGAGGCGCAGCGGCACGACCCGAAGATCCTCGTGGAGGCCGCGCTGCGCGGACGCGAGATCGAGTGCGGGGTGCTGGAGTTCGAGGACGGGCCGCGGGCGAGCGTGCCCTCGGAGATCCCGCCGCCGGACGCGCACGCGTACTACGACTTCGAGGCGAAGTACATCGACTCGACCCCCGGCATCGTGCCCGCGCCCCTGACTCCCGAGGAGACGGCCGAGGTCCAGCGGCTCGCGGTGGACGCCTTCGAGGCGGCCTCCTGCGAGGGGCTCGTGCGCGCGGACTTCTTCCTCACCGAGGACGGCGAGTTCGTCATCAACGAGATCAACACCATGCCCGGCATGACACCGATCTCGATGTACCCGCAGATGTGGCGGGCGAGCGGGGTCTCCTACCCCGAGCTGGTGGAGCTCCTGATCCAGGCGGCCCTGCGCCGGTCCACCGGACTTCGCTGACCTAGTCGGCGATCCCTGCGGGGATCGCCTTCTTGACGGCTTTCGCCAGGTCGACCAGGGGCGCCAGGCCGTCCCCGGTGCGGTCCTTCGGGATGGTCACCTCGACATAGGCCTTGCGCAGCGTCGTGGTGAACCGGAACGAGCCGTCGTCCTGCTTCTGCAGCAGCCAGCCCACCCCGTTCACATCGACGCCGTCGGCCTCCGGGTCGTTCATCTTCGCGGGCCTGACGACACCGCAGCGCAGTATGATCGCCGGGTTCCCCCAGCCCGCGGTCAGCGCGGACGCGGGCTCGGGATCCCGGCGGCCCTGGCTGTCGACCTCGGACGGCAGCACCTTGTCCAGATTCCGGCACAGCCCGGTGACCTTCGCCCCCGGCGAGGGAACCGCCGCCGACGCGCTGTCGTCTGCTGAGGAGCAGCCCGCGACGGTGATCAGCAGGGCCAGCACGGGCAGCCCGGCGGCAGAACGGCGCCGGGGACGGAGAGAGTTCACCGGCCAAGGGTAGACGGGGGCTACAGATGCACCACCGGGCAGGTCAGGGTTCGGGTGATGCCGTCCACTTGCTGGACCTTGGCGACCACCATGCGGCCGAGGTCGTCGACCGTGTCGGCCTGGGCCCGCACGATCACGTCGTACGGTCCTGTCACGTCCTCGGCCTGGATCACTCCAGGAATCTTGCTGATCGTCTCGGCGACGGTCGACGCCTTGCCGACCTCCGTCTGGATCAGGATGTACGCCTGTACCACGGAACCTCCAGGGCGGCCACGAGGATCATGTGGGGAAAAGGAACGCCACGGTATCGCGTCGCCGCTCGTCAGGGGGAGACCCGCGGGGACCGTGGGTCGTGTCCGCAAGGTCCCGCCTGCTCCGCGACGCCCGGCACGCTCCCCCACTGCCTTAAGGGCGTGGGAGGTGCCCCCACTCACCGCACCGGGCGGAAGCCCAAGTACGTCCAGTGCCAGGGCTCCCGCCCGGCACGCCGAGAGCACGCACCGGCTGCGACACCAGCCGCTTCCGCGGCGGGCGCGGAGCCCGCCCTTCGGTCGGACGACGGGACCTTGCGGACACGACCCAGCCTGCGCGCCGGGGTCCGGGCACGACTAAGTTGACGGTCACCTCGACCGTACCGAGCACACCGACGGCTCGCGACCGGGCGCTGTCGTCACGAGAAGAGGACGAACGATGAAGGGCACCGTCGGTGAGTTGGGGGAGTTCGGGCTCATCAGGGAGCTCACTTCCCGGCTCACCACCACCCCCGCGGTCCGGGTCGGCCCCGGCGACGACGCCGCGGTCGTCGCCGCGCCCGACCGCAGGGTCGTGGCGAGCACCGACATCCTGCTGGAGGGGCGGCACTTCCGCCGCGACTGGTCCACCGCATACGACGTCGGACGCAAGGCCGCCGCGCAGAACCTCGCGGACATCGCGGCCATGGGCGCCGTACCGACCGCGCTGCTGCTCGGCCTGGTCGTGCCGGCCGAACTCCCGGTCACCTGGCCCATGGAGCTGATGGACGGGCTGCGCGACGAGTGCCAGGTCGCGGGTGCCTCGGTGGTCGGCGGCGATGTCGTACGCGGCGACACGATCATGGTGTCGATCACCGCGCTCGGCGATCTGCGGGGCCGCGAGCCGGTCACCCGGGGCGGCGCGCAGCCCGGCGACATGGTCGCGGTGACCGGCTGGCTGGGCTGGTCCGCGGCCGGGTACGCGGTGCTGTCCCGGGGCTTCCGCTCACCCCGCGCGTTCGTGGAGGCGCACCGGCGCCCCGAGCCGCCGTATCACGCGGGTCCGGCGGCGGCCGGGCTCGGCGCGACCGCGATGTGCGACGTCAGCGACGGGCTGATCGCCGACCTCGGGCACATCGCGGAGGCCAGCAAGGTGCGGATCGACATCCGGTCCGGGGCGATCGACGTCCCGACGCAGATGAACGACATCGGGCAGGCCGTCGGCGTCGACCCCATCCAGTGGGTGCTCACCGGGGGAGAGGACCACGCGATCGTGGCGACCTTCGCGCCGGACGTGAAGCTGCCGGCCCGCTGGAAGGTGATCGGCGAGGTCCTCAACCCCTCGGCGCTGCCCCAGGTGACGGTGGACGGGGCGCCATGGACCAGCAAGGGCGGCTGGGACCACTTCGGGGACATCGAGTCGTGAAGCCCCTCGTGCTGACGGTCGCGGGCTCCGACTCCGGTGGGGGGGCTGGAATCCAGGCCGACTTGAAGACGATGCTCGCACTCGGCGTGCACGGTATGAGCGTCGTCACGGCGGTCACCGCGCAGAACTCCCTCGGTGTGCAAGGGGCTTGGGAACTTCCGGCCGAGGCGGTGCGCGCCCAGTACCGCAGCGTCGTCGACGACATCGGCGTACAGGCCGTGAAGACCGGGATGCTCGCCTCGGCCGAACTCGTCGAGACGGTCGCGGAGTTGCTCGCGGAGACGGACGCCCCGGCGGTCGTCGACCCGGTGGGCATCTCCAAGCACGGGGACTCGCTGCTGGCCGCCTCCGCGCTGGACGCGGTCCGCACGCGCCTGCTGCCGGCCGCGACCGTGGCGACACCGAACCTCGACGAGGTGACCCAGTTGACCGGTGTACGGGTCGACTCGGAGGACGGGTTGCGGGAAGCCGCGGCGGCCGTGCTGTCGTACGGGCCGCGCTGGGTGCTGATCAAGGGCGGTCATCTGCCCGGCGACGCCGTGGACCTGCTGTCCGACGGTTCCGAGGAGCACTGGCTGCGCGCGCCCCGGCACGACAACCGGCACACCCACGGCACGGGCTGCACACTCGCCTCGGCGATCGCCGCGCATCTCGCCATGGGGCGGTCGGTGCCGGAGGCGGTGACGGCGGCGAAGACCTATGTCACGGGGGCGATCGCGGCGGGGTTCGCGCTCGGCGGCGGGATCGGGCCGGTGGATCACGCGTGGGCGCTCCGGCGGGACACCTACTGACAGGGCACGGCAAAAAGCCGGCCCACACGAGGTGGACCGGCTCGATGCAGCGAACCAGCAGTGGCCGCGCGCTCAGCAGTGCGTCAGCGCGAGACCTTGCCGGCCTTGATGCACGAGGTGCAAGCGTTCACGCGCTTCGGCGTCCCGCCGACCACGGTACGGACGCGCTGGATGTTCGGGTTCCAGCGACGGGGCGTACGGCGGTGCGAGTGCGAGATGTTGTTGCCGAAGCCCGGCCCCTTGCCGCAGACGTCGCAGTTGGCAGCCACGGGTCACTCCAAAGACTTCAGATGCACAGATGCACTTACGGATGATCCCGGCATGCCGGGATCGAGATCGTGAGATCTGAGTGGCACTGCCAGGGGGGATGGCCCGATCGGGATCGGGCAACCGGAGCAGCATACAACGACTGCGCCAGTACAACGAAACTACCATGCCTGGTCGGGGGCCCGCTCCGGCCCTCCTCGGCCCCGGACCGCCTCGGGGTCTACGCTGCGTGCCAGTCCAGCAGCTCAAGGAGGCGCAGGTGCCGCAGGTGTCGCGGAGATTCTTCGATGCTCTCGCGGTGCGCACCTGGTGCGGTCTCGCGCTGCGGGCGCTGGGGCGGGCGCGCGAGGAGATCGACGCGATCAACGTGTACCCGGTGGCCGACGGCGACACCGGCACCAACCTGTACCTGACCATGGAGTCCGCGGTGACGGCCGTCGAGGCGCTGTTCGACGGACACGACACCCTGACCGGGCAGAAGCCGCCGCTGGCCGACGCCGCCCGCGCCATGGCCCACGGGGCACTCATAGGGGCGCGCGGGAACTCCGGGACCATCCTCGCGCAACTGCTGCGGGGCATGGCCCATGTGCTCGCCGCCGACGGTGAGACGACTCACACCGACGGGGAGGGACTGCGCCTCGCCCTGCGGCACGCGGCCGACTCCGCCCGGCACGCGGTGGCCCACCCGGTCGAGGGCACGGTCCTCTCGGTCGCCTCGGCGGCGGCGGACGCGGCCGACGCCACCGAGGGCGACTGCGGGACCGTGGCGCGGGCCGCCTACGAGGGGGCGTGCGCGGCGCTGGCCGAGACCCCGGCGCAACTGGCCGTCCTGGAGCGCGCCGGGGTCGTCGACGCGGGCGGGCGGGGGCTGGTGGCGGTGCTGGCCGCGCTGGTCGAGACGTTCACCGGCGAGCTGCCGGTCTTCACGGCCCTGGAGCCGCACGCACGCGTACCCGCCGATGCCACGCACGCACGCGTGGAGACCGTTTCCGCTCCCGGCGCTCCCGAGGCCGTCCCGTGCGCGGGCGGACCCGCCTTCGAGGTGATCTACCTCCTGGAGGCCGAGGACACCGCCGTGAACCGGCTGCGGGAGCGGCTGGACGCGCTCGGCGACTCACTCGTCGTGGTCGGCGGCGACGGCCTGTGGAACGTCCACGTGCACGTCGACGACGCTGGTGCCGCCGTGGAGGCCGGCGTCGAGGCCGGACGGCCGTACCGCATCCGGATCACCCACTTCGGGCTCGGTGACGTCCACACCACCGGCGCCGAACGACCGCCCAGGGAGCGCGCCCAGCGGGCCGTCGTCGCCGTCGTCCCCGGTGAGGGCCTGGCGGGGCTCTACGGCGAGGCGGGCGCGACCACTGTCCTCGCGCGCCCCGGGGAGCCGCCGGCCAGCGGGGAACTGGTCGCGGCCCTGCGGCGGGCACACGCGCGTGAGGTCGTGCTGCTGCCCAACGACGCGGATCTGCGCCACACGGCGGCGGCCGCCGCCGAGCAGGCGCGGGCCGAGGGCGTCCGGGTCGCGCTGATCCCGACCCGGTCCGCGGTCCAGGGGATCGCCGCGCTCGCCGTGCACGAGCCGGAGCGCCGCTTCGACGAGGACGTCGTCGCCATGACCTCGGCGGCGGGCGCGACCCGCTACGCCGAGGTCGCCGTCGCGGAACGCCAGTCCTGGACCATGGCCGGCATCTGCCAGGCCGGGGACGTCCTGGGCCTCGTCGACGGCGACGTGGCCGTGATCGGTGCCGACGTCACGGCCACCGCCCGGGCCGTCCTGGACCGCATGCTCGCGGCCGGCGGCGAACTCGTCACCCTCGTCCTCGGCGACGAGGCCCCCGCGGACGTCGCCGACATCCTGGAGGTCCACGTCCGTGAGACGTACCTCGCGGTCGACACGGTGGTGTACCGGGGCGGCCGGCAGGGCGCCCTGCTGCTCATCGGCGTGGAGTAACCCCTACTGGTGCCCGGTCTGCTCCTCCATGAGTTGGAGCAGTTGCTCCGCCTCGGCCCGGCGCGCGGCCACCGTCTCGTCGCCGTCGTCGGCACCCTCGTAGGCCCTCAGCACGCCACGCGCGCGTGCCGCCGCGTCGGCGGGGCGGCTGAGGTCGGCCTCCAGCCAGCCCGCGGCGAGTTCGACGGCGGTGCGCGTGTGCACGGCGCCCTCCCCGAGGGCGGCGAAGACGGCGACGGCCTCCGCCGTCTGCGCCAGCGCGTCCTCGAACGCGGCCTGGATCGCGGTGTCCTCGGCCTCCTCGGCGACGGAACGCGCCAGCAGCTCGCCGAACTGCCGGTGCGTGTGGCCGAGTTCACCGGTGAGCCGCTGCCGCGCCTCCTCGTCGTCCGTCACGAGCAGCGCCGCCTCGCACTCCTCGATCCCCTCCGACATCAACTCCCGCGCGCTGTCAGCGCTGTTCGGGCCCTGGTCCGCGCGCAGCGCCAGCCAGGCGCGGGCGCGCAGCGAGCGGACGAGCCCGTGCACGTTCCCCAGGGACCGCCACAGCTCACCCGCGCGCGCGTACGCCCGGTCCGCCTCGACGGGCAGCCCGGCCTGCCCCAGGGACTCGGCCGCGAGGTGCGCGAGCGTCGCGTGGTCGTGCTGCTCGGGCCACTCCCGCGCGATCTCGGCCGCCTGCAACCGCCGCTCGGCAGCGGCCCGGTGCTCACCCAGTTCGCTGAGACAGTCACCGAGCCACCACTGCGTCTGTACGACCGCGCCGTCGCCGTGCGTCTCGGCGCTCAGGTCGGGCAGCGCCGACTCCAGCACCTCCGCGGCCTCGGCCCACCGGCCCTGGCGCAGCAGAAAGCCGCCCAACTGGTGCCGTGCCCAGGCCCCCAGCGTCGGCCCCTCGCCCGCCTCGTCGGACCAGTGCGCCGCCTCCAGGGCGTGTTCCGCCGCCTCCTGGGACCGCCCCCGGCCGCCGAGCACCTCGGCGAGCTGAAGGTGCAACTGGGCCCGTCCGGGAGCCTCCAGATACGGCCCGCCGTGCTCCAAGGCCGCCCGCAGCGCCCGCTCCGCCTCCGTGACGTCACCGAGCTGATGGGCGAGCCCGGCAGACCGGGCCTCGTACTCCACCGCGAACCACGGCAGCCCCGCGCCCACGAACGCCGCCGACGCCTTCGCGAACAACCGGACGGCCATCTCCGCGTCCCCGCCCCGCAGCGCGAGTTCGGCCAGCATCGCCTGCCCCTCGGCACCCCGCGCGGCCAGCCGGACATCTTCCCCGGTGTGTCCCTCGACCAGCGCCAGCACCTCCCGTACGGCGGCTTCGGCGGCCGCCATGACCTCCACGTCGGGGGAGTCGCCCGAGGGGTCCTCGTGCACGGCCCGCATCAGGACGCGCGCCCGGCTCATCAGCACGGCCGCCGTCTGCCGTACGCCCGTGGCGCCCTCGGAGTACAGGGCCAGCACCCCGTCGTACGCCTCGGCGATCACCGCGAGGGCCTCGTCGACCTCGCCCGCCAGAGCCCGTACGTACGCTCCACGCGCGCGTGCCGCCAACGCCTCCCCGGGGTCGCCCGCCTCCGCGTACAGCTCGGCGGCGCGCTCGAAGAGGGCGATGCCCTCGGGGCCCCGGTCCATCGCCTGGTGGTCGGCGATCTCGGCCCGGTCGCGGGCCTCCAGCTCGACGCCCTCGGCGGCCCGGGCGACCGCCGACCAGGCCTCCACGGCGTGCGGTCGCAGCGTGTCCGACAGTCGCCGCGCCTCCGTGAGGAGCGTGGCGAGGTCCTGCTCCGGTGACGGTTCCGGGACCGCCGCGGCCGGCACCGGTGCCGCGGCCGGCCGGGCCGCCGAACGCACCCCCAGGGGCAGCCGTTCCACCAACGGGCGCTGGTCCATGCGCGCGCGTGCCCGGTCGCCGAGGTACGTCGTGCCGTTGCGCTCGTCGAAGCGGGCGGCCAGCGCGAGGGCCTCCACGCGCGCGTGGACGGCGAGTTCGCCCGCCGTCCACGCCCGGCCGGGCGGCCCCGGCACCCGCTGGTCGCCGAGGCCCAGCCCGGTCAGGCGGTCCATCAGCAGCGCCACCACGGACAGGAAGTCCAGCCCGCTGCGCGGGTTCCCGGAGTCCGTGAAGTACGCCGGACGCTCCGCGAGCAGCTCCAGACCGCGCGCCTCGTTGCCGCTCAGCGCGCAGAACTCCACATGGTCCGCGTACGCGCCCCGCATGCTCTCCATGGGCCGTACGAGACGGAAGCCGCGCAGATGATGGGCGCGGGCCTCGTCGGCCCGTCCCAGGCGCAGCAGCGGGGCCAGGGAGGACGCCAGGACGGTGTGCGGCTCGTGGGCGCAGGTGAACTCGCCCTCCAGGACCGGCGCCCACAGGTCGAGCGCCTCGGCGTCCCGCCCCCGCCGCACCTGCCACTCGCCCTGGCTGTGCAGTTCGCACGCGTGGCAGTCGGCCATGGTGTCCCGGTCGGCGGCCAGCCACGCCGCGTACGCCCGCTCCGCCCGCGCCAGGTCCCCGATGTGCGAGGCGACACTGAACTCGGCGCCGCGCACCGCCCGTTCGGAGTGGCCGGCCAGCCGGTAGCGGTGCTCCATCTCGCCGAGCCACTTCTCGATCGACGCGAGCGGGATGTGCGGCTGGCCGAGCATGCCGGACGACATCCACTTGAAGACCCAGTGCAGCGAGTGCACCTCGTACTCGTCGAAGTCCTCGGGCCGCTCGTCCCACATGCGCAGCAGGCGCGCGAAGGGGACGAACATCTTGTCCTTCTCGGAGCTGTAGTTGTAGACCTTCAACTGATGCCCGAGCGCCTCGATCACCGCGAGCGGGATGTCCAACTTCTCGGCCTCTGCGAGCAGTTGCTCCGCGCGCGCGTTGCGGGCCGGTCCCTCCGGCTCCTCGGAGTTCTCCGCCATCGCCCGGCGCAGCGCGTCGAAGTCCGTGATCCCTGTCATCAGTGGTCGCCCTCCCCGTGTGTCTCCCCGTGTGTGGCCCACTCCAGGAGGCCGATGAACGCCCGGTTCAGCAGTGCCGAGTCGGCGGGGCGCAGGGGGCGCTGCGCCATCAGGAGTGCCTGCCCGTAGAGCGACTCCGTGGCCGTTCCGATCAGGTCCCGGTCCTTCAGCGAACTGATCCGCCGGATCAGCGGGTTGAGATGGTTGAGCACGAGACGCGCGCGCGGCGCGCTGCCCCGCAGCGAGCCCAGGATGCCCGCCCACAGGTCGTCGGCCTGCTCCTCGGCCTCCGCGCGGGCCTGCTCGTGCCGGGCGGACCGGTCGTCCAGGTGCAGCGCGGGCACCGACAGCGGATGGAAGGCCCGTAGGACCACGTCACAGCCCAGGGGGTCCACCTTGGCCCGCGCCGCCGCCAGGAAGTCCGCCAGCGCCAGCTCCTCGGCCGGGTCCACCGAGTCCAGGTGCGCGGTCACGGTGTCCGAGTCCAGCTCGGCGACCACCGTCCCCGGGCGCACCGACGGCAGCGCCTCGACCAGCTCGCCGTCGTAGGTGTAACCGCCGTTGATCACCCCGATGCCCTGCGCCGACGCGATCGGGGCGACCTGCCGGTACTCCTCGACGGTCCGCGTGAAGTGCACCACCGGATGCCGCTGCGCGAACTCCTCCAGGGACACCCGTCCGTCGGTCGTCTCGAAGGGCAGCCACGGCAGCATCGTGCGCAGCATCTCCGGGTCGTGCCGCGCCAGCGACTTCACACCCAGGTGGTGCACCGCCAGGAACGCGGCCAGCCGCTCCGGGTCACCCGCCGCGAGCCCGGTCAGCCAGGAGCGAATCCTTTCCCCGAGCGCCTCCCGTACGGCGGCCAGCGTCTCGTCCTCGTACAGCGACTCGCGCGAGGCCGTGGGCCGCAGACTGTCCGTGTCCAGCACACAGCGCACGAAGAACGCCCAGTCGGGCAGCAGTTGTTCGGCCCGCTCGGTCAGCAACATGCCCTTGAGATGCACCCGGTGGGTCGCGCGCTGCGCCGGGCTCACCGCGGACGGCAGCACATAGGCGACCCCCCGGATCCCGGCGAGCGGCACGGACAGCTCGATCGAGTCCAACGGCGTGAACCCGAACAGCTCGTGACAGTGCCGGGCCAGGGCCACCCTGCGGCTGCCGGGACTCGGATACGGCCGGTCCCAGGGCGCGGGCAGATCGGTGATCGCCTCACCGTCCACCCGCACGTCGTACGGCAGCAACGCCCCGAAGTCCCGCGCCAGCGCGAGGACCCGCTCCTTGGTGAGCCACTCGCCGGCCCCGGCGCGCGCCACCAGGTGCACGGTGGTGCCCGGTTCGGGATGCTCGGCGGCGGGCAGTGTCCGCACGGTGTACGAGCCGTCGTCGGTCGCCGTCCACTCCACGGGCGGCGCCTCGGGCGTACGGGCGCTGCGGCTGACGACCCGGATTCGCTCGGCGACCACGAAACAGGCGAGCAACCCGATGCCGAACTGCCCGAGGAACTCGGAGCGGGCCTCCTGGAGCCCGTCCGCCCGCTTGGAGCTACGGCCGATGGTGGCGAGGAGGTTGTGTACGTCCGCCTCGGTGAGACCGACACCGGAGTCCTCGACGCGCAGGGTGGCGCCCTCGGTGTACAACCGCACCAGGGCAGGGGCGTCGGGCTGTTCGGCCCGGCGGGCGGTGATCGCGTCCACGGCGTTCTGCAGCAGTTCGCGCAGATAGACCTTGGGGCTGGAGTAGAGGTGATGGGAGAGCAGGTCCACCAGACCGCGCAGGTCGACCTGGAACGTGTGAGGTGACTGGGATGCCTGGGATGACTGTGAGGTCTGGGAGTCCATCGTCGCAGCGCCGAGGTGGTGGAGGTGTGCTCGGCGCGGGGGTCGGGCGGTCCCTGTGAGGCGGTGACCGCGGGGGATGGCCGGAGCGCGCCATCCTAGAGCCGGAACGACCCGCCTGACCAGGGGTTTCGCGAGACGTATACGGGATTGTCAGTGGCGTGGTGTGCAATGGATCTCGTGCCCGCACTGGAAGAACCACTGAAACAGTCACTGAAATCAGTGCTCGGCCCCGCCACCGCGAAGGTGATGGCCGAGCATCTCGGCCTGCACACCGTGGGCGACCTCCTGCACCACTACCCGCGCAGATACGAGGAGCGTGGCCAGCTCACGCACCTCGCCGAGCTGCCGATGGACGAGCACGTCACCGTGGTCGCCCAGGTCGCCGACGCCCGTCTGCACACCTTCGCGTCCAGCAAGGCACCCCGGGGCAAGGGCCAGCGTCTCGAAGTCACGATCACGGACGGCAGCGGCCGGCTCCAACTCGTCTTCTTCGGCTCGGGAGTTCACAAACCCCACAAGGAACTGCTGCCGGGCACCCGCGCGATGTTCGCCGGCAAGGTCTCCGTCTTCAACCGCCGTCTTCAACTCGCGCATCCGGCCTACGAGTTGCTGAAGGGCGACGCCGAGGAGACGGTGGAGACCTGGGCGGGCACCCTGATCCCCATCTACCCCGCCACCGCCAAACTGGAGTCCTGGAAGATCGGCAAGGCCCTCCAGACGGTCCTGCCCAGCGCCCAGGACGCCGTCGACCCCCTCCCGGACTCCCTCCGCGAGGGCCGCGGCCTGGTCCCCCTCCCGGAAGCCCTCCTCAAGATCCACCGCCCCCACACCAAGGCGGACATCGACGCCGCCCGCGACCGCCTGAAGTGGGACGAGGCCTTCGTCCTCCAGGTCGCCCTGGCCCGCCGCCGCCACACGGACGCCCAACTCCCGGCAGTGGCCCGCAAACCGTCCCCGGACGGCCTCCTCACCGCCTTCGACGACCGCCTGCCGTTCACCCTCACGGACGGGCAGGTGAAGGTATCCAAGGAGATCTTCGACGACTTGGCGACGGAGCATCCGATGCATCGGTTGCTGCAGGGGGAAGTCGGATCGGGAAAAACAATGGTCGCCCTCCGCGCCATGCTCGCCGTCGTCGACGCGGGCGGTCAGGCCGCCATGCTCGCCCCCACCGAAGTGCTCGCCCAGCAGCACCACAGATCGATCACCGAGATGATGGGGGAGTTGGCCGAGGGCGGGATGCTCGGCGGGGCCGAGCGGGCCACCAAGGTCACGCTGCTCACCGGCTCCATGGGGACCGCCGGTCGGCGGCAGGCCCTCCTCGACCTGGTCACCGGTGAGGCCGGGATCGTGATCGGCACGCACGCGTTGATCGAGGACAAGGTCCAGTTCCATGACCTCGGCCTGGTCGTGGTCGACGAACAGCACCGCTTCGGCGTCGAGCAGCGCGACGCCCTCCGGGGCAAGGGCAAGCAGCCACCGCACCTCCTCGTCATGACCGCCACGCCCATCCCGCGCACGGTCGCCATGACCGTCTTCGGTGACCTGGAGACCTCGGTCCTGGACCAGCTCCCGGCCGGCCGCTCACCCATCGCCAGCCATGTGGTCCCCGCCGCCGACAAACCCCACTTCCTGGCCCGTGCCTGGGAGCGGGTGCGCGAGGAGGTGTCCAACGGCCATCAGGCGTACGTCGTCTGCCCGCGCATCGGCGACGAGGAGGACGACCCCAAGAAGGCCGGCAAGAAGAAGTCCGCCGAGGACGAGGCGGAGAAGCGCCCGCCGCTCGCCGTCCTGGACGTGGCCGCCCAGCTCGCCGCGGGCCCCCTCCAGGGGCTGAAGGTCGAGGTGCTCCACGGCCGGATGCACCCCGACGACAAGGACGCCGTGATGCGCCGCTTCGCCGCCGGGGACACCGACGTCCTGGTCGCCACCACGGTCATCGAGGTCGGCGTCAACGTGCCCAACGCCACCGCCATGGTGATCATGGACGCGGACCGCTTCGGCGTCTCCCAGCTCCACCAGCTTCGCGGCCGGGTGGGGCGTGGCTCGGCGCCCGGCCTCTGCCTCCTGGTCTCCGAGATGCCCGAGGCCAGCCCGGCCCGCCAGCGGCTCACCGCCGTAGCGTCCACCCTCGACGGCTTCGAACTCTCCCGCATCGACCTCGAACAGCGCAGAGAGGGCGATGTATTGGGCCAGGCCCAGTCCGGCGCCCGCACGTCCCTGCGGGTCCTGTCGGTCATCGAGGACGAGGAGGTCATCGCGGAGGCGAGGGAGGAGGCGACGGCGGTGGTGGCGGCCGATCCGGAGCTGGAGCACCTCCCGGGCCTGCGTGTGGCACTCGACGCACTGCTGGACGACGAGAGGGAGCAGTACTTGGAGAAGGGCTGAGGCCTGCGAGCGCGGGGACCTGCGCGACCAGCCACACTGATACCTGAAGACGCCCACAAGCAAGGACCCAAGATGACCCGCGTGATCGCCGGCGCAGCCGGTGGACGTCGACTCGCCGTGCCGCCGGGCACCGGTACCCGCCCCACCTCCGACCGCGCGCGCGAGGGCCTCTTCTCCACCTGGCAGTCGCTGCTCGGCACGCCCCTACAGGGCCACCGTGTCCTCGACCTCTACGCGGGCTCGGGCGCCGTAGGCCTCGAAGCCCTCTCCCGGGGCGCGAGCCACACCCTCCTCGTCGAGGCGGACGCGCGAGCGGCCCGGACGATCCGGGAGAACGTCAAGACTCTCGGCCTCCCCGGCGCCGAGGTGAGGGCGGGCAAAGCCGAGCAGATCGTCCAGACGCCGGCGCCGACGGACCCGTACGACATCGTCTTTCTCGACCCGCCGTATGTTGTCGCAGATCACGATCTTCGGGAGATTCTGCTCACACTCCGCACGGAGGGGTGGCTCGCGGACGAAGCGCTCGTCACCGTGGAGCGCAGCACCAGAGGCGGCGAATTCGGGTGGCCGGACGGTTTCGAGGGGATCCGGGCCCGGCGTTATGGCGAGGGGACCTTTTGGTACGGTCGCGCCGCCTCTACGTGCGAAGACGCACGATGACCGGACCGGAGAGCGAGGGAACTCAAGTGCGCCGCGCCGTTTGTCCGGGGTCGTTCGACCCCATCACCAATGGACACCTCGACATCATCGCCCGTGCCTCCAGGCTCTATGACGTCGTGCACGTCGTAGTGATGATCAACCAGTCGAAGAAGGGCATGTTCTCCGTCGACGAGCGGATCGAGCTGATCCGCGAGGTCACCTCGGAGTTCGGCAACATCCAGGTCGAGGCCTACCACGGTCTGCTCGTCGACTTCTGCAAGCAGCGGGACATCCCCGCCATCGTCAAGGGACTGCGCGCGGTCAGCGACTTCGACTACGAACTCCAGATGGCCCAGATGAACAATGGACTGTCGGGCGTCGAAACCCTGTTCATCCCGACCAGCCCCACCTACAGCTTCCTGTCCTCCTCGCTGGTCAAAGAGGTCGCGCAGTGGGGCGGCGACATCTCCCACCTGGTGCCGGACGTCGTCCTGGAAGCGCTCCGGGAGCGGCTCGACAAGGGCTGAGGGGATGACAGTGCGTCACCCGGTGTCGGGCGGGGCGGGAGTGGTCGTACAGTCGACCCGTCCGTCTCCAACACGTCGGTAGAGAGTGGCGAGCACACGGTGGACGTGCAGAAGAAGCTCGACGAGATCGTCGCCTCGGTCTCCAGCGCCCGGTCCATGCCCATGTCGGCCTCGTGCGTGGTCAACCGCGCCGAGCTGCTCACGCTGCTCGAAGAGGTGCGCTCGGCGCTGCCGGACTCGCTGGCCGAGGCGCAGGAGCTGATCGGCGGCCGGCACGAGATGGTCGAACAGGCCCGCCAGGAGGCCGAGCGGATCATCCAGAGCGCGCACGCCGAGCGCGGCTCGCTGATCTCCGACACCGAGGTCGCCCGCCGCTCGCAGAACGAGGCGGACCGCATCCTCAACGAGGCCCGTCAGGAGGCCGAGGAGATCCGCGCGGAGGCCGACGACTACGTCGACTCCAAGCTCGCCAACTTCGAGGTCGTCCTCACCAAGACCCTCGGCTCGGTCGGCCGCGGCCGCGAGAAGCTGCTCGGCACGGGTCCCGGGATCGACGAGCAGGGCTACGAGGACGAGGACGCCCCCGAGCGCAGCCACGACCCGGAGACCCTGCGCCGCGACGCCGACGCGTACGTGGACGTCAAGCTCGGCGCCTTCGAGGCGGTCCTCGCCAAGACCCTGGAGGCCGTCGGCAAGGGCCGGCAGAAGCTGCACGGCCGGATCGCCAGCGACGACCTCGGTGCCCTCGCCTTCGACGACGACGGCAACCAGGTCCAGCACACCAGCGACGCCGACTACCTCGCCGACCTCGCGTCCGTCACGGACACCCCGGTCGCGGCACCGCCCCAGCCCGAGCAGCAGGACTACGCCCCGCAGGCGGCCTACGACTACCAGCAGACCGCGCAGCAGCAGGACCCGTACGGGTACCAGCAGCAGTACGTCCAGCCCCAGCAGCAGGACCCCTACGGCTACCAGCAGGCCGACCCCTACGCCTACCAGGGCTACGACACCGGGCAGCAGCCCGCGTACGACCCGAACCAGATGCAGCAGGCCCAGCACGACCAGCAGGCCCAGCAGCAGGGGTACGCGCTCGACGAGACCAGCCTCTTCGACACCGGCATGATCAGCGCGGAGCAGTTGCGGGCGTACGAGCAGGGTCGCGGCCTGTAGGGAAGCACCGGATTGGGCCGTGAGCGAAAGGTCCAGTATCCTGGCTCTTCGGTCGCGTGTACGTCCGCGATCAACGCTGCCCGGAAGCACCGAAGGGCAGCGCCCCCTTGAGCTCAGCAGACCGAAAGACAGGAATGGCTCTGAACGCCCGCCTCGACCACCGCAACCCTCTCGTGTTCGACACTCACGAGCTGGGTCGGCGTCCTGGTGCGCTGCAGCGCCTGACCCGTTCGATCGACGCCCCCAGGGATCTAGGGATCCAGGGAGTCGTCGGAGTGCCGGAAGGCGCCCCGGTGGAGCTCGACCTCCGCCTTGAGTCGGTCATGGAAGGGGTGCTTGTCACAGGCACCGCCCGTGCACAGGCCAAGGGGGAGTGCGTAAGGTGTCTGGAGCCGCTGGAGCTGTCGCTCGAAGCGGACTTCCAGGAGATGTTCTCGTACCCCGACGCCGACGACCGTGGCCGCGCGAAAGCGGAACCGGCCGACGACGCCGAGGAATCGGATGACGAGGACAGGCTCTTCATCGAGGACGGCCTGTTCGACCTCGAACCCGTGCTGCGGGATGCGGTGGTGCTCGCACTGCCGATGCAGCCGGTGTGCCAGGACGACTGTCCGGGCCTGTGCTCCGAGTGCGGAGCGCGGCTCGCGGACGACCCGGAACACCACCATGACGCCGTAGACATCCGTTGGGCGGCATTGCAGGGACTCGCCGGTTCACTCGAAGACGGCGAGAAGGACGAGATCAGTGGTGAAGCGCCCCGACCGGCGCGCGCCAACGAGAAGCAGGAGAAGTAGCCGTGGCTGTTCCGAAGCGGAAGATGTCGCGCAGCAACACGCGCCACCGCCGGTCGCAGTGGAAGGCTGCGGTCACCCCCCTGGTTGCGTGCGAGCGCTGCCACGAGCCCAAGCAGCAGCACATCGCGTGCCCGTCTTGCGGCACGTACAACAAGCGCCAGGTCCTCGAGGTCTGAGCGGCTGGTGAGAGGCTCCATGTCTGACGTCAAGGCGGACTCAATCGCCAAGAAGCAGGCGGACACGGCCTCGTCCCACACGCTGTTGGAAGGGCGGCTCGGGTATCACCTCGAGTCCGCCCTTCTGGTGCGTGCGCTGACCCACCGTTCGTACGCGTACGAGAACGGCGGCCTGCCGACGAACGAGCGGCTGGAGTTCCTCGGGGACTCCGTGCTCGGCCTCGTCGTCACGGACACGCTGTACACGACCCACCCCGACCTGCCCGAGGGCCAACTGGCCAAGCTGCGGGCCGCGGTGGTCAACTCTCGTGCGCTGGCGGAGGTCGGTCGCGGTCTGGAGCTCGGCTCCTTCATCCGGCTCGGCCGGGGCGAAGAGGGCACGGGCGGCCGGGACAAGGCGTCCATCCTCGCCGACACCCTGGAAGCGGTGATCGGCGCGGTCTATCTCGACCAGGGCCTCGACGCGGCCTCCGAACTGGTGCACCGCCTGTTCGACCCGCTGATCGAGAAGTCCTCGAACCTCGGTGCCGGCCTGGACTGGAAGACCAGCCTCCAGGAGCTCACCGCGACCGAGGGGCTCGGTGTCCCCGAGTACCTGGTCACGGAGACCGGCCCCGATCACGAGAAGACCTTCACTGCTGCCGCCCGCGTCGGAGGCGTCTCGTACGGCACCGGCACCGGCCGCAGCAAGAAGGAGGCGGAGCAGCAGGCCGCCGAGTCCGCCTGGCGGTCCATCAGGGCCGATGCGGACGAGCGCGCCAAGGCTGCCAATGCGGCCAAGGCCGCGGCAGCCGAGCAGGCCGCCGATGCCGAGTCCGAAGCCGACACGGGCCCCGCGCCTGCCTCCGCTTGACCAAGCAGTAACCGGAGCCCCGGCCTCAGCGACTGAGGCCGGGGCTCCGCGATATATCCACGGTGCGTAGGGGAGGGGCCGGCCCATGACCGGAGACATCACTCAGGTGGCGGGGGACGCGGTCCCGTTCGTGACGGCGGCTGTCGGCGCGTACGGCCTGGCGGTCCTCGCCCGCACCCAGGAAGAGGCCGCGAACGTGACGGTCGAGCTGGGCCGGCGGATGGCGCAGCGGATCTTCGGGCCCCGTGCCGAAGGCGAGGAGCCCCCGGAAGCGGTCGCCGACCTGGTGACGGATCCGGATGATCCGGACGTCGAGGCGGTGCTGCGCAGGGCCGTTCGGAAGGCGCTGCTCGCCGACGAGACGCTCGCCGCCGATCTGCGCGCGCTGCTTGCCCAGGCGCCGGCCGGCGTGCGGATCGGCGACAACTCCCAGGCGGTCGTCGGCAGTGTGATCGGCGGGGACAGCATCCAGATCGGCTCGGTGGGCGGCGATGTCCGCCTCGGACTCGCCGCTGGCGATTGATCGGGGCACCGATGGCGGGGGAAGCAGACCGGAACCGGGTGGTGGAGTCCGCTGTCGGCGGAGACGTCTTTCAGTTCGGGGACGTCGGCGGCAGCGTCACCGTGATCAAGGGCGCCGACAGACCAGCCCGGACCGGGCCGGCCGCCGACCCGGGGTTCGTACGGGTTCGCGACGCCGATCCGATACAGCTCGGAGTGCACCGCCCCATCCGGGTCGCCGGCACCGGGTCCACGGCGCTGCCCACCTATGTGCCCCGCGACCTGGACGACCGGGACGGCGACGGCCTGCGGGCGCTGATCGGCACGGCTGCGCGGGACGGGGGATTCGTCCTCCTGATCGGCGGTTCCTCGGTGGGCAAGACCCGGTCGCTGCACGAGGCGGTCCGTGTCCTGCTGCCCGACTGGTTGCTGCTCCACCCGGCCGATGGCGACAGGATTGCGGACCTCGCCGGCCAGGCGCCCGGTCCGCTGGTGGTCTGGCTGGACGAACTGCAGAACCATGTGTCCGGCGCCCACCAGCTCACCGCCGCGACCGTCCGTACCCTGCTGGCTCGGCCGTATCCCGTGCTGCTGGTGGGCACGTTGTGGCCGCACTACTACGACACCTGGACGGCGATGCCCGGGTCGGCGCACGAGGACCGCCACCGTGCCGAACGCGAGCTGCTGAAGCTCGCGGAGGTGGTGACCCTCGGCACCGACCTCAGCCCGGCGGAACGCGAGCGCGCTGCGGGCCTTGCCGCGTCGGACGACCGATTGCGGGTCGCGCTGGAGGCCGAGGACTTCGGGCTGACCCAGGTCATCGCGGGAGCACCACAGCTGGTCAACCGCTGGGAGACCGCTGGTCCCTATGTACGCGCGCTGCTCACCGCGGCCGTCGACGCGACTCTCATGGGCGTCCAGTCGGCCATCACCGAGAGCCTGCTGCGCGCCGCCGCGCCGGGCTACTGCGATCCCAGACAGCGGGCCGGTGCCCCCGGTGACTGGTTCGAACAGGCGCTGGGCTACGCGACCCAACCGCTGCTGGGTGCCACCTCGGCCCTCGTCCCCGTCAGCCAGGGACCGGGGATGGGCCGCCCGGACGGCTACCGGGTCGCCGATTATCTGCTGCACCACACCGGCCGTGCTCAACGGGCCGTGCCCCCGCCGGAGACCTTCTGGCAGGCGTGCGCCGACCACCTCACCGATCCCACGGACGTCCTGCGCACCGGCGCGGCGGCCGCGGCCCGGCAACGCGTCTCCGCCGCCGTACCCCTGCTGCGCAAGGCTGTCGAGTCGGGCTCCGTGTCGGCGATGGAGGAGCTGGGGGCGCTCTGCCGCAGGACGGGCGACACCGCCGGCGCCGAGGAGATGGCCGGTCGGCTGACCGAGTCCGACGACCCGCGTGCCGCCCTGTACCGGACGATCCTCGCGGGCTGGAACTTCGAGGAGCTGTTCGACCTGGCGGAGGCCGGCAACGAGTACGCGATCAGCCACCTCATCGAGTACGGGAATCCGCAGTTGGCGATCTCGCTGCTGCTGGAGGATCTCGATCCGGACGACCTGGGGTCCTGGTACCGGCTGGCCGAGCTGTTCCACGACGAGGACGAGAACGACCGGGCCATTCCCATCCTGGAGATGCTCCACGAACGGGACTACGACGACGCCATCCTGTTCCTCGCCGAAATCCTCAAGGAGGAGGGGCACGTCGAGCGGCTCTACGAGCTGGTCGAGGAGGGGTACTTCGCCGCGGCCTGGTGCCTGGCCGACCTCCTCCACGAGAAGGGCCGTACGGACGAGGGCATCGAACTGCTGTGGGACTTCGTCGACCAGGGCAGCGGCGACACCGACTTCATGCTGGCCCATCTGCTCGGGAAGCGAGGCGATCTCGACATCCTGTTGGAGCGCGCGGCGGACGGCCACGCCGACGCGGCGAGTGAAGCGGCCAAGCTGCTGCGCGACCGGGGAGACCTCGCGCGGGCGATCGAGATCCTCACCCCGCTCGCCGACGAGGGTGGTTACCTCTGTGGTGAGCTGGCCGAACTCCTGGGCAGCGCGGGCCGGACGGACGAGCTGAGGGCACGCGCGGCGGTCGGCGATCCCTACGCCGCCGGTGAGTTGACCAGGCTGGCCGTCGAGGCGGGCGACCTTGAGGAGGCGCTACGGCTGCACGCGCGGGGCGGCCGGGCCTACAGGATGGCCGATGTGACGACCGCCCTGGTGGATGCCCTCGTGGCGCGGGGCGAGCCCGACCGTGCCATGGCGCTGCTGAGCGGGCCCGGCCGGGACGACCCGCCCTATCGCTACCGCCAGCTCCTCAAGAAGCTCGGCAGGACCGAGGAACTGCGTGCGCTCCTCGACCGAGGTGATCATCACGCGCTGTGGGACCTCGTGGCGGTGCTCCGCGACCAGGGCCGCGAAGACGAGGCCGACGCGCTGCTGACCAGGGGGCTTACCGCTGACGGCCGCGTGCTGTCCGACAGCCCGGCCGACTGACGGCGGGACCGGGCTAGGCTGCGCATACCTGTTCCCGACCGAATATCCGACGCCCGCACCCAGCGAGCCGAGCGAAGGAGAGAAGTGCCCGAGTTGCCCGAGGTCGAGGTAGTCCGGCGCGGTCTGGAGCGGTGGGTCGCCCATCGCACGGTCGCCGACGCCGAGGTGCTGCATCCGCGTGCGGTACGACGGCATGTGGCCGGCGCCGACGACTTCGCGCACCGGCTCAAGGGGCATCGGATCGGTGTGCCCAGCAGGCGCGGCAAGTATCTGTGGCTGCCGTTGGAGGACACTCAGCAGGCGGTGCTCGCCCATCTCGGAATGAGTGGTCAACTCCTGGTACAGCGGCACGAGTTCCCCGACGAGAAGCATCTGCGGATCCGGGTCCGGTTCGCCGACGGTCTCGGTACCGAACTCCGTTTCGTCGACCAACGCACCTTCGGCGGGCTGTCGTTGCACGACACCACCCCGGACGGGCTGCCGGACGTCATCGCGCACATCGCGCGTGACCCCCTGGACCCCTTGTTCGACGACGAGTTGTTCCACCAGGCCCTGCGCCGCAAGCGCACGACGATCAAACGGGCCCTGCTGGACCAGTCGTTGATCAGCGGAGTCGGCAACATCTATGCGGACGAGGCCCTTTGGCGGGCCCGCGTCCACTACGAACGCCCGACCGCGGCCTTCACCCGTCCGCGCACCGCTGAACTCCTGGGCCACGTACGGGATGTGATGAACGCGGCCCTGTCCGTGGGCGGCACCAGTTTCGACAGTCTGTACGTCAACGTGAACGGGGAGTCGGGCTACTTCGACCGCTCGCTCGACGCGTACGGCCGCGAGGGTCTGCCGTGCCGGCGCTGCGCCACGCCGATGAACCGGCGGGCGTGGATGAACCGGTCGAGCTACTTCTGCCCGAAGTGTCAGAGGGCGCCGCGCGTCTCGTCGTAGCGCGCGCGGGCCGCGAGGACGTCGTCCATGCGGCCTTCCACGAAGTCGACGAGGCCCTTCAGACGCTCGGCGACACCGCGTCCCAGCGGGGTCAGTTCGTAGTCCACGCGGGGCGGATTCGTCGGCTGGGCCTCGCGGTGCACCAGGCCGTCGCGCTCCAGCGCGTGCAGAGTCTGCGAGAGCATCTTCTCGCTGACGCCGTCGACGCGCCGCCGCAGTTCGTTGAAGCGCAGCGAGCCCTCGTGCAGCGCGCACAGGGTGAGCCCGCCCCAGCGACCGGTGACGTGCTCCAGGGTGCCTCGGGAGGGGCAGGCCCTGGCGAAGACGTCGTACGGGAAGCTCTGCTCCTCCGCGCGCTCCTGGGTTGTGTCCATTTAGCCAGCGTACGTGAACACAGCGCTAACCGACAGGGAGCACTAACCAGAGGTTAGTGCTCCCTGTCGGTCGCGTAGCGATCAGTATCCGAAGTCCTGCGTCCACCAGGGGCCGCCGGTGCCGAAGTGCACACCGACGCCCAGGGTCTTGAAGTCGCAGTTCAGGATGTTGGCCTTGTGGCCGGGGCTGTTCATCCAGGCGTCCATGACCGCGGCCGCGTCGGCCTGGCCGCGGGCGATGTTCTCGCCGCCCAGGTTGGTGATGCCGAGCTTCTCCGCGCGGTCCCAGGGGGTCGCCCCGCTGGGGTCGGTGTGGTCGAAGAAGCCCTCGTCGGCCATCTGCGTGCTGAAGGCCTCGGCCAGATCGGTCAGCGCGCTGTTGGCGGCCACCGGGCTGCAGCCGACGATCGCGCGCTGTTCGTTGACGAGCTTGAGCACCTCGGCCTCGGCGGCGGCCTCCGCGGAGACCGTCACCGGTGCGGCGGCGGAGTGCGTAGGCGTCGGGGTCGGAGTCGGCTTGGCCGAGGGAGCCGTGGTCGGCTTCTCGGTCGGGGTGGTCACCGGCTTCTTCGTCGGTGCCTTGGTGGCCGGCGCGGTGGCGGACTTGGTCGGCGCCGCCGACGGCGAGGCCGTGCGGTCCGCGTCGCGGCTGGTGGACGAGCCGGCGTCGCGGGACTCAGCGCTGCCCGAGGTACCGCCCTGCTCGGTCGCCGTGTTGGACGGCGACCCCACCGCCTGCACGTTGTCCGAGCCGCCGCCACCGCCGAGCTTGAAGTTGTCCAGCCCCGGCATCGCGCCCGCGGCGACCGCGACGGTGCCGAGGGCGACAGCGGCGGAGACACCGATCAGGCCGGTGCGGACCGGGGTCACGCCCTTGCGCTTACGACGGCGCCCACGGCCCGCGCCCGAGCCGTCACCCCGGGAGGAGGCACCCGCCGCCTCCGGGAAGACCACCGCGTAGTCCGCCTCGGTGGCGAAGAGATAGGCCTCGCTCTTCAGGCGGGCCTCGGCCTTCACGCGGGCTTCGGACTTCGGCGGCACCCCGTTGGAGGTGTAGGCCTGGTGGTGGTTCACGTGGAACTCGACGGGCCCCTCCGGGTGGAGATAGGGCGCCATGCCGATCGTGGAGCCGTCCGCCGGGCTCCAGTCGTTCCAGTCGTACGAATCGTGCGGGTCGTAGCCGCTCGTGTATGAGCCGTGCGTCTGTGTGACCCCCGTGGCGCGGCTCGTGGCGGCGCGGCCGGCGGCGGAGCGTCGGTGGCGTCCCATGTCCTTGCCTTTCGTCCTTGCGGTCAACTCGTCCGTGCGGTGACCCAGCTCACTCGATCGAGTGAGTTTCATATGAGATTCATTGGGGCGGACGGTACCGCATGGCGGGAGGGGAGCAAGTGCCCAGAGAGACATTGGCCGGTTAGGTTGCAGCCATGAGCGAGGATGTACGGATGGTCGCCTGGGTGCGAGGGCGTGTGCAAGGTGTGGGTTTTCGGTGGTTTACCCGTGCCAAAGCCCTGGAGATCGGCGGCCTGAGTGGTTTTGCTCTCAATTTGGGCGACGGACGGGTGCAAGTGGTCGCGGAGGGGTCGCGCGAGGGCTGCGAAGGACTCCTCGACTGGCTCCACGGGCGCGACACGCCCGGGCGGGTGGAGGGCGTCACCGAGATCTGGGACACACCTCGCGGCGGCTACGACGGCTTCGCGATCCGCTGAGCACATTCTGCGAAAAGGTGTAAAGCGGTCCCGGCGGAAGCGGAGGGGCATGCCACTGGCAGGTGCCCACGGCGGAAACGACCTGGTGGTTGCCAAGAACGGCTCGCTCTGGCAGGCTCCGCACCTAAGGATGATCGCCCATCCCGTCAGGCCCCGCAGGAGTCGCAGCGCCGCCCGCTCAGGGTCGCGTGCCCCCGGGTTGCCCGCCAATACGGGGCGTGATCGTGTTGACCGTCAAACATTTTGGTGAGACGCTGAAAACCCCGCGCACCTTAGCTGTTTGGCATGGAAGAACACCAGAGCAACCCTCACGTGTGTCAAGCATCGCGGGTGCGATTCCCTCACGACCCACACCGCTTCGGTCGGTCACTCAGTGTGGAGGACCATCCATCATGGCAAAGGCGCTTCTCGGTTACGTCGGCGGCTCCGACCCGCGACTCCTCGCCGAGATGCGACGGCTCCAGCAACGCGTCCAGGACCTGGAATCCGAGCTCGTACGGATCCAGGAAGAGAACGACGCGTTGACGGCTGCCGCAACTCACGATTCGCTTCTTGAGCTCGACGCACGCCAGGCGGAGCCCGCGCTCACCTGATCACCGCATCACGACAAGAACATGACACGCAGTGGTTGGTCTGCCCGTATCAACCGCTGAGTCGTCAGAGTTTGCAAGGGACGCTTCGGCGTCCCTTCTTTCTTTCCCCCGTAGGTCTCCACCCTCTTTAACGTTTGGTGTGCCCTGCACGTTCAAGGGTGAAACCGCGGGGGACCGGACGTTCATGGAGAGAGCGAGCGGCGGAAGGTAGAGTCCAGCGGCGTGCACCTCAAGGCCCTGACCCTCCGAGGGTTCAAGTCGTTCGCCTCGGCGACCACGCTCCGGTTCGAGCCGGGGATCACGTGCGTCGTCGGTCCGAACGGCTCGGGCAAGTCCAATGTCGTGGACGCGCTCAGTTGGGTCATGGGCGAACAGGGCGCCAAGTCGCTGCGCGGCGGCAAGATGGAGGACGTCATCTTCGCCGGCACCACCGGCCGCCCCCCGCTGGGCCGCGCCGAGGTGTCCCTGACCATCGACAACTCCGACGGGGCGCTGCCCATCGAGTACGCCGAGGTCACCATCACGCGGATCATGTTCCGCAACGGCGGCAGTGAGTACCAGATCAACGGCGACACCTGCCGTCTCCTCGACATCCAGGAACTCCTCTCCGACTCGGGCATCGGCCGCGAGATGCACGTCATCGTCGGCCAGGGCCAGCTCGACTCCGTACTCCATGCCGACCCGATGGGCCGCCGCGCCTTCATCGAGGAGGCGGCCGGCGTCCTCAAGCACCGCAAGCGCAAGGAGAAGGCGCTGCGGAAACTGGACGCGATGCAGGCCAACCTCGCGCGCGTGCAGGACCTCACCGACGAACTCCGCCGCCAGCTCAAGCCCCTGGGCCGGCAGGCCGCGGTCGCCCGGCGCGCCGCCGTCATCCAGGCGGATCTACGGGACGCGCGCCTGAGACTGTTGGCCGACGATCTCGTACGACTGCGCCAGGCGCTGAACACCGAGATCGCCGACGAGGCCGCGCTGAAGGAACGCAAGGAAGCCGCCGAACTGGAGCTGCGCAAGGCGCTCCAGCGCGAAGGGCTCCTGGAGGACGAGGTACGGCAGCTCACCCCGCGCCTCCAGCGCGCCCAGCAGACCTGGTACGAGCTGTCCCAACTGGCCGAGCGGGTGCGCGGCACGATCTCGCTGGCCGATGCCCGGGTGAAGAGCGCGACTTCGGCGCCGCCCGAGGAGCGGCGCGGGCGCGACCCCGAGGACATGGAGCGCGAGGCCGCCCGGATCCGGGAGCAGGAGGCCGAGCTCGAAGCGGCCCTGGAGGCGGCCGAGCACGCGTTGGAGGACACGGTCGCCCACCGTGCCGAACTGGAGCGCGAGTTGATCGCGGAGGAGCGGCGGCTGAAGGACGTGGCCCGTTCCATCGCCGACCGGCGGGAGGGCCTCGCCCGGCTCAACGGCCAGGTCAACGCGGCCCGTTCGCGCGCCGCCTCCGCGCAGGCCGAGATCGACCGGCTCGCCGCCGCCCGCGACGAGGCCCAGGAACGGGCCACCGCAGCACAAGAGGAGTACGAGGCACTCCAGGCCGAGGTCGACGGCCTCGACGCCGGCGACGCGGAACTCTCCGAGCGGCACGAGGCGGCGAAGCGTCAACTCGCGGAAGCCGAGGCCGCGTTGAGCGCCGCTCGCGAGGCGGCCACCGCGGCGGAACGCGCACGTGCCGCCACCCAGGCCCGCCGCGAGGCGCTGGCACTGGGCCTGCGCCGCAAGGACGGCACGGGGATACTGCTCGGCGCACGGGACAGACTCACCGGACTCCTGGGCCCGGCCGCGGAACTGCTGACGGTGACCCCGGGCCACGAGGTCGCCCTGGCGGCGGCCTTCGGAGCGGCGGCCGACGCGATCGCCGTGACGACCCCGGCATCGGCGGCCGACGCGATCCGCCTGCTGCGCAAGCAGGACGGGGGCCGGGCGGCACTGCTCCTGGCGGGAGCACCGGAGGAGGCGAGGCCTGGCGAGGGGTCGGGTGGTCGAACTCCGGCCGGGACGCCCGGCGCTGATGGGGGAGGATTCGCGTCTTCCGCCCACGGAGGTTCTGGCGCAGGCGCCGGGGCCGGGCTGTCTGCGGGCGGTGGGTTCGTCTCGGGTGCGGTGGGCGCGCCGAGGGATGGCAATTCTGCTGAGGGCGCCGGGTTCGCCGCGGAGGCCGTGGGCGGCTCCGTTTCGGGGGTGGTGCCTGCGGTGCCGGCGGACGGCCGCTCTGTCTCCGGGACCGCGCACGAGCCGTCCCCGTGCGGCTGGCCGAGCGGAACCAACGAAACCGTCCCGCACGGCGTCCCAGGCGGCCCCCCTCAGCCGGGCCGTCCGGACGACGCGGCCCATCAGCCCCCAGCGTCCCCGCCCGCAGGCTCCGCCTCGGAACAGCCAGCCGGAATCAGCACCACTTCCTCGGACGCCGACCCGCACGCCACCCCCCGCCCCTCCGCCCTCACCTACGCCGCCGACCTCGTCCGCGCCCCCGTCGACCTGACCCCCGCCGTCCGCCGCCTCCTCCGCAACATCGTCGTCGTCGACACTCTCGAAGCCGCCGAGGAACTCGTCTACGCACGGCCCGAGTTGACCGCCGTCACCGCCGAAGGCGACCTCCTCGGCGCCCACTTCGCGCACGGCGGCTCCGCCGGTGCTCCCAGCCTCCTCGAAGTCCAGGCCTCCGTCGACGAAGCAGCCGCCGAGCTGGAGGAACTGGCCGTGCGCTGCGAGGAGTTGGCCGATGCGCAGCAGGCGGCAGGGGAGCGGCGCAAGGAATGTGCCGCGCTGGTCGAGGAGTTGGGGGAGCGGCGCCGGGCGGCGGAGCGCGAGAAGTCGGCCGTGGCACAGCAGTTGGGACGGCTCGCCGGGCAGGCGCGCGGGGCGGCAGGAGAGGCCGAGCGGTCGACCGCGGCGGCGACACGGGCACAGGACGCGCTCGACAAGGCCGTAGAAGAGGCCGAAGTGCTCGCCGAGCGGCTGGCCGTGGCTGAGGAGATGCCGGTCGAGGAGGAGCCCGATACCGGGGTGCGGGATCGGTTGGCCGCCGACGGGGCCAACGCCCGGCAGACCGAGATGGAGGCGCGGCTTCAGGTCCGTACGCATGAGGAGCGGGTCAAGGGGCTTGCCGGGCGGGCCGATTCGCTGGACCGGGGGGCCCGGGCCGAGCGGGAGGCGCGTGCGCGTGCGGAGCAGCGGCTCGCGCGGCTGCGGCATGAGGCGAGCGTGGCCGAAGCGGTCGCGTTCGGGGCGCGGCAACTGCTCGCGCATGTCGAGGTGTCGCTGGGCCGCGCCGACGAGGAGCGCACCGCCGCCGACGCGGCCAAGGCGCGGCGCGAGCAGGAGCTGGCCGCCGCCCGCAACCAGGGCCGTGACCTCAAGGGCGAACTCGACAAGCTGACGGACTCGGTGCACCGCGGCGAGGTGCTCGGTGCCGAGAAGCGGATGCGGATCGAGCAACTGGAGACCAAGGCGCTGGAGGAACTGGGCGTGGAGCCCGCCGGGCTGGTCGAGGAGTACGGCCCGCACCAGCTCGTGCCGCCCTCGCTCGCGGCCGAGGGCGAGGTGCTCCCGGAGGACCCGGAGGATCCGCGCAACCAGCCCCGGACGTTCCACCGCGCCGAGCAGGAGAAGCGGCTCAAGGCCGCCGAACGGGCGTATCAGCAGTTGGGCAAGGTGAACCCGCTCGCCCTGGAGGAGTTCGCGGCGCTGGAGGAGCGGCACAAGTTCCTCAGCGAGCAGTTGGAGGACCTGAAGAAGACCCGCGCCGACCTGCTTCAAGTGGTGAAGGAGGTCGACGAGCGCGTCGAGCAGGTCTTCACCGAGGCCTACCGGGATACGGCCCTCCAGTTCGAGGGCGTCTTCAGCCGGCTCTTCCCCGGCGGCGAGGGCCGGCTCATCCTGACCGATCCCGACAACATGCTCACCACGGGTGTGGATGTGGAGGCCCGTCCGCCCGGCAAGAAGGTCAAGCGGCTCTCCCTGCTCTCCGGCGGGGAGCGGTCCCTCACCGCCGTAGCCCTCCTGGTGTCGATCTTCAAGGCGCGGCCCAGCCCGTTCTATGTGATGGACGAGGTCGAGGCGGCACTCGACGACACCAACCTCCAGCGACTGATCCGGATCATGCAGGAGCTGCAGGAGGCCTCGCAGCTCATCGTGATCACCCACCAGAAGCGCACGATGGAGGTCGCCGACGCCTTGTACGGCGTCTCCATGCAGGGCGACGGTGTGTCGAAGGTCATCTCGCAGCGGCTTCGCTAGTTCACCCTGAATCCTTCAAGTATTGAACACAACTGCCTGACCTGTGGGCTTCAAAGTCACAGCAGACCCCCTATTGACTTCGAAACTTGAAGGCATAGTCTCTGCAACGTTGCTTTTACCTTCAGGTGGTGGGCAGCGGGAAGCTGTGCGCCACTGGAAGGGTCGCCCCCCCACCCCGGCAGCGACGCCGGTGGCCCCAGGAGTTACACGTGACCAGCACTGCGCAGGCATCCCAGTCAGGAGCCGGGTCGGCTCATCCCGAACATCTCGGGCACGTCATCTTCATCGCGGCGGCGGCCGCGATGGGCGGCTTCCTCTTCGGCTACGACAGCTCGGTGATCAACGGCGCCGTCGAGGCGATCCGCAGCCGCTACGACATCGGCTCCGCGGCCCTCGCCCAGGTCATCGCGATCGCCCTGATCGGCTGTGCCATCGGCGCCGCGACCGCCGGCCGCATAGCCGACCGCATCGGCCGTATCCGCTGTATGCAGATCTCCGCCGTGCTGTTCACGATCAGCGCGGTCGGTTCGGCGCTGCCCTTCGCGCTCTGGGACCTCGCCTTCTGGCGGATCATCGGCGGCTTCGCCATCGGCATGGCCTCCGTCATCGGCCCCGCCTACATCGCCGAGGTCTCCCCGCCCGCCTACCGCGGCCGGCTCGGCTCCTTCCAGCAGGCGGCGATCGTCGTCGGCATCGCGATCTCGCAGCTCGTCAACTGGGGCCTGCTGAACGCCGCCGGCGGCGACCAGCGCGGACAGCTCATGGGCCTGGAAGCCTGGCAGGTCATGCTCGGCGTCATGGTGATCCCGGCCGTCCTCTACGGTCTGCTCTCCTTCGCGATCCCCGAGTCCCCGCGCTTCCTGATCTCCGCGGGCAAGCTGGCCCGCGCCCACGACGTGCTGCGCGAGGTCGAGGGCGACGACGTCGACCTGGACGCCCGGGTCGCCGAGATCGAGCACGCGATGAAGAGCGAGCACAAGTCGACCTTCAAGGACCTGCTCGGCGGTGGCGGCTTCTTCTTCAAGCCGATCGTCTGGGTCGGCATCGGCCTCTCGGTCTTCCAGCAGTTCGTCGGTATCAACGTCGCGTTCTACTACTCCTCGACGCTGTGGCAGTCGGTCGGCGTCGACCCGACGGACTCGTTCTTCTACTCCTTCACGACGTCGATCATCAACATCGTCGGCACCGTGATCGCCATGATCTTCGTGGACCGCGTCGGCCGTAAGCCGCTGGCGCTCATCGGCTCCGTCGGGATGGTCATCGGGCTCGGCCTGGAGGCCTGGGCCTTCTCCTTCGACCTCGTGGACGGCAAGCTGCCCGCCGCGCAGGGCTGGACCGCGCTGATCGCCGCGCACATCTTCGTCCTCTTCTTCGCCCTCTCCTGGGGTGTCGTGGTCTGGGTCTTCCTCGGCGAGATGTTCCCGAACCGGATCCGCGCCGCCGCGCTCGGCGTCGCCGCCTCCGCGCAGTGGATCGCCAACTGGGCCATCACCGCGAGCTTCCCGTCGCTGGCCGACTGGAACCTCTCCGCGACCTACGTGATCTACACGGTCTTCGCCGCCCTCTCCATCCCGTTCGTCCTGAAGTTCGTGAAGGAGACGAAGGGCAAGAAGCTGGAAGAGATGGGCTGACCGGCCCCCCTGAACTCGGGGAGGCGGGCTCCATCCCCCGCCGCCCGCCTCCCCGAAACCCTCTGCGCGGCCGTCACCAGATCAGGACACCGCCACCGATCTCCCGGGCGCGCAAAGCCGCTTCCTCGATGTTGTCCAGCCGGCTCCCGACGAGATCGGCACGCTCCCCGGCCCCGGCGGCGACGGCGTCGAGGTTCGCCCGCACCAGCTCCACCTCGCGCAGGAACTCCGGCACGTCCGAGGCCTCGACGTAGAGATCGCTGGAGGCCAGCACGGGAAAGTGCGTGGCCCCCAGCGCGCGTACGGTCGGCGAACCCCACACGGTCTCGCGCCAGTTCTCGAACCCGGCCGAGTCGTTGCACCCCTCCGGAACGTCGAGCACGTTCCACCGGCCGTCCGCGTCACGCAGGAACACATCCACTGCCAAGGTCATGACCGCAGTGGACCACCGGTGGTCCGGCCGGTCCACCAGTTGAGGGTAAGAGTCACTCCGCGAGCCTCGGCAGCACCCGCTCCGCGAACAGCCGCAGGCTGCGCCATCCCTCCTCCACCGGCATCCCGCCCGCCAGCGGATGCAGTACGAGGTTGTCGAGCCCCTGTGCCACACACTCGTCCGGAGTGAGGATCCGGTAGACGCCCTCCGCGCGCAGCTCCGCCACGGTGGTGGCCCCCGACTTCACCGCCGAGCGGATCTCCCCGGACTGCCAGGAGGCGTACGTCCGCGCCTCGTGCAGGAAGTGCGCGCCGTACTCGGCCCAGGCCCGGTCCGGGTCCTCGGCGATGTGCAGCAGCGGGGTCTCCGCGCCCGGCATCATGGTCCAGCCCTCGGTGCCGTACTCGACGAGCCGGTCCTTGTAGTACGCCTCCAGGTCCGGCAGATGCGCGCTGGGGAAGAAGGGCAGCCCCAGCCGCGCGGCCCGGCGGGCGGCTGCCTTCGAGGAGCCGCCGACCAGGAGCAGGGGGTGCGGGTCGGAGAACGGGCGCGGGGTGACCCGTACGGTACGGCCCCGGTACTCGAACTCCTCCCCGGACCACGCCTTCAGCACGGTCTCCAGCAGCTCGTCCTGGAGCCGGCCCCGGCGCTTCCAGTCCACGTCGAACTGGGCGTACTCCTCGGGCCGGTAACCGATCCCGGCCACGGTCACCAGCCGTCCGCCGCTCAGCAGATCCAGTACGGCGATGTCCTCGGCCAGCCGCAGCGGGTCGTGCAACGGGCCGATGACCGCGGACACGGTCACGGCGATGTGCCGGGTCGCGCCGAACACCGCGCCCGCGAAGGCGAAGGGCGACGGCAGCCAGTTGTTGGCGACGCCGTGGTGCTCCTCCGTCTGCACGGTGGTGATCCCGTGCTCGTCGGCGTACGCGGCCATCCCCAGGGCGGCACGGTAGCGGGCGCTCAGCGAGGCGGGGGTGGCGCCGGGTTCGACGAGGTTGAAGCGGACGACCGAGACGGGCATGGGAGGTCCCCCTTACGGTGTGTGGTGGGGGACGGTAGCTGACGGGGCATCAGATGGCCATGGGCGCGGACGCCCCGCCGGACGCGCTCCCGCCGACGGACGGCCGACCGGGAGGTCACGCATACTGGTCGGGTTATGGAAACCGTCATCCTTGCTGTAGTCATCGCCGTGGTCGTGCTCGGTGCGCTGGGTGGGCTTGTCGTCGGTAGCCGGCGCAAGAAGTCGCTGCCCCCGCCGCCCACCTCCGTGCCCGACATCACCGCCCCGCCGGCCGAGCCGCACATCGGCGACGAGGCCGAGACGCCGCGCGACGAAGCGCGCCGGACGATAGAGGAGGTGGATCTTCCGGACGGCTCGGCCCCGGTCGCCGTCGAGGAACCGCCCGCACTGGAGGTCCCCGAGCCGACCGCCGGACGGCTCGTCCGGCTGCGCTCGCGGCTCTCCCGCTCCCAGAGCGCGCTCGGTCAGGGGCTGCTCACGCTCCTGTCGCGCGAGCACCTCGACGACGACACCTGGGAGGAGATCGAGGACACGCTCCTCACCGCCGACGTCGGCGTGGCGCCCACCCAGGAACTGGTCGACGGGCTGCGCGCGCGCGTGAAGGTGCTCGGCACCCGCACCCCGCAGGAGCTGCGCTCCCTGCTGCGCGAGGAACTCCTCAAGCTGGTCGGCACCGACGTCGACCGCACGGTGCGCACCGAGCCCGAGGACCGCAAGCCCGGCATCGTGATGGTCGTCGGGGTCAACGGCACCGGCAAGACCACCACCACCGGCAAGCTGGCCCGCGTCCTCGTGGCCGACGGCCGGACCGTCGTGCTCGGCGCCGCAGACACCTTCCGCGCCGCCGCCGCCGACCAGCTCCAGACCTGGGGCGAGCGCGTCGGTGCCCACACCGTGCGCGGGCCCGAGGCCGGCGACCCCGCCTCCGTCGCCTTCGACGCGGTGAAGGAGGGCAAGGAGATGGGGGTGGACGTGGTGCTGATCGACACCGCGGGCCGCCTGCACACCAAGACCGGGCTCATGGACGAGCTGGGCAAGGTCAAGCGCGTCGTCGAGAAGCACGCGCCGCTCGACGAGGTGCTGCTCGTCCTCGACGCCACCACCGGGCAGAACGGGCTGGTGCAGGCCCGCGTCTTCGCCGAGGTCGTCGACATCACCGGCATCGTCCTGACCAAGCTGGACGGCACGGCCAAGGGCGGCATCGTGATCGCCGTACAGCGCGAACTCGGCGTACCGGTCAAGCTGATCGGCCTCGGCGAGGGCGCGGACGACCTGGCACCGTTCGAGCCGGAGGCGTTTGTTGACGCCCTTATCGGAGACTGATCACCCCCGGATTCCCGGAAGCACCACAAGAAGTGCCCGCCCCCAAGGTGCAGTTGGGGACGGGCACTTCGTCGTGTACGACCGGCTGTCTGCGCCGACCTTCTCCGGCTATGCGCGCGACCGGTGTGCCACATACGCCAGCGTGCCCAGCAGCAGCCGTGCCGCCGGTGGCCGGGTCGCCGAGTCCAGGGCGGGGGAGCGGAGCCAGCGGACCGGGCCGAGGCCGCCCCGGTCGGAGGGCGGGGCGGTGATGTGGCTGCCGGGGCCGAGGCCGCGCAGGTCGAGCGAGGTGGGGTCGTCCCAGCCCATGCGGTAGAGCAGCGCGGGGAGTTCGGCGGCGGCGCCGGGGGCGACGAAGAAGTGGACGCGGTGGTCGGGGGTCGCCGCGACCGGGCCGAGCGGGAGGCCCATCCGTTCCAGGCGGGCCAGCGCGCGCCGGCCCGCGGCCTCGGCCACCTCGATCACGTCGAACGCGCGCCCCACCGGCAGCATCACCGCGGCACCCGGCAACTCGGTCCAGATCTCGGTCACTTCGTCGAGGGTGGCGCCGGCCCGCACCTCCGGCGCGAAGGACAGCGGATGCGCGCCCGGCGCGGGGCACGTGGTGTCACCGCAGGAACACGCGCCGCCCGCGGCCCGCGCGCCCGCGACCACGTCCCAGCCCCACAGTCCGGTGAACTCGGCCACGGCCGTGCACTCCGAGGTGCGGCCGCGGCGGCGCGTGCCGGACCGGATGTCGCGGATACCCCGGCTGCTGCCGATCGTGAAGCCCATGCCCCCTCCAACGGGTCCAACGCACCGGTGGTTACGAGACGGATGCGGATCGTCACTCTGCGTCCACGCCTACCCGGCGCCGCACGATCCAGACGGCGCCCAGGGGTAACCCGGGTGGTGCGGTCGACGGCGCGCGCCCCTGCGTGCATCGCTCCGCCCACCCCCGGTCGTCCTATGTCAAGTGAATCGTGCGCGGGCAACCGTTAGTTCATTCGAAGGGGTGGCGAATGGTGGCGTTTCCGGGATCGCCGTGGCTGGACCAGTGATCGTAGGATTACTTTGTGTGCACAAGCCCTCGGGGCACATGCGCTCGTGGGTATGCCGGAGGCAACTCGGCTTCTCGTTCGAAGGGTGACAAGTGCGGGACGGGAAGCAGTATTTACCGGCATTCTGATAGGGCTTGGCGCACAGCGGCGACAAGTGGTTCCAGGGATGGGGGCGTTCCAGTGGGCGGCAACGACGGAAGCGGGACGACCGCGACCAGTACGGACAAGCGCCCCAATGAGCTGCTCGGCTCGTGGTTCGTGCGCAGCGGCTGGTCCAAGGGTGAGCTGGCGCGCCAAGTGAACCGCAGGGCACGGCAGTTGGGGGCCAACCACATCTCCACGGACACCTCGCGGGTGCGCCGCTGGCTGGACGGCGAGAACCCGCGCGAGCCGATCCCCCGCATCCTCTCGGAGCTGTTCTCCGAGCGCTTCGGCCTGGTCGTCTCGGTCGAGGACCTGGGTCTGCGCGCCGCCCGCCAGGCACCCTCCGCGACCGGCGTCGACCTGCCCTGGACGGCCCCGCAGACGGTGGCCCTGCTCAGCGAGTTCTCGCGCAGCGACCTCATGCTGGCGCGGCGCGGCTTCCTCGGGACCTCGCTGGCCCTGTCCGCGGGGCCGACCCTCATCGAGCCCATGCAGCGCTGGCTCGTCCCCGGCCCCTCGGCCGGCCGGACGGAGCCCGAGCCGGTCGGCTCCTCCCGGCACGTCGGGCGGCTCTCCAGGCCCGAGTTGGAGCTGTTGGAGTCCACCACCGCGATGTTCCGCAAGTGGGACGCCCAGTGCGGCGGCGGCCTGCGCCGCAAGGCGGTGGTGGGACAGCTCCACGAGGTGACCGACCTCCTCCAGGAGCCCCAACCCGAGGCCACCAACCGCAAGTTGTTCAAGGTCGCCGCCGAACTCGCCGAGCTGGCCGGCTGGATGTCGTACGACGTGGGGCTCCAGCCCACCGCGCAGAAGTACTTCGTGCTCGCCCTGCACGCGGCCAAGGAGGCGGGCGACAAGCCGCTCGGCTCGTACGTCCTCTCCAGCATGAGCCGCCAGATGATCCACCTCGGCCGGCCCGACGACGCGCTGGAGCTGATCCACCTCGCGCAGTACGGCAGCCGGGACTGCGCGAGCCCGCGCACCCAGTCGATGCTGTATGCGATGGAGGCCCGCGCCTACGCCAACATGGGGCAGCCCGGCAAGTGCAAGCGGGCGGTCCGGATGGCCGAGGACACCTTCGCGGACGTACACGACTGGGACGACCCGGACCCGGACTGGATCCGCTTCTTCTCCGAGGCCGAGCTGTACGGCGAGAACTCGCACTCCTACCGCGACCTCGCCTACGTCGCCGGCCGCAGCCCCGCCTACGCCTCGCTGGCCGAGCCCGTGATGCAGCGGGCGGTGGACCTCTTCAGCGAGGACGACGTGCACCAGCGGTCGTACGCACTCAATCTCATCGGCATGGCCACCGTGCACCTGCTGCGACGGGAACCCGAGCAGAGCACCGTCCTCGTGGCGGAGGCGATGACCGTCGCCAAGAAGGTGCGCTCCGAGCGGGTCAACACTCGTATTCGAAAGACCGTCGACACAGCGGTCCGTGACTTCGGTGAGCTGGCCGAAGTCGTCGACCTCACCGACCGGCTCGCGATCGAGCTGCCGGAGACCGCCGAAGCGGTCTGACCCCGAGCCCCGGCCGCGGCCGGCCTTCCCGAACCGCCCGACTCGGCTCCCCCATGCCAGGTCATCGGAAGGCCGACCGCGGCCGGTTCCACCTCCCGCGGCCCTTCGCGACTCGTATTCGAAAGACCGTCCACGCGACGGTGCGCGGTGTCGGTGGTCCGACGGGAATCGCCGGCCTCACCGAGCCCGGTGCCAGCCGCCCGAAGGCCATCGCGGCCGGTTTCACGCCGTCGGGAAAGGTTGCGCCACGATAACGATCGCGCGGCTGGAGATCCGGCAGTTCATCGACGCGTAACACACACGGCGTCTTCGTCACTCCGGCGAAACAACGAGGGGCCTCGACCGAAACCGCGCTGCGCCAATCTCAGGGCGCATAACCGGACCCCCCGCCTTGACCGGACCGCATTCAGGCTTCGCCCGCACGGGGCCGTACAACCGACGAGGAGACGCCGATGGCATCAGCCGCCATCACGCTTGCCGCGGAGGCACCCAAACTGTCCTCCGCGAACACAGGCTTCATGCTCATCTGTTCCGCCCTGGTGTTGCTCATGACACCGGGACTCGCCTTCTTCTACGGAGGCATGGTCCGCGTCAAGAGCACCCTGAACATGCTGATGATGAGCTTCATCAGCATCGGGATCGTCACCATCCTGTGGGTTCTCTACGGCTTCTCGCTCGCCTTCGGCTCCAGCAACGGCTTCATCGGCTGGAACTCCGACTGGCTGGGCATGAGCAACGTGGGACTGACGGAACTCTGGGACGGCTACACCATCCCGATCTTCGTCTTCATGGTCTTCCAGATGATGTTCGCCGTCATCACGCCGGCCCTGATAAGCGGTGCCATCGCCGACCGCGTCAAGTTCTCGGCCTGGTCGCTCTTCGTCGCCCTGTGGCTGACGGTCGTCTACGTCCCGGTCGCCCACTGGGTGTGGGGCGCCGACGGCTGGGCCTTCAAGCTCGGTGTGATCGACTTCGCCGGTGGTACGGCGGTCCACATCAACGCCGGTGCCGGCGCCCTCGGCGTCATCCTGGTCATCGGCAAGCGCAAGGGCTTCAAGCGTGACCCCATGCGCCCGCACAGCCTTCCGCTGGTCATGCTCGGCGCCGGTCTGCTGTGGTTCGGCTGGTTCGGCTTCAACGCCGGCTCGTGGCTCGGCAACGACGACGGCGTCGGCGCGCTGATGTTCGTCAACACCCAGGTCGCCACCGCCGCCGCCATGCTCGCCTGGCTCGCCTACGAGAAGATCCGGCACGGCGCGTTCACCACGCTGGGCGCCGCTTCCGGTGCGGTCGCCGGTCTGGTCGCCATCACCCCGTCCGGTGGTGCGGTCTCCCCGCTGGGCGCGATCGCCGTCGGCGCCATCGCCGGTGTCGCCTGCGCCGCGGCCGTGGGCCTGAAGTTCAAGTTCGGCTACGACGACTCCCTCGACGTCGTCGGCGTCCACATGGTCGGCGGCATCATCGGCTCCCTGCTGATCGGCTTCTTCGCCACCGGCAAGGGCCAGTCGACCGCCACGGGCGTCCTCTACGGCGACCACACCTTCACCCAGCTGTGGAAGCAGTTCGCCGGTGTCGGCGCGGTCCTCGGCTACTCCCTGGTCGTCTCCGCGGTCCTCGCCTTCCTCCTCGACAAGACCATCGGTATGCGGGTCACCGAGGACGAAGAGGTCGCTGGCATCGACCAGGCCGAGCACGCCGAGACCGCATACGACTTCAGCGGAGCGGGCGGCGGCCTCGGCGGCAGCACGCTGGCCACCGCCACGGAGACGAAGAAGGTGGACGCATGAAGCTCATCACCGCCGTCGTGAAGCCCCACCGGCTCGACGAGATCAAGGAGGCCCTCCAGGCCTTCGGGGTGCACGGTCTGACGGTCACCGAGGCGAGCGGCTACGGTCGTCAGCGGGGACACACCGAGGTCTACCGGGGCGCCGAGTACACGGTCGACCTGGTCCCCAAGATCCGTATCGAGGTGCTGGCCGAGGACGACGACGCCGAGCAGTTGATCGACGTCATCGTCAAGGCCGCCCGCACCGGCAAGATCGGTGACGGCAAGGTCTGGTCCCTCCCGGTCGAGACGGCGGTCCGGGTCAGGACCGGCGAGCGCGGACCGGACGCGCTCTAAAAAGAAACAGAACAGGAGTCGCTGGGTGACGAGTACGGACGTGCGCAAGGATGCAGAGGACTCCGGACCCAGCGGCTACGCGGCGGCCCGGCTGCGTCTCCTCACCGAGGAGGCGCGGTCCGGGCCGCCGCGCCGTGCCGCCCTCGCCGAACTGACCGACGACTGGCTGTCCGGCCTCTTCACGGCCGGCTCCGAGGCCGTCAAGGGCGTCTCCCTGGTCGCCATCGGCGGCTACGGCCGCGGTGAACTCTCCCCGCGCAGCGACCTCGACCTGCTCCTCCTGCACGACGGCGGTGACTCCGGCGCGGTCGCCGCCCTCGCCGACCGCATCTGGTACCCGGTCTGGGACCTCGGCCTCGCCCTCGACCACTCCGTGCGCACCCCCTCCGAGGCCCGCAAGACGGCCGGCGAGGACCTCAAGGTCCAGCTCGGCCTGCTCGACGCCCGCCACATCGCCGGCGACCTCGGCCTGACCGCCGCCCTGCGTACGGCCGTCCTCGCCGACTGGCGCAACCAGGCGCCCAAGCGCCTCCCCGAACTCCAGGAGCTGTGCGCCGAACGCGCCGAGCGCCAGGGCGAGTTGCAGTACCTCCTGGAACCCGACCTCAAGGAGGCCCGCGGCGGCCTCCGCGACGCCACCGCGCTGCGCGCCGTAGCCGCCTCCTGGCTCGCCGACGCCCCGCGCGAGGGCCTCGCCGACGCCCGCCGCGCTCTCCTCGACGTGCGCGACGCCCTGCACCTCACCACAGGGCGCGCGACCGACCGGCTCGCGCTCCAGGAGCAGGACCAGGTCGCCGCCGAGCTGGGCCTGCTGGACGCGGACACCCTGCTGCGGCAGGTCTACGAAGCGGCACGTGTCGTGTCGTACGCCAGTGATGTCACCTGGCGTGAAGTGGGGCGCGTGCTGCGGTCGCGGGCCGTGCGGCCGAGGCTGCGCGCCATGCTCGGTGGGGGCGCCAAGCCGACCGCCGAGCGCTCCCCGCTCGCCGAGGGCGTCGTGGAGCAGGACGGCGAGGTGGTGCTCGCCCGCGCCGCCCGCCCCGAACGCGACCCGGTCCTTCCCCTGCGCGCCGCCGCGGCCGCCGCCCAGGCCGGCCTGCCGCTCTCCCTGCACGCCGTCCGGCGCATGGCGACCGGCGTGCGCCCGCTGCCCACACCCTGGCCCGCCGAGGCGCGCGAACAGCTCGTCACCCTGCTCGGCTCCGGGCAGCCCACCATCGACGTGTGGGAGGCGCTGGAGGCCGAGGGCCTGATCACGCAGCTCCTCCCCGACTGGGAGCGGGTCCGCTGCCGCCCGCAGCGCAACGCGGTGCACATCTGGACCGTCGACCGGCACCTCATCGAAACCGCCGTCCGCGCCTCGGAGTTCGCGCGCCGCGTAAGCCGCCCCGACCTCCTGCTCGTCTCCGCGCTGCTGCACGACATCGGCAAGGGCTGGCCCGGCGACCACTCCGTGGCCGGCGAGATCATCGCCAAGGACGTGGCCGCCCGCATCGGCTTCGACCGCGCGGACGTCGCCGTACTCGCGACTCTCGTACGCCACCACCTCCTTCTCATCGACACGGCCACCCGGCGCGATCTGGAGGACCCGGCGACGGTCCGTTCGGTCGCCGAGGCGGTCGGTACGACGAGCACACTGGAGCTGCTGCACGCGCTGACCGAGGCGGACGCGCTGGCCACCGGTCCGGCCGCGTGGTCGTCCTGGCGGGCCTCCCTCGTCGCCGACCTGGTGAAGCGGGTCGCCGCCGTCCTGGCCGGGGATGCCCCCGAGGAGCCCGAGGCACTCGCGGCCACGGCCGAACAGGAACGCCTCGCGATCGAGGCGGTGGCGACGGGCGGCCCGGTCCTCGCCCTGCGCGCCCAGACCGAACCCCCGTCCGAGGACGAGCCCACCGGCGACCCCGAACCCCTCGGCGTGGAACTGCTGATCGCCGTACCGGAACAGCCGGGCGTACTCCCCGCGGTGGCGGGCGTGTTGGCGATGCACCGCCTCACCGTCCGCACGGCGGAACTCCGCGCGCTCGACCTCCCGGACGGAGTCGAGGGTTCCGTCCTGCTGCTGAACTGGCGGGTCGCCGCCGAGTACGGCTCCCTGCCGCAGGCGGCCCGGCTGCGCGCCGATCTCGTACGGGCCCTGGACGGATCCCTGGACATCGCGGGCCGCCTCGCCGAACGCGACGCCGCCTACCCGCGCCGCCGGGGTGTCGTGGCACCGGCGGCCCGCGTCACGGTCGCCCCCGCCGCCTCCCGGCACGCCACGGTCATCGAGGTGCGCGCCCACGACGCCCCGGGCCTGCTGCACCGCATCGGACGGGCGCTGGACGAGGCGAAGGTCCGCGTCCGGAGCATGCACGTCTCCACCCTCGGCGCGAACGCCGTGGACGCCTTCTACGTCACCGCGGGCGAGGGCACGCCCCTGCCGGCCGAGGAGGCGACGGCGGTGGCGCGGAAACTGGAGGAGACATTGCGGGCGTGACCCGGTCTTGTCCAGGGCCTGTCCGGCCGGGATACCCTGGAAGACGCCCACACCGCCCCCGACTCCGAGGACCGACTCCGCCGTGTTCGATACTCTCTCCGATCGCCTTTCAGCGACCTTCAAGAACTTGCGCGGCAAGGGGCGCTTGAGCGAAGCGGACATCGACGCCACGGCGCGCGAAATCCGTATCGCGCTCCTCGAAGCCGACGTCGCCCTGCCGGTCGTCCGGGCGTTCATCAAGAACGTCAAGGAGCGGGCCCTCGGCGCCGAGGTCTCCGGCTCGCAGTACCCGGCCCAGCGGGTCCTCGACATCGTCAACGAGGAACTGGTCACCATCCTGGGCGGCGAGACCCGCCGTCTCCGGTTCGCCAAGCAGCCCCCGACCGTGATCATGCTCGCGGGTCTCCAGGGCGCCGGTAAGACCACCCTCGCGGGCAAGCTCGCCAAGCACCTCAAGGAAGCGGGCCACTCGCCGCTGCTGGTCGCCGCCGACCTCCAGCGCCCGAACGCGGTGACCCAGTTGAGCGTCGTCGCCGAGCGCGCGGGCGTGGCCGTCTTCGCCCCGGAACCGGGCAACGGCGTGGGCGACCCGGTCAAGGTCGCCGAGGACTCCATCCAGTTCGCGAAGACCAAGGTCCACGACATCGTCATCGTGGACACCGCCGGCCGCCTGGGCATCGACCAGGAGATGATGCGGCAGGCCGCGGACATCCGGGACGCGGTCTCGCCGGACGAGATCCTCTTCGTCGTCGACGCGATGATCGGCCAGGACGCCGTCGCCACGGCGGAGGCCTTCCGCGACGGCGTCGGCTTCGACGGTGTGGTGCTCTCCAAGCTCGACGGCGACGCCCGCGGTGGTGCGGCCCTGTCGATCGCCTCGGTCACCGGCAAGCCGATCATGTTCGCGTCGAACGGCGAGAAGCTGGAGGACTTCGACGTCTTCCACCCGGACCGGATGGCCTCGCGCATCCTCGACATGGGTGACCTGGCCACCCTGTTCGAGAAGGCGCAGAAGGAGTTCAGCGAGGAAGAGGCCGCCAAGATGGCCTCCAAGCTCGCCTCCAAGAAGGGCCAGGACTTCACCCTCGACGACTTCCTGTCCCAGATGGAGCAGGTCAGGAAGATGGGCAGCATCAGCAAGCTGCTCGGCATGATGCCCGGCATGGGCCAGATCAAGGACCAGATCAACAACATCGACGAGCGGGACGTCGACCGTACGGCGGCCATCATCAAGTCGATGACCCCGGGCGAGCGCGCCGAGCCCACCATCATCAACGGCTCACGCCGCGCCCGTATCGCCAAGGGCTCCGGCGTCGAGGTCAGCGCGGTGAAGGGCCTGGTCGAGCGGTTCTTCGAGGCCCGCAAGATGATGTCCCGCATGGCTCAGGGCGGCGGGATGCCCGGCATGCCGGGGATGCCGGGCATGGGTGGCGGCCCCGGCCGTACGAAGAAGCAGCCCAAGAAGGCCAAGGGCAAGCAGCGTTCCGGCAACCCGATGAAGCGCAGGCAGCAGGAGCTGGAGGAGGCCCAGCGCCGCGAGGCCGGCGCCGCTCCGGGCGGGAACGCGTTCGGGCTGCCCGAGCAGGGCGGCAAGGACTTCGAGCTGCCGGACGAGTTCAAGAAGTTCATGGGCTGACCCTCGGAAAGTCCATGAACTGAGCTCACGCTCTGCGCATGCCAAGGGTTGGTCCGTGTCGTAACGTCCCGATATGGCCAACCCTGCGCCGCCGCGCAAGTCCCCCGACCAGCCCTGGCGTACCGAGGGCACCCCCGACGAGCCCCCGAAGCCGTCGCCGGGCGGGAAGAGGATGCGCGGCGGCTGGTGGAGCCTGATCCTCACCGCGCTGGTCGTGTACCTGATCGCCAACCTCATCCTGTCCTTCTTCAACGAGGGCGACGAGCCGACGATCTCCTACACGGAGTTCAGCAAGCAGGTCGACGCGGGCAACGTCACCAAGATCTACGCCAAGGGCAACGCGATCCAGGGCCAGCTCAAGAAGGGCCAGGACAACCCCGGGGGCGACGGCAAGTACACCAAGTTCGACACCGAGCGGCCGACCTTCGCGGACGACCAGCTCTGGGAGGACCTGACCAAGCACAACGTCACGGTCACCGCGGAACCGGTCGTCCAGCACCGAAGCTTTCTGGCCAATCTCCTCATCGCGCTGGCCCCGATGCTGCTCCTGGTCGTCCTGTGGATCTTCATCGCACGCCGGATGAGCGCGGGGCTCGGCGGCGCGGGCGGCATGCTCGGCCGCAAGGCCCCGCCGAAGCCGGTCGAACTGGAGCCGGGCAAGCAGCGCACGACCTTCGAGGACGTGGCCGGCATCGACGAGGTCGAGGGCGAGCTGAACGACGTCGTCGACTTCCTCAAGAACCCCGACGCCTATCGGAAGATGGGCGCCAAGATGCCCCGGGGCGTGCTCCTCGCGGGCCCGCCGGGCACCGGCAAGACGCTGCTCGCGCGGGCAGTCGCGGGAGAGGCGGGGGTGCCGTTCTTCTCGGCCTCCGCCTCCGAGTTCATCGAGATGATCGTCGGTGTCGGCGCCTCACGCGTGCGTGAACTGTTCGCGGAGGCCCGCAAGGTGGCCCCGTCGATCATCTTCATCGACGAGATCGACACCATCGGCCGGGCGCGCGGCGGTGGTTCGGGCATGGGCGGTCACGACGAGCGCGAGCAGACCCTGAACCAGATCCTCACCGAGATGGACGGCTTCTCCGGCTCCGAGGGCGTCATCGTCATCGCCGCCACCAACCGCGCCGACGTCCTGGACCCCGCGCTCACCCGCCCCGGCCGCTTCGACCGGGTGGTCGTGGTCTCACCGCCCGACCGCGGCGGCCGCGAGGCGATCCTGGAGATCCACACCCGCGAGATCCCGCTGGCCGAGGACGTGAACCTCGCCCAGGTCGCCCGTACGACCCCGGGCATGACCGGCGCCGAACTGGCCAACCTCGCCAACGAGGCCGCCCTCCTCGCGGTCAAGCGCCAGCAGGACCAGGTCACCCAGTCCGACCTCTCGGAAGCCCTGGAGAAGGTCCAACTGGGCGCCGAACGCCCGCTGGTGATGTCCGAGGAGGAACGCAGCCGCACCGCCTACCACGAGAGCGGCCACGCCCTCCTCGGCATGCTCCAGCCCGGCGCCGACCCGGTCCGCAAGATCACCATCGTCCCGCGGGGCCGTGCCCTCGGCGTGACCCTCTCCACACCGGACGCGGACAAGTACGCGTACACCGAGGAGTATCTGCGCGGCCGGATCATCGGCGCCCTCGGCGGCATGGCCGCGGAACAGGTCGTCTACGGCGTGGTCACCACCGGCGCCGAGAACGATCTGGAGCAGGTCACCAACATCGCGCGCGGGATGGTCGCCCGCTGGGGCATGAGCGAGCGCGTCGGCCGCCTCTCCGCCCTCCCCAGCGACGCCCAGCAGGCCTACGGCCTCGCCGCCGCACCGCAGACCCTGGACGTGATCGACGACGAGATGCGCCGCATCGTCGACGAGTGCTACGACGAGGCCTGCCGCAAACTCCGCGACCACCGCGGCCAGTTGGACGCGCTCGCGGCGGCCCTCCTGGAGAACGAGACGCTGGAGGAGACGGACGCGTACCGCATCGCGGGCGTCACCCGCCTGTTCAAGGAGGACGCGTAGTCCTCAGGGCGTACGCGCGATGAGATATCGGAACACGTTCGGCATCCACACAGTCCCGTCCCGCCGCTGATACGGATGCAGGGCTTCCGTCACCTCCTTGTCCACCTGCACCTGGTCCGTCGCGGTGATCGCCGCGTCGAAGAGACCCGTCGACAGCAGCCCCCGTAGGGCACTCTCCACATCGGCGTACCCGAAGGGGCACGACACCCGCCCGGAGCCGTCCGGCCTCAGGCCGGCGCGCTGGGCGACCTCCTCCAGGTCGTCGCGCAGGGCCGGGCGCCAACTGCCCCCACCGCGCAGCGGATCCGCCAGCCTGGTGGCCACCCGCAGCACGGACGAGGTGGCGCAGCGCTCCGGTGGACCCCAGCCGGCCAGCACCACGGGCGTCCCGCGCCCGGTCAGCGGCGTCGCGGACGCGAGCAGGTCGCCGAGGCCCTCCGAGTCGCCCGCGAGACACCCGATGGGCTCGAAGGCGGTCACCAGGGTGTACGCGGGCGTCTCCGCGTCGGCCGCGTCCCTGAGGGAGCCGTAGACGAGCCGGGTGTGCGCACGCGTGCGTGAGGACCACGCGTCGGGCAGCAGCCGCTCTCGGGCGAGGGCCAGCCGTTCGGGGGAGGAGGACTCGACACCGGTGATCGAAGCGCCTCTGGAGGCCGCCATCAACAGGGCGAGCCCGGAGCCGCAGCCGAGGCCGAGCAGCCGGGTGCCGGGCCCCACTTCGAGTCGCTCATAGACGGCTTCGTGGAGCGGCACCAGCATCCGCTCCTGGATCTCGGACCAGTCACGCGCGCGTGCACCCAGGTCCACGCGGGGCACGGGCCCCGCATGAGGCAGGTACTGCCGCACGAGCGTAGGTGTCATCGAAAGCGCCCCAATCCGCCGAGAGTTGTGGCCGTGCCCGTTTCCGGGGCCCCCGTGATGTGCGCCCGCACTTCCCCCGTATGCCAGCAAACTCCGCACTCGCTACGGCGTCCAGAGGTTGTGGGGCCCTGCTTGTGGCTTCCCTGTGGGAGTGGCGAGAATTCACATGGCGGCAACGTGGAGCCGTACGATCTCGCCATGGCCAAGGCACCCGTACTCACGCCTCGGGCGGACGACTTCCCCCGCTGGTACCAGGATCTGATCAGCAAGGCCGAGCTGGCCGACAACGGCCCGGTGCGCGGCTCCATGGTCATCCGACCGTACGGGTACGGCCTCTGGGAGCGGATGCAGGCCGAGATGGACGCCCGGATCAAGGAGACGGGCACCGAGAACGCCTACTTCCCGCTGCTGATCCCGCAGTCCTACCTCGCCCGCGAGGCCGACCACGTCGAGGGCTTCGCGCCCGAGCTGGCCGTGGTCACCCACGGCGGCGGCAAGGAACTCGAGGAGCCCGCGGTCGTCCGGCCCACCTCCGAGATGATCATCAACGAGTACTTCGCGAAGTGGGTGCAGAGCTACCGCGACCTGCCTCTGCTGATCAACCAGTGGGCCAACGTGGTCCGTTGGGAGCTGCGGCCCCGGCTCTTCCTCCGGACGAGCGAGTTCCTCTGGCAGGAGGGCCACACCGCGCACGCGACCTACGAGGAGGCGCGCGACTTCGCCGCGCACATCCACCGCCAGGTCTACGAGGACTTCATGGTCAACGTCCTCGCGATGGACGTCGTACCGGGGCGCAAGACGGTCAAGGAGCGGTTCGCGGGCGCGGTCAACACCCTCACCCTCGAAGGGATGATGGGCGACGGCAAGGCCCTCCAGATGGCCACCAGCCACGAGTTGGGCCAGAACTTCGCCAAGGCCTTCAACACCCAGTACCTGTCCAAGGAGGGCAAGCAGGAGCTGGTCTGGCAGACCTCCTGGGGCTCCACCACGCGCATGATCGGCGCCCTGGTGATGATGCACGGCGACGACGACGGACTCCGGGTGCCGCCGCGGCTGGCGCACATCCAGGTCGTCGTCCTCGCGATCAAGGGCGACGAGGCGGTTCTGGCCAAGGTCCGCGAGATCGGGGCCCGGCTGAAGGCGGCGGGCGTCCGCGTCCGGGTCGACGACCGCACGGACATCCCCTTCGGGCGCCGCGCCGTCGACTGGGAGCTCAAGGGCGTGCCCGTACGGATCGAGGTCGGGCCCCGTGACCTGGAGAACGGCACGGCGATGCTGGCCCGCCGGATCCCGGGAGGCAAGGAGCCGGTGGCGATCGACTCCCTCGTAGAGCTGCTGCCTCTCGTCCTTGAGGAGGATCAGGCGCTGCTGCTGAAGCAGTCCCGCGAGCGGCGCGAGTCCCGCACCTCCGAGGTGTCGACGGTCGCGGAGGCGGTCGAGGCCGCGACCTCCGGCGGCTGGGCACGCATCCCGTGGGCGACCCTCGGCGAGGAGGGCGAAGCCGAGCTGGCCGAGCACGCGGTGACCGTACGGTGTCTGGTCGCCGAGGACGGGTCGGTACCGGACGCCGACAAGGCACCCGGTAACGTCGCGGTCGTCGCGCGCGCATACTGAGGCGGCGCCCTCCGGCGGCAGAGCGACCGAAAGGCCTCTTGCGCAACGGCGGACATCAGCTCCCCCGGCGCGCGGACACCGTCTACGCGCCGGGTCGTACCGAGAACTACGCACCAGCTTGGTATGAGCTGTGAGGCTTCTCCGCAGATCAGCGCACCCGCCCTCGTCTCCACGCATCAGCGGCAACTGACGGGTACGTGCAAATTATTTGGGATGCCCCGGAATCGGAACACTGGGGCACTCCGGCTCGTTGTCATTACGTGAGCACGACACAGACACCACCTGTTCTCGCCGCAGAGCTGGCAGAGGCGTGGGCCGACATTCAGCGGTACCACCCCGAGCTGCCCGATCTGGCCGCGCCCGAGTCCCTGATCGGAGAGTCGTCGTCCGCCTGCGGACACGAGCTCTCCTTCGAGCGACTGCTCCATGAGGCAGTCCATGGCATCGCCGCCGCGCGCGGCGTGCGCGACACGTCCCGTGCCGGCCGCTACCACAACCGGAGATTCCTCGCGATCGCCGAGGAGCTGGGCCTGGACCACCCCGACGAACCGCACCCCAGCAGCGGTTTCTCGCTGGTCCAGCTCAACCCCGAGGCCAAGCGCCGCTACCGGCCGACGATGGAACGCCTCCAGCGCGCGCTGAAGGCCCACACCGTCGCCACCTCCGCGGACACCTCCCGCACCTTCCGCGGCCCGGCCGCCCGGCACGGGTCCTCCGGTGGGGGCGTCCGCGTCAAGGCGGTGTGCGACTGCGGTCGTAACGTACGGGTCGTCCCTTCGGTGCTGGCCCAGGCGCCGATCGTGTGCGGGGGCTGCGGCAAGCCCTTCCGCATCCCGGAGGTCCTCGGAGCGGCCTGAGGCTGCGGCTGCTCGTGGCAGCCGCATCCCGCAGGGCCGGGTTGCGCACACCCGCGCCGGTCACCTCCCGGCGCCGGGTGTCGCTTCCGCGTGGGCGGGAGCGTCCGCCCGGTCGGGCGGGCCTTCGGCGTGTGGCACAATGGCTAGCTGTACTCGACAGCCGCACAGGAACCCTCTCGCCTCCGGCTGACGCGTCCATCGGGCACTCGGGTACCGCAACCCCACGCGGCCATCTGCCGTGCCCAACCACGTCAAATCCAGGAGAACCCACTCCCGTGGCAGTCAAGATCAAGCTGAAGCGTCTGGGCAAGATCCGTTCGCCTCACTACCGCATCGTCGTCGCCGACTCCCGTACCCGCCGTGACGGCCGGGCCATCGAGGAGATCGGTCTGTACCACCCGGTGCAGAACCCCTCGCGCATCGAGGTCGACACCGACCGCGCGCAGTACTGGCTGGGTGTCGGCGCGCAGCCGACCGAGCCCGTCCTCGCCATCCTGAAGCTCACCGGCGACTGGCAGAAGTTCAAGGGCCTGCCGGCCCCGGCTCCGCTGCTCGTGGCCGAGCCGAAGGCCGCCCGCCCGGTGTTCGACGCCCTCGGTGGCGACGACCAGGGCAAGGGCGAGGCCATCACCCAGAAGAAGAAGGCTGAGAAGAAGGACGAGGCTGCCGCCGAGTCCTCTTCGTCTGAGTCGACCGAGGCCTGAGCGTGCTTGAGGAGGCTCTTGAGCACCTCGTGAAGGGCATCGTCGACAACCCTGACGATGTGCAGGTCGCCTCGCGCGACCTGCGTCGGGGGCGCGTGCTGGAGGTCCGGGTGCACCCCGACGACCTCGGCAAGGTGATCGGTCGCAACGGCCGCACCGCTCGCGCCCTGCGCACCGTCGTGGGCGCCATCGGCGGCCGGGGTGTCCGCGTCGACCTCGTCGACGTGGACCACGTCCGCTGACGTCAATTCGCACACCGGCTCGGGCCGGGGAGGGCCACTGGCCGTCCCCGGCCCGAGCTGTATGACACAGGAGATTCGGACACGTGCAACTGGTAGTCGCACGGATCGGCCGTGCCCATGGCATCAAGGGCGAGGTCACCGTCGAGGTACGCACCGACGAACCGGAGCTCAGGCTCGCGCCCGGTGCCGTCCTGGCCACGGACCCCGCCGCGACGGGACCGCTCACCATCGAGACCGGCCGGGTGCACAGCGGCCGCCTCCTCCTGCGCTTCGAGGGTGTGCACGACCGCACCGGCGCCGAGGCCCTGCGCAACACCCTCCTGATCGCCGAGATCGACCCGGAGGAGCTGCCGGAGGAGGAGGACGAGTACTACGACCACCAGCTCATGGACCTCGACGTCGTCACCAAGGACGGCACCGAGGTCGGCCGGATCACCGAGATCTCGCACCTGCCCTCCCAGGACCTCTTCATCGTGGAGCGGCCCGACGGCAGCGAGGTGATGATCCCCTTCGTCGAGTCGATCGTCACCGAGATCGACCTGGAGGAACAGCGCGCGGTCATCGACCCGCCGCCCGGACTGATCGACGACCAGGCGGAGATCGTTTCCAGTCGGGAAGAGTCCTGATGAGGCTCGACGTCGTCACGATCTTCCCCGAGTACCTCGAACCGCTGAACGTCTCCCTGGTCGGCAAGGCACGCGCGCGTGGACAACTGAATGTGCACGTGCATGATCTGCGCTCCTGGACGTACGACCGCCACAACACGGTCGACGACACCCCCTACGGCGGCGGCCCCGGCATGGTCATGAAGACCGAGCCCTGGGGGGAGGCCTTGGACTCCGTCCTGGCCGACGGCTACGAGACGGGCTCCGGCGAGCCCGCGCTCATCGTGCCCACCCCCAGCGGCCGGCCGTTCACCCAGGAACTCGCCGTGGAACTCTCCGAGCGCCCCTGGCTGGTCTTCACACCCGCCCGCTACGAGGGCATCGACCGGCGGGTCATCGACGAGTACGCGACCCGGATGCCCGTCTACGAGGTGTCCATCGGCGACTACGTGCTCGCCGGCGGTGAGGCGGCCGTCCTGGTCGTCACGGAGGCCGTGGCACGGCTGCTGCCGGGTGTCCTGGGCAACGCCGAGTCGCACCGCGACGACTCCTTCGCGCCCGGGGCGATGGCCAACCTCCTGGAGGGGCCGATCTACACCAAGCCGCCCCAGTGGCGCGGCCGGGAGATCCCGGACGTGCTGCTCAGCGGCCACCACGGGAAGATCGCCCGCTGGCGGCGCGACGAGGCGCTGAAGCGCACGGCCGCCCACCGGCCCGACCTGATCGAGCGCTGCGAGCCCAAGGCCTTCGACAAGAAGGACCGCGAGATGCTGTCGATCCTGGGCTGGGCACCGGACCCGGCGGGGGAGCCGTACGGCCGATTTTGGCGCAGGCCGGACGGCGTGGAAGAATAGGTCGCTGTTGTGCGTCGTCCGGCGTGCGCCCCTGCCACAGGGGGACACGACGCCCGCCCCGACACGGACAGCATCCTTCTCAGAACCCAGCTCCCGTTGGTGACCTGTGGCATCAGCGAAGAAAGCAGACGAAATGTCCCACCTGCTCGACACCGTCGACAGCGCCTCGCTGCGCACCGACATCCCGGCCTTCCGCCCGGGTGACACCGTCAACGTCCACGTCCGCGTCATCGAGGGCAACCGCTCCCGTGTGCAGCAGTTCAAGGGCGTAGTCATCCGTCGCCAGGGCGCCGGTGTCCGTGAGACCTTCACGGTCCGCAAGGTCTCGTTCTCCGTCGGCGTCGAGCGCACCTTCCCGGTGCACACCCCGATCGTCGAGAAGATCGAGCTCGTGACCCGTGGTGACGTCCGTCGCGCGAAGCTGTACTACCTCCGTGACCTGCGCGGCAAGGCCGCGAAGATCAAGGAGAAGCGCGACAACTAGTCGCGTACGGGGTTCTCGTCGGGGCCGGATAGCATCTGGCTCCGATGGACACCGAAGCACAGCCGACGGAGCGCGACCGCTCCTCCCGCCCTTCCGACTCCGAGGACCCCTCGGATACCGGAGGACCGGAGGACCGGTCGCGTTTCGCGTTGGTGTCGCGTGCCGCCGAGTGGCTGCCCGGTGGCCGGATCACCCTGACCGCCCTGGTCTGTCTGGTGTTTCTGCTGCTGCTCAACACCTTCTTGCTCCAGCCTTTCCAGATTCCCAGCGGATCCATGGAATCCGGATTGAGGATCGGCGACCGCGTTCTCGTAAATAAGTTGGCGTACCGTTTCGGTGCCCATCCGCAGCGCGGCGACATCGTTGTGTTCGATGGCACTGGCTATTTCGGGGACGCCGACTACATCAAGCGCGTTGTGGGTGTGGGGGGAGACCACGTGGTCTGCTGCGACAAGGAGGGGAGGATCCAGGTGAACGGGCGGTCGGTCGACGAGTCGGCGTTCCTGTACCCCGGGGACGCTCCGTCCACCGTGTCTTTCGACCTGGTCGTGCCCGAGGGGACCCTCTTCGTCCTGGGCGACCACCGCGCCGACTCAAGCGACTCCAGGGACCACCTGGGCGACCCGGGCGGAGGCATGATTCCCGTTGGTGACGTCATCGGGCGAGCCGACTGGATCGTCTGGCCCGCCCGCGACTGGACCCACCTCGTCCGGCCCGGGGCCTACGCGCGCGTACCGGACGCGAAAAGTGTCGGCGGCGCCCATGGGTAACCGCGGCAAGCCGCGCGGCGCGACGCCGGGCGGCTCCTTCGGCAACGAGAACCTGCTGCCGACCGGCTCCCGGCGCGCGGGCGCGCTCGCCCCGGCAGGGGGCGCGGGCCGCAGCCGGGCGGATCGGCGCAAGCTCCAGCGCAAGGTCAAGCGGCGGCGCAGGCGCGGCGCGGTCCGGGAGATACCTCTCCTGGTCGGTGTCGCCGTTCTCATAGCCCTCGTTCTGAAGACCTTTCTCGTCCAGGCGTTCGTGATCCCCTCGGGCTCCATGGAGGAGACGATCCGCGTCGGCGACCGCGTCCTGGTGGACAAGTTCACCCCGTGGTTCGGTTCCGAGCCCAAGCGCGGCGACGTCGTCGTCTTCCACGACCCGGGCGGCTGGCTGGGGGACGAGACGACCACCAAGAAGAACGACCCCATCGTCATCAAGCAGGTCAAGGAAGGCCTCCAGTTCATCGGCCTGCTGCCCTCCGACAACGAGCAGGACCTCATCAAGCGGGTCATCGGCGTCGGCGGCGACCACGTCAAGTGCTGTGACGCGCAAGGGCGGGTGACCGTCAACGGCGTCCCCCTGACCGAGGCCGACTACCTGTATCCCGGGAACGCACCGTCCGAAACGGCGTTCGACATCACCGTCCCCAAGGGCCGGCTGTGGGTGATGGGCGACCACCGCGGCAACTCGGCGGACTCCCGCGCACACCAGAACACCAGCTACGGAGGCACGGTCCCGCTCAGCCTGGTGGTGGGGCGGGCCAAGATGATCGCCTGGCCCATGGACCACTGGACCAGCCTGAATGAACCTAAAACCTTTGCATCGGTTTCCAACTCGGTGTCAGGGGCGACCGCCGCTCCCGAACTGTCGCATAGGGTTGCCCCGGTCGATCCGAACGGATCGGTCCAACTCCCGAGCCCTGCGGAACTCCCGCTCGTTATGGGAGTGGTGGGCCTGCGTCGAAGATGGCGCGGGCGGCGGCACGGAGTAAGGAGTTGGCGTGGGGGATGTGGCGGTTGGCGCACGGTCCGGACACGACGGCGAGGAGCACCGCGGACGTCCCGTGGAAGCACCCGCCCCGGCCGCGGACAGCGCCGTGACCTCCGGGAGTGACGCCGGAGCGGACGAGGACGGCAAGGACGGCGTGGAGTCAGGTACACAGACCAGGACCGAGGGCCAGGGGCCGGGCGACTCGACCCCCCAGGCGAAGAAGCCGCGCTCCTTCTGGAAGGAGCTGCCGATCCTGATCGTCATCGCGCTCGTCCTCGCGCTGCTCATCAAGACCTTCCTGGTGCAGGCGTTCTCGATCCCCTCCGACTCGATGCAGAACACTCTCCAGCAGGGTGACCGCGTCCTGGTCGACAAGCTCACCCCGTGGTTCGGTTCCGAGCCCGAGCGCGGCGAGGTCGTCGTCTTCCACGACCCGGACGACTGGCTGGCGGGTGAGCCCACGGCCAACCCCAACGCCCTGCAGACCGTGCTCAGTTGGATCGGCCTGATGCCCTCCGCGCAGGAGAAGGACCTCATCAAGCGGGTCATCGGCGTCGGCGGCGACACCGTCTCCTGCAGCGGCACCGGCCCGCTGATGGTCAACGGCAAGGCGCTGAACGAGCCGTACGTATACCCCGGCAACACCCCGTGCACCAACGACGACCAGGGCGGCCAGTTCACCGTCAAGGTTCCCAAGGGCGACATCTGGGTGATGGGCGACCACCGGCAGAACTCGCGGGACTCGCGCTACAACCAGTCCGACAAGCACCACGGCATGGTCCCGGTGAACGAGGTCGTCGGCCGCGCGATCGTCAAGGCCTGGCCCATCAACCGCTGGGGCACGCTGCCGATCCCGGACACCTTCGACCAGACGGGCATCAACACCCAGGCCTCGGCCTCCCGTCTCCTGACGGCCGCGCCGGAGGGCCTCGCCCTCGTCGGTGTCCTGCCCCTGGCCCTGTGGCGCCGCAGGCGCTCGGCCAAGGTCGCGTAAAGGCCTTGTGGAGCTTGTGACCCAGGTCCCGGAGGAAGGGCTGACCACCCTCGGTACCGCCGGGTAGGGTGCCGCCCATGGGTGGCGAGAGCGCAACACGTACGGCCCCGCGTACCAGCGGTGGCACTGGCAAGGGCCCGGTGGGCCGCCGGACCGGAGAGCGGTTGTCCGGACTGGCCGTCGCACTGGGCCTTGTGCTGTTCCTCGGCGGGTTCGGCTGGGGAGCGGTGGTGTACCGGCCGTACACCGTGCCCACCAGCTCGATGACGCCGACCATCGACGCGGGCGACCGGGTGCTGGCCCAGCGGGTCGACGGTGACGAGGTCCGCCGGGGCGACGTCGTGGTCTTCACCGACAAGACCTGGGTGACGAACGCTCCCGTGGTCAAGCGGGTGGTCGCCGTCGGCGGGGACACCGTCTCCTGCTGCACCAACGGCAAGCTGGTCGTCAACGGCAAGCAGATCGACGAGCCCTACCTCAAGGGCGGCGCGGTCGAGGACAAGACGATCCCCGCGGTGAAGGTCCCCAAGGGCCGTCTGTTCCTGCTCGGCGACGAACGCCAGGGCTCCCTGGACTCCAGCGCCCACCTCACGGACGTCGCCAGCGGCACCGTCGCGAGCAGCGCCGTGAGCGCCCGCGTGGACGCCGTCGTCTGGCCCATGAAGGGCATGCTGGAGCGCCCCACCAACTTCGAGGAACTCGGCACTCTCTCCCAGCCCGGGCCCCTGCGCACGATCCTCGCCGTGATCGTCGCGGGCGCGGTGCTCGTCCTCGGCGGCGGCGCCTACGGCCCCCTCGCCAAGCTGGCCGGCCGCCGCTCCCGCCCCCGGCCGGAGCCCGCCGGTGCCCGCTGAGGCCACCGAGGAGGGCCGGGACTCCTACGAGGGCGGCCTGCGCAAGGTCGCCCGGGTCGTCCTCCTCGACCCGAAGGACCGCATCCTGCTGCTCCACGGCCACGAGCCAGAGAACCCGGCCGACGACTGGTGGTTCACCCCCGGCGGCGGCCTGGAGGGCGACGAGACCCACGAGGAGGCCGCGCTGCGGGAACTCGCGGAGGAGACTGGGATCACACAGGTCCGGCTCGGCCCGGTGCTGTGGACGCGGACCTGTTCCTTCCCGTTCGCGGGCCGCCGCTGGGACCAGGACGAGCGGTACTACCTGGCCAGGACGTCCGCCACGGCCGACGGCGTGCCCGGCGCCACGGCCCTCACCGAGCTGGAGCGGCGCAGCGTCTCCGGAGCACGTTGGTGGACGTGCCGGGAACTGGACCGGGCGCATGAGACGGTGTATCCGACCAGACTCGCCGAGCTGCTCCGCAGGCTGCTCGACGAAGGTCCCCCGGCCGGACCGGTGACTCTGGACACCGAAATCGTCTAGGGGCGCACGGGACTGGCGCACAATGGTGGGATCAGCACGGCTGAAGGGGAACATGCCATGAGCGCCGAGGACCTCGAAAAGTACGAGACCGAGATGGAGCTGAAGCTCTACCGGGAGTACCGCGATGTCGTCGGTCTGTTCAAATACGTGATCGAGACTGAACGGCGCTTCTACCTCACCAACGACTACGAGATGCAGGTGCACTCGGTCCAGGGTGAGGTGTTCTTCGAGGTGTCCATGGCGGATGCCTGGGTGTGGGACATGTATCGACCGGCTCGCTTCGTGAAACAGGTGCGGGTCCTCACGTTCAAGGACGTGAACATCGAAGAGCTCAACAAGAGCGATCTGGAACTGCCGGGCGGCTGACGGCGGGTCTCCGCGGGGTGATCTTCGCTCGTGCGGGTGACGGAGTTCTCCACAACCACTGAACGGTCCACCAAGATCCACTTGGTGGACCGTTCCGCGTCACGGTTGGCGCGGAGGTGGTGCCGACATGAACGCACGCAGTGCACTCGGCAAGTACGGCGAGACGCTGGCCGCACGACGGCTGGTCGAGGCCGGGATGACGGTCCTGGAGCGCAACTGGCGCTGTGGCAGGACGGGCGAGATCGACATCGTGGCGCGGGACGGCGACGTCCTGGTCGTCTGCGAGGTCAAGACACGGCGGACCGGTGCCTTCCAGCACCCGATGGCCGCCCTGACCCCCGAGAAGGCGGAGCGCCTGCGCGGCCTCGCCGGACGGTGGATCCACGCCCACGGAGGGGCGCCGCCGGGCGGCGTCCGCATCGACCTGGTGGGCGTGCTCCTGCCCGGCCGCGGCGCACCCGTCGTCGAGCACGCGCGGGGGGTGGCCTGAGATGGGCTTCGCTCGTACGTGTTCGGTGGCGCTGGTGGGCGTCGAGGGCGTAGTGGTCGAGGTCCAGGCCGACCTCGAACCCGGCGTCGCCGCGTTCACTCTGGTGGGACTGCCCGACAAGAGCCTGACGGAGAGCAAGGACCGAGTGCGGGCCGCCGTGGTCAACTCGGGCAGCGCCTGGCCGCAGAAGAAACTGACGGTGGGCCTGAGCCCGGCATCGGTGCCGAAGAGCGGCAGCGGCTTCGACCTGGCCGTGGCGGCGGCCGTGCTCGGCGCCGCCGAGCGGATCGATCCCCGGGTGCTCGCCGACATCGTGATGATCGGGGAGCTGGGACTGGACGGCCGGGTGCGCCCGGTCCGGGGCATCCTGCCGGCGGTACTGGCGGCGGCGGACGCGGGGTACGAGCAGGTGGTGGTGCCCGAGTGCGCCGCCGCCGAGGCGTCCCTCGTACCCGGGGTGTCCGTGCTGGGCGTCCGCAGCCTGCGGCAACTGATCGCGGTACTCGCGGACGAGCCGGTCCCCGACGAGGAACCGGACGACCTGAGCCGCCCGGATCCGCTCCTCGCCGGTCTGCGTGTGCCGGGCACCGGCGCGGCCACCGGCATGCACAGTGTGGGAGCGGCACACCACGACCCGGGGCACGACCTCGCGGACGTCGTCGGGCAGCTCTCGGCGCGCACCGCGGTGGAGGTCTCCGCGGCCGGCGGACACCACCTCTTCCTCGAAGGTCCGCCCGGTGCGGGCAAGACCATGCTGGCCGAGCGGCTGCCCGCGATCCTGCCCCGGCTCAGCAGGCAGGACTCGCTGGAGGTCACGGCGGTGCACTCGGTGGCGGGCCTGCTGCCCCCGGGCAAACCCCTGATCGACGTCGCCCCCTACTGCGCCCCGCACCACTCGGCCACGATGCAGGCCCTGGTCGGCGGCGGGCCCGGGATCGCGCGGCCCGGCGCGGTCTCGTTGTCGCATCGCGGAATTCTCTTTCTGGACGAGACACCCGAGTTCAACAGCCAGGCACTGGACGCCCTACGGCAGCCACTGGAGGCGGGGCATGTCGTGATCGCGCGCAGTGCCGGGGTCGTGCGGTTCCCGGCGCGCTTTCAGATGGTGCTCGCGGCCAATCCCTGTCCGTGCGGCCGCTTCTCGCAGACCGACGACTTCTGCGAGTGCCCGCCGATGACGATCCGCCGGTACCAGGCCAGGCTCTCCGGGCCGCTGCTCGACCGGGTGGACCTGCGGGTGGAGGTGGACCGGGTCACGCGTGCCGAACTCACCGAGCGCGGCGCCCGGGGCGAGTCCACCGCGACGGTCGCGGACCGCGTGCGGGCGGCCAGGGAGCGGGCGCGGGCCCGTCTCGCGGGCACCCCGTGGCAGACCAATAGCGAAGTGCCCGGTCGTGAGCTGCGCAGCCGTTGGCAGGCCGTGCGCGGGGCGATGGACGAGGCCGAGCGCAGTCTGGAGCGGGGCATGCTGACCGCCCGGGGCATCGACCGCGTCCTGCGCGTGGCCTGGACGGTCGCGGACCTCAAGGGCCATGACCGGCCGGACGCGATGGACGTGGCCCTCGCCCTGCAACTGCGCACCGGCGTTCCACGAGGAGCCCCCATGGTCATCGGGGCACTCGCATGACCACGCACATGACCACGAACGAGGACCCGGGCGAGGAGTTCCACGCCCGTGTCTTCCTCGCCCGGGTCGTCGAGCCCGGCGACGAAGTGGCCGGCCGGTGGATCCGCGAACTGGGCGCCGTGGAAGTGGCCCGATGCCTGCGGGACGGCGGGCCGCAGCTCGTCGGGGTGACCGACAAGCGGTGGGCCGGGCTGTGCGCACGGGCCGGACTGGTCGAACCGGGCCGGGACCTGGCCGTCGCACGGGATGCAGGGGTCCGGTTCGTGTGTCCCGGCGACGCCGAGTGGCCCGGCCAACTCGACGACCTCGGGGACGCGCGGCCCACCGGACTGTGGGTGCGCGGGCTGCCCAGCCTGCGGGCGTGGGCGCTCACCTCGGTCGCCGTCGTCGGCGCCCGCGCCTGCACCGAGTACGGCGCCCACATGGCGGCCACCCTCGCCGCCGGCCTCGCCGAACTCGGCTGGGTGGTCGTGTCCGGCGGCGCCTACGGAGTCGACGGCGCCGCCCATCGCGGCGCCCTCGGCGCGGGCGGCGCCACCGTCGCCGTGCTCGCCTGCGGCGTCGACCGGCCCTACCCGCGCGGCCACACCGAGTTGATCAGCAGGATCGCCGAACAGGGGCTCGTGGTGGGGGAGTTGCCGCCAGGGGAGCATCCGACGCCGAGCAGGTTCATCCTCCGGAACCGGGTGATCGCGGCGCTCACCAGGGGCACCGTGGTCGTCGAGGCCGCCTATCGCAGCGGGTCCCTCGTCACCGCGCGAGCCGCGCAGAAGCTGGGGCGCCACACGATAGGAGTGCCCGGCCCGGCCACCAGCGCACTCTCCGCCGGAGTGCACGAACTCCTGCGCGGAGACGCGGTGCTGGTGACCGATGCCGCTGAAGTCGTCGAACTGGTCGGCGGAATGGGCGAGCTGGCCCCGGACCGACGCGGACCGGTGCTCCCGCGCGACCTGTTGGAACCGGCGGCCCGCCGCGTCCTCGCCGCCCTGCCCGGCAACAGGGCGGCGCCACCGCGGGAGATCGCGCGCGGCGCGCAGACCACGGAGGACGACGCGATCGCGAGACTGTACGAACTCCGAGCACTTGGTTACGTCGAACGACACAGCGACGGCTGGAAGTTGACACGCCAGGCGATGATCTCGGTCCGGGCCGATCGGGGGCGCCGCTGACCGAGCGTGTTCGGCCGTCCGGGGGAACCCCGACACCCTTGGAAATTCCCGCAGTTGGCACATTCCGATGATCACGCAGAGCGATCGTAGTCACCCGCTTCGGCACCTCGTCGGACGCGTCCGTGCCCGGTCCGGGCCTCGCCCTTCGCGCACCGCGACACTCCAGTCACGCTACGCTCACGGGGATTCCGGCACAGACCGGCAACTCGGCATCACTCCGACAGCTCACCCAGGCAACCGCACTTCACAGCAGAACGGCACAAGGCGACGAATGCCCCAGCACACCTCCGGGTCCGACCGGGCGGCGATCCCCCCAGCCGCCCGCGACGGTGGCGCCGTCCGGCCGCCCGCTCCCTCGACGCTCGAGGAGCTCTGGCGGTCGTACAAGACGACGGGGGACGAGCGGCTGCGCGAGCAGTTGATCCTGCACTACTCGCCGCTCGTGAAGTACGTCGCGGGACGGGTGAGCGTCGGGCTGCCGCCCAATGTGGAGCAGGCGGACTTCGTGTCGTCGGGGGTGTTCGGACTGATCGACGCGATCGAGAAGTTCGACATCGAGCGGGAGATCAAGTTCGAGACGTACGCGATCACCCGCATCCGGGGCGCGATGATCGACGAGCTGCGCGCGCTGGACTGGATCCCGCGCTCGGTGCGGCAGAAGGCGCGGAACGTGGAGCGGGCGTACGCCACGCTGGAGGCGAGGCTGAGGCGCACCCCTAGCGAGGGTGAGGTGGCCGCCGAGATGGGCATCGCGGTGGACGATCTCCACGCCGTCTTCAGCCAGTTGTCGCTGGCCAACGTGGTGGCGCTGGAGGAGTTGCTGCACGCCGGCGGGGAGGGCGGCGACCGGCTCAGCCTGATGGACACCCTGGAGGACACCGCCGCCGACAACCCGGTGGAGGTGGCCGAGGGCCGGGAGCTGCGGCGGTTCCTTGCGCGGGCGATCAACACCTTGCCCGAGCGCGAGAAGACCGTCGTCACGCTGTACTACTACGAGGGCCTCACGCTCGCGGAGATCGGCAATGTGCTCGGGGTGACCGAGAGCCGGGTCAGCCAGATCCACACCAAGTCCGTGTTGCAACTGCGCGCCAAGCTGGCGAGTTTCGGCCGTTGAGCACAGCTCGTACGGCCTTGTCGACCTCGCAGAATCGTGCCTGCATGACCTGAGTCACTCCCGTCCGGGGTGGACCGTCCGTAGAGTGGTTGACGTGCCAAGGATTCGAGCGGCCTCCGTGGCCGAGCACCGATCGATGCAGCGAGCCGCCCTGCTGGACGCGGCTCGTTCCCTGTTGTCCGAGGGCGGGACGGAGGCGCTGACCTTCCCGGCCCTGGCCGAGCGGACCGGTCTCGCGCGCTCCTCCGTGTACGAGTACTTCCGCTCGCGGGCGGCCGTCGTCGAGGAACTCTGCGAGGTCGACTTCCCCGTCTGGGCGGCGGACGTGTCGGCGGCGATGCGGCGCGCGGACTCGGCCGAGGGCAAGGTCGAGGCGTACGTACGGCAGCAGCTGGCCCTGGTCGGGGACCGTCGGCACCGGGCCGTGGTCGCCATCTCCGCGAGCGAACTGGACGCGGGGGCGCGGGAGAAGATCCGTGCCGCGCACGGTGGGCTGGTGGCGATGATCGTCGAGGCGCTGGCGGAGATGGGGCATGCGGAGCCCCGGCTGGCGGCGATGCTGCTCCAGGGGGTCGTCGACGCGGCCGTGCGGCGGATCGAGCTGGGAGCTGCCGAGGATCCTTCGGTGATCACCGAGGCCGCGGTGAGTATGGCTCTGCGGGGTGTGCGGGGGTAGGTGGGCTGGTCGCCCCTCTTAGCTGGGCGCTGTCAGTACGGGCAACAGGCGGGACGGGCCCCTGTTCAGCAGCCACGGCGGCAGCAGGGCCAGCGGGTCCAGATACAGCTCCCCTCTCAACAGGCCCCAGTGCACGCACGAAGTCGCGCAGTGGGAGCCCGTGAGTTCCACGGTCCCCACCACCTCGCCCGGCTCCACCTCGTCCCCCTTCTTCACCGACGCGCTCACCGGTTCGTAGGTCGTGCGCAGGTCCGTGCCGGTCAGCTCGACCGACACCACTCCCTTGCCCGCCACCCGGCCCGCGAAGGAGACCCGGCCCGCCGCCACCGCACGCACGGGAGCGCCGGCCGGGGTCGCGAGGTCCACGCCGCGGTGGCCCCGGGCGTAGCGCGTCGCCGGGGGCTCCCAGCCCCGTAGGACCAAGGGGTGGGAACCGACGGGCCAGGCGCGGGCCACGGCCGGTACGGGTGGGGGCGGGACGCCGGGTGCGGGCGGAGGGCTGTCGTCCGCCCGGGCCGCGCAGGTCAGCAGGGTCAGCAGCAGGCCCAGGACTGATACCAGGGCCGCCCGCACGGGTCGTTCACGTCGTCGCGTTCGCATGCACAAACCGTGCCGTACCGACGCCGATCATGGCTTGGACCTGTGGACCGTCGGGTGCCTGTGGACAACGGCGTCACCCGGTACCTCGCGGGTCCCGTACACTTCCTTTGGCGATCCGGGTCACCGGGTCGACTTCGCACGCCCCGACAACTGGTCATCACAGACCCGTGTCAGCGCACCTCGGTCCTCTGGGCACGCGCACGTGGGCGTCAGGCGCGAGTGCCGTCCCGGCACCCGCGGCACAACCGAGAAAATCAAGGAGAACGGCCATGGCCGTCGTCACGATGCGGGAGCTGCTGGAAAGCGGCGTCCACTTCGGTCACCAGACCCGTCGCTGGAACCCGAAGATGAAGCGCTTCATCTTCACCGAGCGCAACGGCATCTACATCATCGACCTGCTCCAGTCGCTGTCGTACATCGACCGCGCCTACGAGTTCGTCAAGGAGACCGTCGCCCACGGCGGCACGGTCATGTTCGTCGGCACGAAGAAGCAGGCGCAGGAGGCCATCGCCGAGCAGGCCACCCGCGTCGGCATGCCCTACGTCAACCAGCGCTGGCTGGGCGGCATGCTCACCAACTTCTCCACCGTCTACAAGCGTCTGCAGCGCCTCAAGGAGCTGGAGCAGATCGACTTCGAGGACGTCGCCGCGTCCGGTCTCACCAAGAAGGAGCTTCTCGTGCTCTCGCGCGAGAAGGCCAAGCTGGAGAAGACCCTCGGTGGTATCCGCGAGATGTCCAAGGTTCCCAGCGCCGTCTGGATCGTGGACACCAAGAAGGAGCACATCGCGGTCGGTGAGGCCCGGAAGCTCAACATTCCGGTCGTCGCCATCCTCGACACGAACTGCGACCCCGACGAGGTCGACTACAAGATCCCGGGCAACGACGACGCGATCCGCTCCGTCACCCTGCTCACCCGCGTGATCGCCGACGCCGTCGCCGAGGGCCTCATCAGCCGCTCCGGCGTCGCCGCCGAGGCCAAGGGTGACAAGGCCGCCGGCGAGCCGCTCGCCGCGTGGGAGCGCGACCTGCTCGAAGGCGAGAAGAAGGCCGACGAGACCCCGGCCGCCGAGGCCGAGGTCCAGACCTCCGCCGAGACCGAGAAGGTCGCCGACGCCGAGCAGGCCGAGGCTCCGGTCGCCGTCGAGGAGGCCGCTGCCGAGGCCCCCGCCGCCGAAGCTGCCGCCGAGGTCGAGGCCGCTCCGGCCGCCGAGGCCGAGCAGGCCTGACCTTCCGGGCCAAAGGGCTGAGCTGAAGTGACGGCGGGTGGTGCCGACCGCGCCACCCGCCGTTCACTCAGGGCCCCTAGATCTTCGTAGCCCGTAGATCCTTGGCGGAAGCCCGCTGAACCCGCGGCCGCCGCCGACTTCGAGACTTCGAACTCCGAGAAGAGATTCACAGATCATGGCGAACTACACCGCCGCCGACGTCAAGAAGCTCCGTGAGCTCACCGGCGCCGGCATGATGGACTGCAAGAAGGCGCTGGACGAGGCCGACGGCAACGTCGAGAAGGCCGTCGAGGCGCTCCGTATCAAGGGCCAGAAGGGCGTCGCCAAGCGCGAGGGCCGTTCCGCCGAGAACGGCGCCGTGGTCTCCGTCATCGCCGACGACAACACCTCCGGCGTCCTGGTCGAGCTGAAGTGCGAGACGGACTTCGTCGCCAAGGGCGAGAAGTTCCAGGCCGTCGCCAACCAGATCGCCCAGCACGTCGCCAAGACCGCCCCGGCCGACATCGAGGCGCTGCTCGCGTCCGAGATCGAGCCCGGCAAGACGGTCCAGGCGTTCGTGGACGAGGCCAACGCGAACCTCGGCGAGAAGATCGTCCTGGACCGCTTCGCCCAGTACGCCGACGGCTACGTCTCCGCGTACATGCACCGCACGATGCCCGACCTGCCGCCGCAGATCGGTGTCCTCGTCGAGCTGGACAAGCCGAACGCGGAGGTCGCCCGCGGCGTCGCCCAGCACATCGCCGCCTTCGCGCCGAAGTACCTGGCCAAGGAGGACGTGCCGGCCGAGGTCGTCGAGTCCGAGCGCCGTATCGCCGAGGAGACCACCCGCGCCGAGGGCAAGCCCGAGGCCGCGATCTCCAAGATCGTCGAGGGTCGTGTCAACGGCTTCTTCAAGGACGCGACGCTGCTCGGCCAGCCGTACGCGCTCGACCCCAAGAAGTCCGTCCAGAAGGTTCTGGACGAGGCGGGTGTCGCCCTGAAGCGCTTCACGCGCATCAAGGTCGGCATCTGAGTCCGTACCGCGACGGGCGCGCGACCCCTATAAGGTCGTATGCGGTTGTCTACGGCTGACGGACGACAGCAGATCTGACGAGGAGGCCATTGCCGAGCATGGGTTGCGAACGACACCCCACCGGCAGTGGCCTTCTTCGTGTGTGCGACCACGTAAAAGAGGCGAGAACGTCATGACCACCAAGCCCCAGAAGAGCGACGACGGCAAGGTACGCGGCCGGTTCATGCTGAAGCTGTCCGGAGAGGCCTTCTCCGGTGGCGGGGGCCTGGGCGTCGACCCCGACGTGGTGCACAAGATCGCCCGTGAGATCGCGGCCGTCGTACGGGACGGCGCGGAGGTCGCCGTCGTCATCGGCGGCGGCAACTTCTTCCGGGGCGCCGAACTCCAGCAGCGCGGCATGGACCGGGCCCGCTCCGACTACATGGGCATGCTCGGCACGGTGATGAACTGCCTCGCCCTCCAGGACTTCCTGGAGAAGGAGGGCATCGACAGCCGCGTCCAGACCGCCATCACCATGGGCCAGGTCGCCGAGCCGTACATCCCGCTGCGTGCCGTGCGCCACCTGGAGAAGGGCCGCGTGGTCATCTTCGGCGCCGGTATGGGCATGCCGTACTTCTCCACCGACACCACCGCCGCCCAGCGCGCCCTGGAGATCAACGCCGAGGCGCTGCTCATGGGCAAGAACGGCGTGGACGGGGTCTACGACTCCGACCCGAAGACGAACTCCGAGGCCGTCAAGTTCGACGCGCTCAGCTACGGCGAGGTCATCACCCAGGACCTCAAGGTCGCGGACATGACAGCCATCACCCTGTGCCGCGACAACAAGCTTCCGATCCTGGTCTTCGAGCTTCTGGCGGAGGGCAATATCGCTCGCGCCGTCAAGGGTGAGAAGATCGGCACGCTTGTGGGTGACCAAGGCAGCCAGGGCTGATGACCCTGACCGGGGGATGGACAATGTCCTGCCGGTCGGGAACCGTGCAGGAAGAAGACGCGACGCAGCCGGCCGCCGACGCCGACACAGCACAGCAGCCGGGCCTACTCAAGACACGCAGGAGCAAGTGGTGATCGAAGAGACCCTCCTTGAAGCCGAGGAGAAGATGGAGAAGGCCGTCGTGGTCGCCAAGGAGGACTTCGCCGCGATCCGCACCGGCCGTGCGCACCCGGCGATGTTCAACAAGATCGTGGCCGACTACTACGGCGCGCTGACGCCGATCAACCAACTGGCCTCGTTCTCCGTGCCGGAACCGCGCATGGCCGTGGTGACCCCGTTCGACAAGAGCGCGCTGCGCAACATCGAGCAGGCGATCCGGGACTCGGACCTCGGCGTCAATCCGAGCAACGACGGCAACATCATCCGTGTGACGTTCCCCGAGCTCACTCAGGACCGCCGCAAGGAGTACATCAAGGTCGCCAAGACCAAGGCCGAGGACTCCAAGATCTCGATCCGTTCCATCCGCCGCAAGGCCAAGGAAGCGATCGACAAGGCGATCAAGGACGGCGACATCGGCGAGGACGAGGGCCGTCGCGCCGAGAAGGAACTCGACGACACCACGGCGAAGTACGTCGCCCAGGTGGACGAGCTCCTCAAGCACAAGGAAGCGGAGCTGCTTGAGGTCTGATGAACGATTCTTCCTGGGGCGCACCGCCACAAGCCGGGTACTGGGGGCCTTCCGACCAGGGGCCTGTCCAGGGGGCTGCCCCGGCGGGTCCCACGTACGATGCGCCTGAGGCGCAGCAGACTCGCCCCATGCCCATCGTGCCCGACGAGCCCGCATACGGCGGACACCAGGATGACGATCGGGGGGCCGCTCGGCTGAGCGGTCCCTTGTTCCGCGACGAGACGCGGCAGCCGCCGTACGACACACGGCAGCCGCAGCCCTCCGACTCGCCGCGGACGCAGCCCGCCGACATGCCGTACGCACAGCCCTACGGGGCGGTGCCGCAGAATCCGGAGCCCATGCCCGACGCCCCGCCACCGGTGCCCGCCCCGCAGAAGAAGAGCGCGGGCCGGGACCTCGGTGCGGCCATAGGGGTCGGGGTCGGACTCGGCGCGGTGATCATCGCGTCCCTGTTCGTCGTCAAGGCCGTGTTCGTCGGCGTGGTAGCGGTCGCCGTCGTCGTCGGTCTGTGGGAGCTGACCTCGCGGCTGCAGGAGCGCAAGGGCATCAAGGCGCCTCTCGTGCCGCTCGCGGTCGGCGGCGCCGCGATGGTCGTCGCCGGATATGTCCGGGGTGCCGAGGGCGCCTGGGTGGCGATGGCGCTGACCGCGCTGGCCGTCCTGGTCTGGCGGATGACGGAACCGCCGGAGGGCTATCTCAAGGACGTCACGGCGGGCGTCTTCGCGGCGTTCTACGTGCCGTTCCTGGCCACGTTCGTCGCCCTGATGCTCACCGCCGACGACGGCGCCTGGCGGGTCATGACGTTCCTGCTGCTGACCGTGGTCAGCGACACGGGTGCCTACGCCGTCGGCTGGCGTTTCGGCACCCACAAGCTCGCCCCGCGCATCAGCCCCGGAAAGACCCGCGAGGGCCTGCTCGGAGCGGTGTCCTTCGCGATGGTGGCGGGCGCGCTGTGCATGCAGTTCCTGATCGACGACGGCAGTTGGTGGCAGGGCCTGGTCCTGGGCTTCGCGGTCGCGGCCAGCGCCACGCTGGGCGACCTCGGCGAGTCCATGATCAAGCGCGACCTCGGCATCAAGGACATGGGCACGCTGCTGCCGGGTCACGGCGGCATCATGGACCGGCTGGATTCGCTGCTGCCGACGGCTCCGGTGGTGTGGTTGTTGATGGTGTTGTTCGTGGGTTCGGCGTGAGAGGTCACGGCGCCGCGCCGCGGCAGCGGCTCATGGATACCGCATGGACCGGCTGGATTCGCTGCTGCCGACGGCTCCGGTGGTGTGGCTGCTGATGGTGTTGTTCGTCGGGTCCGCCTGACGTTCGTCCAACCTCCTGCCGTACGGCATTCCGGGCGCCCCTGACCTGTACAGGACGGGGGCGCCCGGTCGTACGATTTCGGTGTAAGCCCTCACAAGGGGGACCGCCCTGAACGAAGGAGGGCGTCATGTCCGCCTTCCATGAAGAGTTCGACGTGAACTGCCGTCCCGAGGAAGCCTGGGCGTACGTCATCGACCCGTCCCACATGCCCGAATGGCAGGAGAGCGCGGTTTCCGCCGAGCAGCTCGACGACCGTCCGTTCGGACTCGGCTCCCGGGTCCGCGTCACCCGGCACATTGGGCGCCGCGACATGGCGATGACCATGGAGTGCACCGAGTTCCAGCCGCCGCGCGCCTGGACCGTGCGGGGGATCGACGGCCCCGTCAGGGGCAACTTCCATGGCGAGATCACACCCGTCGACGACGGACGCCGTACCCGCGTGACGATGGACCTCGACTTCGAGGGGCACGGCATCGGCAAGGTCCTGCTGCCGCTCGTCGTCCGCCCCCAGGTCCGCCGCGAGTTGCCCCACAACGAGAAGCTCCTGAGGGAACACCTGGAATACACCGGCTGACCTGGCGCCCACCGGCTGAAACGGATCACCGTAAACGATCTGCGACACTGGTACAGCCATGCCTAAGCCCGGAGAACTGGCAGTGAGCAGGCAGCAATAGTCCCCCTACCAGCGCGTATGGCACGGATAGGGGGCCGGTTTCGAGTTGGTGGGCCGTCTCTGGGCCGCCGGGCGGCTTTGGGGGTGTGGGTGCCTCAGGGGAGAGAGTCGACCGCGCGAGCCCTGTCCGCGCTGTACAGCCTTGCGTCCCTGCGCTTACCTTCCGCGACGGCAGCACTGTAAGACGGCCCGGCGACGGCTGCCGCCGTAGTCTTCTTAAGGGCACGTCCTTGGTAGTAGATCCGCATAATCCTCGGCCAGTGCCTGATGCCTACCTGGAGGCTCTCCTGGGACGTTAGAAAGACGCCGAGGACGATCACGATGGCCGTTGCGAAACTTGCAGCGCAGAGCGCCAAAGTAGTGTTGCCGGTGAGCTCAAAAACGGCAACGATTGTACTCGCGGGTACACCCGCCACCAGAACCAATGTTCCACTCTTTGGCACGTTGCTTGTCGACGCTTGCGCATCCCACCTGCTGGCGGGAGCTCCCGTGCCCTCTCGTCGCCCTGCCTTCACAGCCACTCACGCCACCCTCTCGTCGCGCATTTCGGATCACGGCAACCGACAGTCGGTGATTACCATCAGCCCTTGTTACGACTATGAGCCGGCGCGGGGCAGGCCAACCCGCATGGAACGAGAGGGAACGCATGGAACGAAATGGAAAATGCGGGAGATGATCGATTGGCAGTAGCCTTCTGCTGTCGGAGCCAATGCTCTTAGTGTCTTGCGGTTGGCTATGGAGGTGCCCATACTGAAAGTCGCAAGTAGTAGCTGGCCACGCTTGGTGTGGTGACGCTTAAGCAGGGGGACGAGTGTCTAGGCCTGACTATCCAGCTGGCACAATCGGGCAATTGTTCAATCGCACGTATGACCTATATGAGGCTCAGGGTCGGCCGCCACTGAAGAAGATTGCCGCTCGCGTGGTTGCCAGGAGGGCGGGAATTCCGATTGGCAGTACCACAATCCACCGGATCCTCGTAGGGAGTCATGTCCCCCGATGGGAGACGCTTGCATCGTATGTGCTAGCGCTGGAGCCAAATGCGGACTTGGGTGAATTCAGAGACCTAAGGGCAGCGGCCGCCAATACGGAATCTAGGTGTAAAGAGCTGTTACAGAAGATGCGAGCCTCTCCCGAAACTGGGGCTTTGTGTGTCTATGCCTTGACTGCACTACCCCCTGAGGCTGCGGCAGAGTTCATCGCAGAAATGACAGGAGATCTTGCAGTGTGGACGATGTCATTGCTTCACAAGCTTGATCCCGAAGCCGGGCGAACTTTAGATCGTGTTTTACGTCAAGACCGTTGCTGTGCATATGCGGTCAAGCAGTTCGATGCAGCTATCCGCAGGGCTCAGGAAGAGTCAGACGAAGGAGAGGAGTCAGACGAAGAAGGCGGGAGTGAGTCAACCGAATAAGACGGGTCAGGCGCATGAATCGCCTGACCCGCGCAACTGTGAGTGTCAATCACCAACCACGTATGACTGCGTCTACGGCGGCTCGCGTGCGCTGCTGACTCGTTGGCATCAGGTGTGCGTACACACGCAGAGTCAGCCCCGGATCGGAGTGCCCCAGGTACTGGCTGACGGCCTTGATGCTCTCTCCGGCGTCCAGCAACACGGACGCGTAGAAGTGCCTCAGCGCGTGCATGCCGTGCTCGCGGGCGGACTCGTACTTGCCGTCTTCCCCGGCTTCAGTGATCAGTCCGGCCGCCGCGAGCGCAGGCTTCCACTCCTGGATGTTGAAGTTGCTGCGCCAGACCAACCAGTTCGCGGTGTTCGTGAACAAGAGGCGAGCTGAGACCTTTGGCCCGTCCGGCTTCCGCCAAGGCAATGTGATCTCAACTGGCTTGTACGCGTCCATATGGGCGCGTATGGCCTCAGCCACCGACGCGGGCAACGGCACGTCCCGTTCCTTGTTGCACTTGGGTGGGGCGAACACGGCCTTCCCTCGGATGAGCTTCACCTGCCGGACCACCCGCAGGTTGGCACCGTCGAAGTCCAGTGCGTCCTCAGCGAGCCCGACGATCTCGCCCTGACGGAGCCCGCATCCTGCGCCCAGGTCCACCATGGCCTGGTAGCGCTCGGGGAGTGCCCTGCGGACAGCGTGAACCTGTGTAGGCAGCCACGGCACAACCCGGCGTTGCTCAGCCGCCGGTGGGCGCACGGACTTCGCGGCGCACGGGTTACGCGGCAACAGGCCGTCGTCAACGGCCGCGCTGAGAACGCCTCGTACGTCGCCGTAGATATTCCGCGCGTACGAGCCGCTGACGGCGGGGTTCGCTTCCAGCGCGCTCACGAGTTCGCGGATGTGCTCCGGGCGGAACGAGTCCAGCGGTCGGGAACCGAGCACCGGGAGAGCATGGAGGCGCAACCTCTGTTCGGCCACGATCTGACTCGACAGATCCGCGCTGTGGGTCTTGAGCCACTTCTCGGCGTAAGTCTTGAAGGTGATCCGGGCGGCTTTCGGGTCGACGTAGTTGCCGCGTGACATGTCGGACGCGATATCGGTGAGCCACTTCTCGGCGAGGCGCTTCTGCCGATCGGGGAAGCTCTTGGACTTCTCGGTTCCGTCGGGGCCGATGTACCGGGCGCGGTAGCGCAGGCCAGTCCCGTAGCGCTCGGTCTTGACGCGGGTGGTCTTGCCGTTGGCGTCGGTTTCGGTCTTGTACCAGCGGTCTTGGATGTGGCCAGCCATGGTCAGGCGTCTTCCTTCAGGAGGTGGGCTACTTCGGTCTTGACGAGCCAGCGCTCTGCGTCGCGGCGGCCGTGGAACTTCTTGGTCTTGCGGGTGCCGTTGCCGTCGATGAAGTGGGCGCGGTAGCGCGGGGCTTGGCCGTAGCGGGCGGTGCGGACGCGGTCGCTCTGGGGTCGGGTGCGCCGGTACCAGCGGTCTTCCAGGTGGATGGACATGGGGCGTTGGGCTCCTGTCGGGTGAGTGCCGAGGTGCGCGGCCGGTAGCAGGGCGCGGGAGGGGCAAAGGGCGCCTGTCCGGCCGGTTTTGGGGTGTGCTGGGCCGTGCCCGTTACTCGCTACGGGCCTGATCACTGGGGGTTTGGGGTGCTAGCGGGGTTGCTACCGGTAGCGGGCGGGGCTACTACCGGTAGCACCTTCGGGCGGGGTCTCAGGGAGGCTGAGACAGGGGCTGTCAGGCGGCTTTGGGAGGGGTTTTCGGGGGCGCTGGGGGCGTGCCTCCCTGCCTCCCTGAGGGGGCGTCTGCGCTGATCAGGTAGAGGGAGGCGGGCCAGGGAGGCGGTGAGGGAGTTCTCCCTGCCTCCCTTGGCCGGCGGGCTGTGCCTCCCTGCGCTGGCGGCCGGACTTCTAGCAACGGGAGGCGACCTCGCCGGGCGCGTATCCGGGTCGGATGACGGTTCCGCGGAAGGGGGTTGCTAGGTGCTAGGCCGCAGGCCGGGGGCGGTTTCGGCTGCTAGCCGGGTGCTAGGTCTAGCAACGGAGGCTGCTAGACCTAGCACCCGTCAGGCCGCGTCTTCGAGGGCCGTCCGTTCGGCCTCCCACGCTCGAACGGCGGCCGGGTTGAAGCGGAGGTAGCGGCCGACGCGGAAGCCGGTCGGGCCGATCCGCTTGCGGCGCCACTGGTAGACGGTCTCCACGCTCGGGAGGCTGAACATCGTGACCAGGTCTTCCGGAGTGAGGTAGCGGTCCGGCAGTCCGCCGCGCAGGGCGACGCGCGGGTCGGCCGGTTCGTCGGTGGTGGCCATGGCTTTGGTGACTCCTCGTGTCCGTGGCGGGGTGCGTGGAAGTGGTGCCGGTCGCCGTCCTAGAGAGTTGGTGTATCGCAGCGTCCGCAGCGCCCTAGCGTCCGCACGGCTGCGTTACCGCAGGCCAGAGCTAGTGATGGGTGTGGACGCTAGTGCGGACGCTGTGGACGCTGGACGGCTCTAGCGTCCGCAGCTTCGACGTGTCCGGGCCGCTGGTGTGCGGCCCGGCCCGGCTGGTATTCCGGCTACGTCAGGGCTGTTCAGGCGGGGTTCTGCCCTCCCCGAGCGGGGTCACCTCCGGCCACAGCGGGCCCTGTTCGGGTGTGGACGCTGTTTCCTCCTCGGGTGCCGCGCGGGCCAGCGTGATGAGGCGGTGGCGGTGACGGTCGCGGCTACGCTGCGTGTCGTCCACGGTGATCCCGATGGACCGCAGCAACGGGGCGAGGCGCTTGACGCGTCCGCTGGCGCGGGTGGCGTCCTTGGGCCAGTTCGGCGGCCGGACGAATGGCGCGGGCAGCGCTTCGAGCAACTCCCCGGCGGTGCCCTGCCAGGTGCCTGCCTGTTCGACCAGGTGGGCAATGGCCATGGCGAACGGGTCGCCTTCCATCGCGTCGGTGGCGACGTTCGCCGAGGTCGCGAGGTAGTCGCCCAGGGTGTTCCAGCCCTGGGTTTCGTCGATCGCGGCGAGGACGCGGGCGAAGTCCGCCATGCGCGGCATCGTGTCCAGTCGCACCGACGGCAGGACCGCGAGGACGCAGGCCAGCACGTCGAACAGGGCCCCGAGCACGGCGGGCCGTACGGCCGCGAAGGTGGCGTCCAACTCCTCTTCGGAGCGGCGCCGGTCGTCGTCGATGAGCTGCAAGTCGAGCAAGAGGACGCGTTCGGCGAGGTCGCCCGCGAGAGCTCCCGCGTCGATCGTGGTCAGCGCGAGCACGCGCCGGAAGGTGAGCACCACCACGTCGTCATCGGTGTACAGGGCCCGGTCGACGACTCCGTCACCCGTCACGGCCTTGCACAGGGTGTCGGACAGCCACGGCGGGATCGTGCTGACGTTGTCCAGGCACAGCGCCCATGACGCGAAGGCCTGCGTGTTCCAGGCCTTCGGGTCGCGCGGCTGGCTGCGCTTGGCTGCCGGGGACGGGTCGACGAGGTTGATGAACAGTTGTGCCGCCTTGGACTTGCCCGTGCCCTGCTCGCCCTTGCACACGAGTGCCGGGTGCGGGATGTCGGGAATCCAGGCCGCGACCAGCCACGCCACCAACTGGTGGAAGGTGGGGGTGTCCATGTTGAGCAGGGCGTGCAGCTTGGCCAGTCCGTCGCCGTCCAGTACGGGCGGGGGCATCGGGGCCATGGCTCCGGAGCGGCGGAAGAGCACCGGGGCCCGGTCGACGACGTTCCAGCCGGTACCGGTGACGACGACCGCGCGGCCGTCGGTGCTGCCGAGGTCGACCACGACCGCGCCGTCCTCAGCGCGCCCCACCCGCAGGTGCACGGGTACGGGGTCGGTGTCTTCCGCGAGGCCTTCCAGGACGGTCATCGCGTCCGCGAGGGCGGACTGTGAGGCGACCTCGCCCGGGTAGGCGTCCGCGAACTGCCGGGCCAGCCGCTGGCGCAGGCCGCCCTTGTTCCGCAGCGGGAGCGCGGTGTTGGGGCCGTCCAGGGCGACCGCGTAGGGGCGGCTGTCCGGCGACGTGACGAACCGGTACTGCTCGCGCGCCATGGCCACGATCCGCGCGGCAGCGGCCGGGGGCTTGCCCCCACTGTCGCCGTGCTCGGGTCGGCGCGGCGCCGTCTTGGTCGGGTCGACTGCCGCCCGACTCTTGCCGGGGTGGGCATGGCCGTTGACAGGGCGGTCGGATCGGGTGCTCGTCACGCGAACACCGCCTCTCCACTCGGGCCCACGCACGACCGCACGGGGCGGGGAGCGCGCAGGCAGTCGGGTCGGATCGACGGGTGCCGGTCGGCCGCGCGACAGGGCGTGTGACGTCGGGTGTGACGCGGCTCGTCACGCAGGTCAGGGGTAGACCGTGAAGCGATCGGGTCGGGCGACCACACCGCCTCGAAGGCCGACTGATTGGCGTGCGCGAGTCGGGCCAGCAAGCGCCAGTCGATCGGGCCGGGAGTCGACCTACTCGGGTCGGCCGACTGCGTGAGAAGCAGCGCGATTGACAGCGGCAACCGGTCGGCCTTGGCGTTGTTGCACGGGGCGCACGCCAGTACCAGGGCGGGGGCCGACCAGGTGCGCCACAGCGAGAGGGGCGCCACGTGGTCGAGGGTGGCCTCACTCAGGTCCGCGAACGGGCGGCGGCAGTAGGCGCACCGCTGCCCGTGACGGCGGGCGAGCTGCTCCTTGCGGACGCGGCGGCGGGTGGAGTTGAGCATGCACTTGTGCGTCACGGCTACCACTCCGCCCGTACCGGCCGCTGCCACGTGCCGTCAGGTCCGGCCGGCGGGGTCAGCCCGACCAGGTAACCCCCGGAGTCCAGGCGCACGATGAGCGGCGCGGGCTGCTCCCGGTTCCACTGCACCAGGTTGAAGGCGAAGAGCCGACGGAGGTAGTTGGGCAGCGCCTGCTTGTACAGCCACTCCCGATCGCGGTCGCGGTCGACGCTGCCCAACTCCCCGGCCATCACCTTGCCGAGCCGGATCAGGGTCTCGGTCGGCACGGCCGTGACGCCCTCATGGATGGCGCGGGCCAACAGCAGCTTGCGGCCGGGGAGTTGGCGGAAGTCGTCCATGCGGTAGCGGTCCAGGCTGGACAGGTAGACGGCCACGCCGACCTCCCCGGCCGTCATCGGCCGTGAGCGGGCGCCCTCGTACCAGAACGACAGGGCCAGCCGGTAGGCGAAGCGGCGGCACGCGGCCACCTCAGGCCACTCCACAGGGTCGGCGTCCAGGCTCTCGAAGGTGTCGGTCACCTCTGCGATCCCGGCCGGACCGAGCGTGTTCACAGCGGCCGTCAGCGCGGCGTACAGGGCGTCATTGCTCGGCACCGGAAGCGCCAGGTTGTCGGCGCCGGTCTCGAACAGCGCGGCGGCGACCTCGTTCGGGGTCAGTTCCAGCCCGGCCACGGGGATGGTGGGGAAGTCCTCGCCTTCCCGGCGCCGGTCGATCTCCGCGAGGGAGACGACCGGCATCGGGGCAGGCGGCACCTGCGCATACAGGGCGTCCAGGGTGCTGGTCACGCGACCACCCCGAAGATCCGCGCGATCGTGCGGCGCAGCTTGGGCAGGTACCCGGCGGGCAGTTCGGGGCCCGTGGCCGGGTTGGCGAACATCTCGCGGATGCGCTGCGCCCACGTGGCCACCTCGCCCGCACCGCCGTAGGCCAGGGCGAAGCGCACGGTCTCGGTCACCGCGGCGTCGTCGTCCAGCTCGTCGGGGGTGAGCACGCCCGTTCCGGCGAAGACGACCAGGCCCATCAGCTCATCGGCGGTCGGATGCACGGCAAGGCGGATCTCAACCCGCGTCTGCCAGTCCTGCGGCTCGGGACCGCCGAACAGGTCGACCTGCGTCCGCAGACGCGGCGCAGAGACCGGCTCGGCCGGAACCCCGGTCACCTCGGGGAAGAGACCGAGCACGGACGCGCCGAACAGGTTCGCGATCAGCGGCTTGTAGAAGGCGCCCGGCATCGTCTTGCCGGACTCCCACCGCTTCCACTGCCGGACCATCGTCTCGTCATCCGGCAGCGGCTCAGCCGACAGCTTCCGCAGCTCACGGACCGCGTCGCCCTGCGACCACTGACGGACCTGACGCGCGGCGAGGATCTGCTGAGCCCACACGGGCCGTTCGGCAGTCGCTGCCTCGGATGCGAGCGGGGAACCAGCGAGTACAGGCATCATGGATGTACCCCTTCGAGGGTCGGGGAGCGGCTGACTGCTTGGCGGTAGGTGGCCGCTCCTTGCTGTGTCGGGCCATGGCGACGTATGTGCGTCATGGCCCGCTTTCGCGTTCCTATCTGGTGCGCACCAGTAGTCTCCATCTGGTGCGCACCAGATGCAAGAGGGTGCGCGCTGAATCTGGGAGATTCGCGGTTGCTGCATGCTTCGAGGGAACGCCCGTGAAGGGGTGTGCCGGTAGCCAACAAGCCCTAATGGCCCGCGTGTTAAGAGTGGTGTTAACCCCTTCCGACCTGCGAGATTTGGTGCATCCTGGTATGAGGTTCGAACGACCTAGCGACTGGGGGCGGTATGCGTGAGTGAACGGCTGAGGGACGCTCGAAATGCTCGCGGCTGGTCTCAGGAACGTCTGGTGCGGGAGGTCGAGCGATACGCCCGGCAGCACATGCTTGACGTCCCAACGACCGCGAGCCTCCGCGTCTATGTCTCCGAGTGGGAGAACGGCAGGCGCAAGATCTCAGCGAGATTCGCCGCGATCCTCCGACCTCTCCTCGGTCTCACCGATGGGGAGTTGCTCGGGGAGGTGCAGGTGGCCGGGCCGCCGCTGGTGGGCGGTTACGACGAACTGATCAGCCGAATCGATTCGGCTGGGAGTGTCGGCCTGAGCATGGTGAAGACCTTTATGGATCAGACTGAGCTGTTCCGCACGATGGACAGGCAGATGGGGGCCGCCGCTCTCGTCGACCAGATGACGGGCCACCTGGCCCGCCTCGAAGACGCGCTCACGTTCGCGGTCCTTCCCGACACCCGCCGGCCGGTTGCTCAGGCGCTCTCTGCCGCCGCGACGCTCGCGGCCTGGCAGGCTCTGGATGCGGGGGCCGTCGAACGAGCTTGGCGGAACTACGAGTTGGGCAAGCGTGCGGCTCAGGAAGCCGGAGAGCCCATGTACTTGGCGTACGCCATGGCGGAACAGGCCTACGTGCTCAGTGAGGCAGGGCGGCCGGAACTTGCCGTGGCGCTCGTACGCGACGCTCGTAGGGCAGCGGACGGCCACATGTCACCCCGCCTTCAGGCGTGGCTGTACGCGGCCGAGGCAGAGCTGTGCGCCAAGGCCGGGCCCGAACTGGCCGACGACTGCCGCCGCGCGCTGGACATGGCAGGGTCTGTGCTGCCGCCCGGCGATGAAGCCAGGGACCCAGACATGCTGAGCATCTTCCTGAACGGCTCGCACCTGGCCCGCTGGCGTGGCAATGCCCTTGCGATGCTTGGGGACGACGACGCGGTGGGCAGCCTCTACCAGGCGCTTGACTCACTCGATTCCACGTTCGTCCGTGCGGAATCCGGTCTCCGCTGCGACCTTGCCCAAGCGCACCTTGCGCGCGGCGAATACGACCAGGCGCAAGAGCACTTGCGGACCGCCCGCCTGTTGGCGAGCCGCACCGGATCGGCGCGGCATCGCCGCAGGATCGATCAGCTCACGCAGAAGCTGTAGACGTGTTCTTCTGCCTGCTCGCGAGCACGTGCAGGAGGCCGACGAGGGTGCCAGAGCCCATGAGTTGACCGCGCGCCATCAGGTCCGGGATGTCCGCGAGCGGTACCCACTCAACGCGGCCCGCTTCCTCCGCATCGCTCGGCTCGCCCACCTGCTCGGCGCTGTGCCCTACGAAGATCTCGTGCGGTGAGTCCACCATGCCGACCATGGGTTGATACGTGACGACGTGGTCAAGGTCGCCAGGGCGCCAACCTGTCTCTTCCTCGACTTCCCGCGCGGCGCACGTACGGGCATCCTCGCCCGCGTCCACGATCCCGCCCGGGAGCTCCCAGCCCCACTGATCCGGCACGAAGCGATAGCGCCAGAGCATGAGCACGCGGTCTTGGTCGTCCAGCACGGCTGTGATCGCGACGTGCTGTAGCCGCACCACATGGTGCTCAAAGCGCTTCACGCCCGGGGGCTCGACGTCGACCAACTCAAGCCGTACCCAGGGGTTGTTGTACACGGGCCGCTTGCCGTGGATCTGCCACGGCTCTAGCTCTGCCGAGCCCATGGCACCCACGCGCCGCTGGCTCGGGGCCCCCGCCGGCACTCGGTACGAACTCCGATCGTGAACCTCCAACACGCCTTCAGCAACGAGTCGGGCGAGCACCTGCCGCAAGGCGGTGCGGCCGATGTCGAGTTCCGTCGACAGCGTGCGCTCGGACGGCACCTTGTCACCGGGCGAGAGCTTCCCCCCTCCGACCCACTCACGGATCGTGCGCTCTACCCGAGCCGTCTTGGTCTCTGCCATTCGCGCAGCACGCTCCCCACTCGTTGACTGGTGCACACCAGCGTAGCCAGTCGGCACCTTCCCCGGCAGGTGACGCCTGAGGAGTCCCCGGGGGATAGAAGGTGCGGCCTACGGCCGCGCGACCTTTGGCAGCTCGCTCCGCTCGCGCGCGACGACTGCCGCCGAGGTTGGGCGCCATCGCGCCCGTCTGGCCAGTCCGCCGGACAAGCGGCTGCAACACGTGGTGTTTCAGCCGCCGTCCACGTGATCAGCCCGGGTTGAAGAGACCACCTCCGCCCGCGCGGGGGTGGTCTCTTCTGCTCTCCCGGCCTGTGTCTAGTGTCCGCAGCGTCCGCAACCCGCCTCTGCTAAGAGCGGCTCTGACCTGCGGAAACCGGCTCTTAGTAGCGGAGCGCGTCCGGACGCTGCGGACACTAGCGGACGCTAAACGATTTGTTTAGCGTCCGCAGAAACAGTCCAGGTCGGAGTGGGTAAGCGATATCCGGCGGACGCTGCGGACGCTATCTCTCCCCAACTCTCTAGTAAGAGAGTGAAGGACGGCTCTTCAGGAGGGGGAATCGCGGCCTGCCCCCTGAAGAGCCCTGGTGAGCCAGTCGGGGCAAGAGGAGCACGACGGCGCCCATCCACGGATGCCACCCGCCCCTTGGTGGCGCTACGGACTGCCTTGCCGCGCTACGGCGGCCGTGCTCCTCTTGCCCCGACTGGAGACCGTCCTCAGGAGCCTTCCAAGGGGCAGTCGCTCGCTGGGCTCGTCGGCGGGCGGCGCGCGAGCGGAGCGAGCCCAAGGGCGTGCGGCCGTAGGCCGCTCCCTCTTCATCGCGGCGGACAGACGGCCGGGCGCGATCCGATAGCGGTTCGGCGGCACCCCTCTCGGAGGTGCCTAACGGCCCGATTGGGGGTCAGCCCGCACAGGTCGCTAACCGCTAACACGCTGGTCACCTGCGGTTTTGGTCGCTATCAGGGTCGCTATCGTTAGCGACCCTTGCCGCTATCGATAGCGGCTCGGATGTAAGGAGTGACCGCTATCGGAGCCGCTAACGTTAGCGGGCCTAACGACTCACGTTAGTGCGGCTACGGCACCCGCCGGGCCGCGCTGCTAGGGCTCGCAATGCGGCCGTCGTACACCATGCCGTACGGGGCTTTCTACAGGTTCCATGGGTGTGGCCTCTATCGTCTAGCGCCCTGGTCAGACAGGGTGTAAGCCGCTAGCGAGACCTCTAGCGGTAGAGGGTCTGACCTCTACCGCTAGAGACCTGATCCGGGCCGTCTGCGGGCCGTCCGAGGGTGACCGACGACGACAGATGCCCACAGCCAACGACCACCGTGCGCCTCTTCGGCCGCAGGTCACACGATTCGATCTGCGACACTGGTACAGCCATGCCTAAGCCCGGAGAACTCACATTCGTCGCCCCCCGCGGAGCCAAGAAGCCCCCGCGGCACCTTGCCGATCTCACGCCTGCCGAGCGCAAGGAAGTCGTCGCCGCGATCGGGGAGAAGCCGTTTCGCGCCAAGCAGCTCTCGCAGCACTACTTCGCGCGGTTCGCGCACGACCCGGAGCAGTGGACCGACATCCCCGCCGGTTCGCGCGCCAAGCTCCAGGAGGCGCTGCTTCCGGAGCTGATGAGCGTCGTACGGCATCTGTCGACCGACCAGGACACCACCCGCAAGACGCTGTGGCGGCTGTTCGACGGGACGCTCGTCGAGTCGGTGCTGATGCGGTACCCGGACCGGGTGACCATGTGCATCAGCTCGCAGGCGGGGTGCGGGATGAACTGCCCGTTCTGCGCGACGGGTCAGGCCGGCCTCGACCGGAACCTCTCCACCGGTGAGATCGTGCACCAGATTGTGGACGGCATGCGGGCGCTGCGCGACGGCGAGATCCCCGGCGGTCCCGCGCGGCTGTCCAACATCGTCTTCATGGGCATGGGCGAGCCCCTCGCCAACTACAAGCGGGTCGTCCAGTCCATCCGTGCCCTCACCGACCCCGAGCCGGACGGCCTCGGGCTCTCGCAGCGCGGGATCACCGTCTCGACCGTCGGACTGGTCCCGGCGATCCACCGCTTCAGCGACGAGGGCTTCAAGTGCCGCCTCGCGATCTCGCTGCACGCGCCCGACGACGAGCTGCGCGACACCCTGGTCCCCGTGAACACGCGGTGGAAGGTGCGCGAGGTCCTCGACGCCGGCTGGGAGTACGCGGCGAAGTCCGGACGCCGGCTGTCCATCGAGTACGCGCTGATCCGCGACATCAACGACCAGGCCTGGCGCGGTGACCGGCTCGGCCGACTCCTCAAGGGCAAGCCGGTGCACGTCAACCTGATCCCGCTGAACCCGACGCCGGGCTCCAAGTGGACGGCCTCCCGCCCCGAGGACGAGAAGGCGTTCGTCGAGGCCATCGCCGCCCACGGCGTGCCGGTCACCGTCCGGGACACCCGCGGCCAGGAGATCGACGGAGCCTGCGGTCAGCTCGCCGCCACCGAGAGGTAACCTTCACCTGCACCACCTGTACGTACACCTTCATATCCGACAGGGGAGCGCGCAGCGCTGAGAGTGCGGCAATCGGGCCGCAGACCCTCTGAACCTCGCCCAGGTCATTCTGGGTAGGAAGTTCGGTCATCACCGTGAACACCAAGAAGTACTGTGCTGTCCTCGTCGGCCTCGGCCTGGTCACGCTGTCCGCGTGCGGCTCGGGGTCGGACGGGAGCAGTGGCTCCGACTCCAAGACCGTCACCCTCGTCAGCCACGACTCGTGGGCCGTCTCGAAGAGCGTCCTCAAGGACTTCGAGAAGCAGTCCGGCTACACGGTCAAGGTCCTCAAGGACGGCGACGCGGGCCAGGCCGTCAACAAGGCGATCCTGACCAAGGACAACCCCCAGGGCGACGTCTTCTTCGGCGTCGACAACACCCTGCTCTCCCGCGCCCTCGACAACGGCCTCTTCCAGTCCTACGACGCGAAGGGCGCGGATCTCGTCAAGTCCGCGTACCGCGTCGACCAGAGCAAGCACCGGGTCACGCCCATCGACACCGGCGACATCTGCGTCAACTACGACAAGGCGTACTTCAGCAAGCACAAGCTGACCCCGCCGGCCTCCTTCGCCGACCTGGTCAAGCCGGAGTACAAGAACCTCCTCGTCACGGAGAACGCGGCCACCTCCTCACCCGGCCTCGGCTTCCTGCTGGGCAGCGCCGCGCAGTACGGCGACGACGGCTGGCAGGCGTACTGGAAGAAGCTCAAGGCCAACGGCGTGAAGGTCGTCGACGGCTGGGAGCAGGCCTACGACCAGGAGTTCTCCGGTTCGGCCGGTGGCAAGAAGGCGGGCGGCGACCGGCCCCTCGTCGTCTCGTACGCCTCCTCGCCGCCCGCCGAGGTCATCTACGGCGACCCGAAGCCGACCACCGCGCCCACCGGGGTGTCGTACGGCACCTGCTTCCGGCAGACCGAGTACGCGGGACTGCTCAGCAACGCGAAGAACACCAAGGGCGGCAAGGCCTTCATCGACTTCCTGCTCACCAAGGAGTTCCAGGAGGACATGCCGCTCAACATGTTCGTCTACCCGGTGATCGAAGGCGCCACGGTGCCGCAGGAGTTCGTGAAGTACGGCCGCCAGGCCCCGGACCCCGAGACGATGGCGCCCGCGAAGATCGCCGCCGACCGGGACCAGTGGGTCAAGTCGTGGACCTCGCTCGTACTGAAGTAGCCCAGCGGCGGAAGACCCGCACAGGGAACGCGACGCGGCTCGGACTCATGGCCGTGCCCGTCGCGTTCTTCGCGGTGTTCTTCGCCTACCCCGTCGCCTCGATCGTCGCGCGCGGCCTCAAGGTGGACGGCGCCTGGCAGTTGGGCCGCATCGGGGACGTGCTCGCGCAGTCGGACATCCGGCACGTGCTGTGGTTCACCACCTGGCAGGCGCTCGCCTCCACCGCGCTCACGCTGCTGATCGCGCTCCCCGGAGCGTATGTCTTCGCGCGCTTCGACTTCCCGGGCCGGCATGTGCTGCGGGCCGTCGTGACGGTCCCCTTCGTGCTCCCTACGGTCGTCGTCGGTACGGCGTTCCTCGCCCTCGTCGGCCGGGGCGGACTCCTCGACGACCTGTGGGGCGTACGCCTCGACACCACCGTGTGGGCCATCCTGCTCGCGCACGTCTTCTTCAACTACGCGGTCGTCGTACGGACGGTGGGCGGCCTCTGGGCCCAGCTCGACCCGCGTCAGGAGGAGGCCGCGCGGATGCTCGGCGCCTCCCGGCTCCGGGCCTGGCGGCAGGTGACGCTGCCCGCGCTCGCGCCCGCCGTGGCCGCCGCCGCGCTGATGGTCTTCCTCTTCACCTTCACCTCCTTCGGTGTGGTCCAGATTCTCGGCGGCCCGACCTTCTCGACCCTCGAAGTGGAGATCTACCGCCAGACCTCGGAGGTCTTCGACCTCTCCACGGCGGCCGTGCTGACGATCGTCCAGTTCGTCGCGGTGGGCGCGATCCTCGCCGTCCACGCCTGGACGGTACGGCGACGGGAGACGGCCCTACGGCTGGTTGACCCGTCGGTGACCGCACGGCGCCCGCGCGGAGCCGGCCAGTGGGCGCTGCTCGCCGGGGTCCTCGTCTCCGTCCTCGTGCTGCTCGTGCTTCCGCTCGCCGTGCTGGTGCAACGGTCCCTGGACACACCGGACTTCGGTTACTACCGGGCGCTGACCCACGACGACGGCGGCACCTTCCTGGTCGCGCCGATCGCCGCGATCGGCAACTCGCTGGAGTACGCCGTCGCCGCCACCGCCATCGCCGTGGTGATCGGCTCTCTCGCCGCCGCGGCGCTGACCCGGCGCGATGCCGGGCGGCTGGTGCGGGGCTTCGACGCGCTGCTGATGCTGCCGCTCGGGGTGTCGGCGGTGACGGTCGGCTTCGGGTTCCTGATCTCGCTCGACAAACCCCCGGTGGATCTGCGGAGTTCATGGATCCTGGTGCCGCTCGCGCAGGCGCTGGTCGGCGTCCCCTTCGTCGTACGGACCATGCTGCCCGTGCTGCGGGCGGTGGACGGGCGGCTGCGGGAGGCGGCGGCCGTGCTCGGGGCGTCGCCGTGGCGGGTGTGGCGCGAGGTCGATCTGCCGCTGGTGCGGCGGGCGTTGCTGATCGCGGCCGGGTTCGCGTTCGCGGTGTCGCTCGGCGAGTTCGGGGCGACCGTGTTCATCGCCCGGCCCGACAACCCGACCCTGCCGGTCGCGGTGGCCCGGCTGCTGTCGCGGCCCGGTGATCTCAACTACGGCCAGGCGATGGCCCTTTCGACGATTCTGATGCTGGTGTGCGCGGTGGCCCTGCTGGTCCTTGAGCGGCTGCGCACCGACCGGACGGGGGAGTTCTAGATGCCACCGAGCATGACGACGGAGCTGCTGCTGAGCCTTGAGGGCGCGACCGTACGGTTCGGTGGCCGGCCTGTGCTGGACGCCGTCGATCTCGGGGTCGCCGAGCACGAGATCGTGTGCGTCCTCGGACCCAGCGGCAGCGGCAAGTCGACGCTGCTGCGGGCGGTGGCCGGACTGCAACCCCTGGACTCCGGGCGGGTGTTGCTCGACGGACGCGACCAGGCCGGGGTGCCCGCGCACAAGCGGGGGGTGGGCCTGATGTTCCAGGACCATCAGCTCTTCCCGCAGCGGGACGTGGCCGGCAACGTCTCCTTCGGGCTGCGTATGCACGGGGCGTCGAAGGCACAACAGGACGCTCAGGTGGGCGAGTTGCTCGACCTGGTCGGACTACCGGGGGCCGCCCGCCGGGCCGTCGCGGGGCTGTCCGGCGGTGAGCAGCAGCGGGTGGCGCTCGCCCGGGCGCTGGCACCCCGGCCGCGGCTCCTCATGCTCGACGAACCGCTCGGCCAGCTCGACCGCTCACTGCGGGAGCGGCTGGTCGTCGAACTCCGTGAGCTGTTCGGGGTGTTGGGCACGACCGTGCTCGCGGTCACGCACGACCAGGGCGAGGCGTTCGCGCTGGCCGACCGGGTCGTGGTGATGCGGGACGGGCGGATCGCCCAGTCCGGTACGCCACTTGCGGTCTGGCAGCACCCGGCCGACGAGTTCGTGGCCCGCTTCCTCGGCTTCGACAACGTGGTCCCGGCGACCGTGGCCGGAGAGGCCGCCGACACCCCCTGGGGCAAGGTGCCGGTCCCCGAGGACGCCCCCCAGGGCCCGCACACGCTCCTCGTACGCCCCGCCGGGGTCCGCCTGGTCCCCGCCGACGAGGGCCTGCGCTGTACGGTCGCCGCCCGCACCTTCCGGGGCACCCATGTCGCCGTACAACTCCAGCCGGAGGACGCGCCGCGCCTGGAGGCCGCCTGCGCGCTGCGGGAGGCGCCGGAGGTCGGGAGCACGGTCGGGGTGGAGTTCGACGCGGCCGAGATCGTCGTACTCGGCGGCTAGAAGACATGCGTGTGGCCCGCCCCCACGAACCGGGCGGGCCACAACAACAGGTGGATCAGCGGCCGTTGGTCGCACCACGGCGACGCATGCCGAAGTAGACGGCTCCGCCGCCCACGACGACGAACGCGCCCGCGATACCGGCGATCATGCCGGTGTTGGAGTTGGCACCGGTCTCGGCGAGGTTCGAGTCACCGGCCGCGGGAGACGGCGCGTTGTCCGTCGTCGTCGCGGGGGCGGTGCTGCTGCTCTCCGTGGCCGACGGGGTCGGGGTGTCGGACTCGGCCGGAGTGGAGGGGGTCTGCGACGGCGTCGGAGAGGCCTCCGTCGGGGTGGGGCTGGGCGACTCCGTCTGGCAGGCCTTGGACGGGGTGGTCAGGTTCGGCGAGATGTTCTTGTTGAGGCCGTTGGTGGCCGTGACGTGCACGCGGTACGTGGCGTTCGGCTGCCAGTCCTCGGCGAAGGAGATGGTGACGCCCTCTTTGGAGCCCTTGACCGTCTGGGCCTCGCCGATCTGCTTGGCGTCGGCGCCGTTGTTCTCCAGGAACACCGTGACGGTCGCCTCGGTGGCGGAGGCGTCCTTGTCGGTCACTGTGATGACACCGTTGGTGCCGTCACAGGTGGCCTCGGCGGAGAATTCACCGATGCTGCAGGCGAGCGCGTTGCCCGCGAATCCCAGCGCGAGAGCGGCCGAGGCGGACGCGACACCGAGGATGCGTACGGAACGTCGAGATATGGACACGTTTGCCCTTCACGGGATGTGCAACTGCGGGGGGTTTAGGGGGAGATGAGGCAGCGTTGAGGTGAGGCACCATCACCCCCAGGAGTCTCACTGGTGTATAAGCCTCGCGTAAGCAGTGTCAATGCAAATGTGGTGTACAGCAGTTGCCTTTACCGGCACTTTAATCAGCGAGACGTTTCAGCGCCTCGGGAGCCTCCTCGATCCGGTCAACGAGGGCGATACGGCTCTCCATCGACCGTTCCCGGGCAAGTGCACGCAGCAGTGGCCACGTTGGCAGCCGTTCCGTCCAGTGCTCCCGGTCCACCAGAACCATCGGCGTGGGCTCGCCGCGCGACTCGTAGTAGTTCGGCGTCGCGTTGTCGAAGATCTCCTGTACGGTCCCGGCCGCGCCCGGCAGAAACACCACACCCGCGTTCGAGCGGGCCAACAGGCCGTCCTCGCGGGTGGCGTTGGCGAAGTACTTGGCGATGTGCGAGGCGAAGGCGTTCGGCGGCTCATGGCCGTAGAACCAGGTGGGGATGCCGATCGAGTGGTTGCCCTTGGGCCAGCGGGTGCGGACCTCGAAGGAGCGCTGGGCCCAGTCGGTGATCGAGGGGCTGAACGACGGCGAGGCGGCGAGGAGTTCGCACGCCTTCTCCAGCATGGCGTCCTCGTACGGCGCCGCGTACGCGCCCAGGTTCGCGGCCTCCATCGCGCCGGGGCCGCCGCCGGTCGCCACGGTGAATCCGGCGCGGCTCAACTCGCGGCCCAGGCGCGCGGCACCGGCGTAGGCCTCCGTCCCGCGTGCCATCGCGTGGCCGCCCATCACGCCCACCACCCGTGCCCCGCGCAGGAGTTCGTCGAGTGCGTCGGAGATGGAGTCGTCGTGGATCGCGCGCAGCATCGAGGCGTATATGTCGCCGTCCGCCTTGGTCCGCTGGAACCAGGCGTAGGCGAGCGCGTCCGGGGTCTGCTCGTAGCCCTTGTCGAGCGAGGCGAACAGCTCGGTGGGCGTGTAGAGATGGCCGCGATAGGGGTCGAACGGCAGGTGCGGGACGGGCGGGAAGACCAGGGCGCCGTCGGCACGGATCTTCGCGGCCGCCTCGTCGCGCATCGGGCACCCGAGGAAGACGGCGCCCGCGGTGTCCGTGGTGAGCAACTCCCGCGTACGGTCCGTCAGATCGACGGCCTGGACGCGGTGTCCGGCGAGGGTGCCGCGAGCCGAGACGGTCGCGTCGAAGTCCTCGACCGTCTCGATCTCGCGTTCGTCGTGGGGGGCCGCATGGGCCGGGCTCGTCTGCACGCGCCCATGCTAGGCACCGGCTGCCTCAGCCCTGGACCGCCGCCGGGTCCATCCACACGACCTCCCAGGAGTGGCCGTCGAGGTCCTCGAAGGAACGGCCGTACATGAAGCCCTGGTCCTGGACGTCGTCGTTGGCGGTGCCGCCCGCGGCGACCGCCTTGTTCACCAGCTCGTCGACCTTCTCGCGGCTCTCGGCGCTCAGACAGACCAGCACCTCGCTGGTCTTCGTCGAGTCCGCGATCTCCTTCTTCGTGAAGTCGGAGTAGCGCTGCTTGCTGAGGAACATCGCGATGATGGTGTCGCTGATCACGACACAGGCGCAGTCGTCCGTGCTGAATTGCGGGTTGATCGTGTAGCCCAGCTCCGTGAAGAACTTCTTCGACGCGTCGACGTCGTTGGTGGCCAGGTTCACGAAGATCATCTGCTGGTACATGTGAGGTCTCTCCCATCGGGGTGCGTGCTGTTCGGTGGGTAGACCGATGGTCCGCGCGAAACTCATCGGCCGGCCAGCGGCAGTGCCGCCAGCTCGGCCACGAACAGGGTCAGCGGGAGGAACAGCGCGAGCAGCGCGCCCGCGCGCAGGGCCGCCGCGCTGCGCAGCATGGTGGCGGGGGCACCGAGGCGGAGCAGCGCGGCCGTGGTGTCGGCGCGGGCGTGCTTGGCCTCCACGGCCGCGGTGAGCAGGGTCGCCACCGTGCAGCCGGTGACCAGGAGTCCGCCGAGGGTGGTCAGCGGGCCGAAGGAGGGGGCGTTCGGGTCGTAGAGCGCCGTCATCGCGAACGCGCCGGACGCCACCGCGCAGACCACGCCCAGCGGACGTCCGATGCGGGACGCCTCCTCCATCAGCACCCGCCCGGCGAGCAGCCGCAGCGCGCCCGGGCCGGCGGACTGGAGCAGCCGGCCGCACAGGTGGGTGAGCCCGGGTCCTGCCAGCGCCAGCCCGATCGCGGTCAGCACCCAGCCGGCCAGGACACTCGCGGGTCCATGGGCGAGTCCGCCGGGCAGGGACAGCCCACCGCCGTCCCGCTCCCGGTTCGCGTACGCCTCCACGGCGAGCCCCGCCGCCAGCACCGCGACACCCCAGGGGAGCCCGCGAGGGGCCTCACGGGGGGCCGGAGGGCGCGAGGGGTCCGGGTCCGGGGCGGTGGTGGGCTCGGGCTGCTCGGCGGGCTCGGCGTCCTCCGTCGCGTCACGGCGGGCATCGCCGCGCAGGCGCGCGCCGAAGCGGCCGTACGCCCCGAAGGTCTCGCGCGCGCCCGGGCGGCCCTGCACGCCGAAGCGGCCGTACGACCTCGCCGGGCCCTTCTCGGAGGCGGGCCGGATGTCCCGGGGTCGTAGGACGAGGGCCACCGCGATGGACGCGGTCAGCGGTACGAGGGACAGCAGGGTCAGCGCGGCCGGTAGGGGCAGCGGCTGGTCCGAGGCCAGGAACTCCGCCGCCGCTCCGTCGAAGGGCATGCCGGTGAGGTCGCCGCGCAGGTGGAGGAAGAAGAGCAGCGCCAGCATGGAGCCGAGGGCGCAGGCCAGCGCGGTCGTCGTCGCCGAGATGGCCATCAGGCGGCCCGGGCCGAGGCCGATCGCGGAGAGGCCTGGGCGGGGTTTCGTCGCCGGGTCGGTGCGGGCGACGGCGACCGCGAAGTAGACGGTGGCGGCCAGCGGGGTCGCGCACCAGGCCAGTCGGAGGGCCGCGGCGGCGGGGGAGTCGGGGTGGCCCATCGCGTAGCCGAGGGTGCACAGCAGCAGGAAGCCCGTGCCCGCCGAGGCCACCGCGACCAGCAGGCGGCGGAGTTGGACGGCGGGGTGCGAGCCGCGGGTCAGACGGAGAGCGAGCACGCGGCCCGGCCTTCCGCCTCGGTGACCGGGGGAAGGTGAACCGTGTTCACCCGGCGTCCGTCCAGGAGCGACACCGTGCGGTCCGCCAGGGCCGCGGTCTCCGCCTCGTGGGTCGCGAGCAGGACCGTGATGCCGTGCGAGCGGGCGGCGGTCGTGAGCGTGCGCAGGACGTGGGCGCGGTCCGCGCGGTGCAGCGGGGCCGTCGGCTCGTCGGCGAACAGGACCGTCGGCGCCGGGGCCAGCGCACGGGCGATCGAGACCCGCTGGCGCTCCGCCTGGCGCAGTTCGTGCGGGCGTTTGCGCGCGTGCTCGCCGATGTCGAGGCGCTCCAGCCACTCCAGGGCGGCGGTCTTGGCGCGACGGCGGCTGGTGCCGCGCAGCATCAGGGGGAGGGCCGCGTTCTCCCAGGCGTTCAGCTCCGGGACGAGCACCGGCGCCGGGTCGATCCAGCCGAAGCGGTCGCGGCGCAGCCGTTCCCGGGTGAGCGGGCCCATGGTGTGCACGGGCACGCTGTTGAACCAGACCTCGCCGCGACCCGGGCGCTCCAGACCGGAGAGGCATCTCAGCAGGGTCGTCTTGCCGCTGCCGCGCGGGCCGCTGACGGCGAGGATCTCGCCCTCCCGGACACCGAGCGAGACGCCGCCGAGGGCGGGCGTTCCGTCGTGGTGCTGGAAGTGCAGGGCACGTGCCCAGAGCACGTCGTTGTCCGGCGGGGCCACCATGCGCGTACACCTCGTTCAGATCCGTTTTCCCGTGCCGCATCCCCCAAGCGGGGGAACGAAGACAGGGCCGATCGGTCACTGGCACGCTAAGGAGCGGTCGGCGGGAGCCCGGACAGCACACGGCCCCGGGCCGCCGTTTCTCACTCGAACGGCGGCGCCGGGGCCGGTGTTGATCATCCAGAAGGAAGATCGGAGCTTCGGGACTCCGGAAGGGTCAGAGCTTGGTCCAGGCCTCCGTCAGCACCTGGCGGACGATCGACTCGATCTCGTCGAAGGTCGACTGGTCGGAGATCAGCGGCGGCGAGAGCTGGATGACCGGGTCGCCGCGGTCGTCGGCACGGCAGTAGAGGCCGTACTCGAAGAGCTTCTTGGAGACGAAGCCGTAGAGCACGCGCTCCGACTCCTCGTCCGTGAAGGTCTCCTTGGTGGCCTTGTCCTTGACCAGCTCGATGCCGTAGAAGAAGCCGTTGCCGCGGACGTCGCCGACGATCGGGAGGTCGTGCAGCTTCTGCAGGGTCTGCAGGAAGTTGGCCTCGTTGTCGAGGACGTGCTGGTTGAGGCCCTCGCGCTCGAAGATGTCGAGGTTGGCGAGGCCGACCGCCGCGGAGACCGGGTGGCCGCCGAAGGTGTAACCGTGCAGGAAGGTGTTGTCGCCCTTGTAGAACGGCTCGGCCAGGCGGTCGGAGATGATGCAGGCGCCGATCGGGGAGTAGCCCGAGGTCATGCCCTTGGCGCAGGTGATCATGTCCGGTACGTAGTCGAACTTGTCGCAGGCGAACATCGTGCCCAGGCGGCCGAAGGCGCAGATGACCTCGTCCGACACGAGCAGCACGTCGTACTGGTCGCAGATCTCGCGCACCCGCTGGAAGTAGCCGGGCGGCGGCGGGAAGCAGCCGCCGGCGTTCTGCACCGGCTCCAGGAACACGGCCGCGACCGTCTCCGGGCCCTCGAAGAGGATCTGCTGCTCGATCTGGTCGGCGGCCCAGCGGCCGAAGGCCTCCGGGTCGTCGCCGAAGAGCGGGGCGCGGTAGATGTTGGTGTTGGGGACCTTGTGCGCGCCCGGGACGAGCGGCTCGAACGGGGCCTTCAGGGCGGGGAGTCCGGTGATCGACAGGGCGCCCTGCGGGGTGCCGTGGTAAGCGACCGCGCGGGAGATGACCTTGTACTTGGTGGGCTTGCCCTGGAGCTTGAAGTACTGCTTGGCGAGCTTCCAGGCGGTCTCGACCGCCTCGCCGCCGCCGGTGGTGAAGAAGACCTTGTTCAGGTCGCCGGGCGCGTGGTGGGCGAGACGCTCCGCCAGCTCGACGGCCTTCGGGTGGGCGTACGACCAGATGGGGAAGAAGGCCAGTTCCTGCGCCTGCTTGGCCGCCGTCTCTGCCAGCTCGGCGCGGCCGTGACCGGCCTGGACCACGAACAGACCTGCGAGACCGTCGAGGTAGCGCTTGCCCTTGTCGTCGTAGATGTAGGTGCCCTCACCACGGACGATCGTGGGAACGGGCGCGTTCTCGTACGAGGACATGCGGGTGAAGTGCATCCACAGGTGGTCGTACGCGGTGCGGCTGAGGTCCTTGCTCACGGTTATCGGGTTCCCCACATGTAGGTCTGCTTCTTGAGCTTCAGATAGACGAAGCTCTCGGTGGAGCGCACGCCGGGCAGGGCCCGGATGCGTTTGTTGATGACGTCCAGCAGGTGGTCGTCGTCCTCGCAGACGATCTCGGCGAGGAGGTCGTACGAGCCCGCGGTCATCACCACGTACTCCACTTCCGGCATGGCCGTCAGCGCGTCCGCCACGTTCTCGACATCGCCCTCGACGGTGACACCGACCATCGCCTGCCTGCGGAAACCCACGGTGAGCGGGTCCGTGACGGCGACGATCTGCATGACGCCCTGGTCGAGCAGCTTCTGGACGCGCTGACGCACGGCCGCCTCGGAGAGGCCGACGGCCTTGCCGATGGCGGCGTACGGCCGGCGGCCGTCCTCCTGGAGCTGTTCGATGATGGCGAGGGAGACGGAATCCAGATGAGGAGTCCCGCTCCTGGACTCGCGGGAGTCCCTGTGTTCTGCGCTGCGACTGGCCACGGCTTCACTGTGCACGACGTCTCGACCGTTCCGCAAGGCCGCTTCGATGAAATTCGTTGTTTACGTGGCCAAGACTTGCGGATTTCGCAGCGCCGGTGCGACCGGGGGTGTTGAAAACGTGGGATCACGGATTACTGTGGGTGTCTCAGTCAATGGACACCCGAACTTGGAGGGCCGGCAGTGAGCACCGAGCTGCGTCGTCTGCGCAATTACATCGACGGTGAGTTCCGGGACGCCGCCGACGGACGGACCACCGAGGTGGTCAACCCGGCGACGGGGGAGGCGTACGCGACCGCGCCGCTGTCGGGGGCGGCGGACGTGGACGCCGCGATGACGGCGGCCGCGGCGGCCTTCCCGGCCTGGCGGGACGAGACCCCGGCCAAGCGGCAGAAGTACCTCCTGGACATCGCCGCCGCGTTCGAGGAGCGCGCCGAGGAACTGATCGCGGCCGAGGTGGAGAACACCGGCAAGCCGATCGGGCTCACCCGCTCCGAGGAAATCCCGCCGATGGTCGACCAGATCCGCTTCTTCGCGGGCGCGGCCCGGATGCTGGAGGGCCGCTCGGCCGGCGAGTACATGGAGGGCCTGACCTCCATCGTCCGGCGCGAGCCGATCGGCGTCTGCGCGCAGGTCGCGCCGTGGAACTACCCGATGATGATGGCCGTCTGGAAGTTCGCCCCCGCGCTCGCGGCCGGCAACACGGTCGTCCTCAAGCCCTCGGACACCACCCCCGCCTCCACCGTCCTGATCGCCGAGATCATCGGTTCGATCGTGCCCAAGGGCGTCTTCAACGTGGTGTGCGGCGACCGCGACACCGGCCGCGCGATGGTCGAGCACCACATCCCGGCGATGGCCTCCATCACCGGCTCGGTGCGGGCCGGCATGTCGGTCGCCGAGTCCGCGTCCAAGGACCTCAAGCGGGTCCACCTGGAGCTGGGCGGCAAGGCCCCGGTCGTGGTCTTCGAGGACACCGACATCGCCAAGGCCGTCGAGGACATCTCGGTCGCGGGCTTCTTCAACGCCGGGCAGGACTGTACGGCGGCGACGCGGGTCCTGGTCCAGGAGTCGATCCACGACGAGTTCGTGGCCGCGCTGGCGAAGGCGGCTGCCGAGACGAAGACCGGGCAGCCGGACGACGAGGACGTGCTGTACGGGCCGCTGAACAACCCCAACCAGCTCAAGCAGGTGACCGGCTTCATCGAGCGGCTGCCCGCGCACGCGAAGGTGGAGTCCGGCGGCCACCGGGTCGGCGAGAAGGGCTACTTCTACGCCCCGACGGTCGTCTCCGGCCTCAAGCAGGACGACGAGATCATCCAGAACGAGGTGTTCGGGCCGGTCATCACCGTCCAGTCGTTCACGGACGAGACCCAGGCCATCGAGTGGGCCAACGGCGTCGACTACGCCCTCGCCTCCTCGGTGTGGACGAAGGACCACGCCCGCGCGATGCGGCTGTCCAAGTCCCTCGACTTCGGCTGCGTCTGGATCAACACCCACATCCCGCTGGTCGCGGAGATGCCCCACGGCGGCTTCAAGAAGTCCGGCTACGGCAAGGACCTTTCGGGCTACGGCTTCGAGGACTACACGCGGATCAAGCATGTGATGACTTCGCTCGACGCGTAGGCCTCCGGCGGTTGAGCGGGTTTGGTGCGGCCCCGGGTGGGGTGAACTTCCTTTCGGGGCCGCGGTGTTGCCTGGACTGGGTGGTTGGGCGTGTTGTTGAAGAGTCGGGGGAGGGTGAGGTTGGTGGACCTGTCCCGGTACGCCCAGGGCCTGTTGTGCGGCCCTCCCCGGCAGGCGCCTCGCCCCGCCTCGCGCACGTTCGTGTGAACGGGCGGTTACTTCACAGGCAACCGATCGACAAGGTGTCGGGTCCATGGGAGCGCGCTCGACGCAGCGTCCATTGATCGGACCGGGGTGGGCACGCCATGCTGCGCGGGTGCCCCAGACTCCGAAGGCTCCGAAGTCGTACTCCCCCTCCCGACGCTCCCTGCTGCGCGCGCTCGGCGGCACCGCCGCGCTCGGTGCCCTGGCCGGGTGCGGTGTGCCCGCCGCGTATGTGAAGGCCGGGGACCGGGCCGGTGCCGATCTGTCCGCCACGGACAAGCGGCTGACCTGGGCGAACTGGCCGCTGTACATCGACACCGATGACAACGACGAGACGAAGCGGCCCACGCTGGACGCCTTCGAGAAGCGCACCGGGATCTCCGTCGACTACATCGAGGAGATCAACGACAACGACGAGTTCTTCGGCAAGATCAGCCCGGCCCTCATGAACCACCAGCAGACCGGCCGCGACCTGATCGTCATGAGCGACTGGATGTGCGCGCGGTTCGTCCGCCTCGGCTGGGTCCAGCGGATGGACCGGGCGGCGCAGCCCAACGTGGCGAAGTACCTCGACCCGCAGCTCGGTTCGCCCGCCTTCGACCCGGGCCGCCGGTACACGGTGCCGTGGCAGTCGGGCATCACCGGCATCGCGTACAACCACCGCAAGCTCGGCCGTGAGATCCGTTCGGTCTCCGACCTGTGGGCGAGCGACCTGAAGGGCCGGGTCACCCTGCTCTCCGGCCTGGACGAGGCCTTCGCGCTGCTGATGCAGGGCAACGGCGTCGACATCACCCAGTGGACCGCGGACGACTTCCACAAGGTGTGCGACCAGGTGCGGACGCAGATCAGCAGAAAGCAGATACGCCGCTTCACCGGCAACGACTACACCAAGGACCTCGTCAGCGGCGACGTCCTGGCCTGCCAGGCCTACTCCGGCGACGTCATCCAGCTCCAGGCCGACAACCCGGACATCCGCTTCGTCGTCCCCGAGCAGGGCGCCGAACTCTGGGCGGACTCCCTGATGATCCCCGACCTGGCCCGCCACAAGACCAACGCCGAAAAGCTGATCGACTACTACTACGACCCCGAGGTCGCCGCCGAACTGGCCGCCTGGGTCAACTACGTCTGCCCCGTCCCCGCGGCCCAGGACGTCCTCGCCGCCTCCAAGGACAAGGACACCGCGGCCCTCGCCGAGAACCCCCTGATCTTCCCGGACACGACCATGCGCAAGCACCTCGCCATCGCGCGGGACATCACGTCGACGGAACGGGTGGAGTTCTCGAAGGAGTGGAACGCGATCGTGGGGTTGTAGGAGGCTGACGGTCCTCGTTCACGGGCCCCGGTCTCACCCCCGCTCCCGCCCCCTTACTCCTCCCCACCCTCAACCGCCGAAGGATTCAGCGAAGCCAGCAGCTTCAGCAGCAGTGCGTGGGTCTGCTCCTGCTCCGCCGGTGTCAGCGCCTGGAGGGCCTCGGCGTGGGCGGCGTCCACCGTGTCCGAGGCCTGGGCCGCGAGGCGGATGCCGGCCTCTGTGGCGTGCAGGCGTTGGGTGCGGCGGTCGCCGGGGGTGGTGCGGCGCTCCAGCATTCCCCGCTCGACCAGGCCGTTGACCGCGGTTCCCATGGACTGCGGGGTGATCGCCGCCCTGCGGGCCGCGGTCGCGCTGGAGACCCCCGGATCGAGGACGGCCTGCATCAGGGCCCGGTGCTGGGCGAGGGTCAGGCGGAGCGGGCGCAGGGCGCGCTCCATCCGGGCCGCCATGATCTGGCCGATCTGCCAGGCCACGTAGCCGGTACGGCGGTCGGGATGGTTCACGGGGAGGACCTCTTCTGCGGAGCGCTCACTCGGAGCACCTTTGTAAGGCAGCTGATTGTGATGTACAAATATTATCAGTTGCCTTCTAATCTAGGACCGCATCCGATGTCCCAGCAAGTTGCCACCCGACAGCCGCACAAGCACGCCTTGGACGTGGCCCATCCACCGCCCGGCCCCGGAAACCTCCGTGCCGTCCTGCTCCCCGTGGCCGTCGTCCTGCTGATCGGCTCCGTGTTCGTCAGCGTCTACCTCGCCGCCTTCCACGCCCCGAGCCCCCATCAACTCCGCGTCGGCACAACGGAGATAGGCACGGCACAGGCCCACCTGAGCCAGGATCTGGAGCGCATCGCCCCGGGCGGCTTCACCGTGGAGACCTACCCCGACGAGTCCGCCGCCCGGGACGCCGTACAGGACCGGGACGTCTACGCGGCCTACCTCGGCGACGGAAAGCTGCTCTACGGCAGCGCCAACGGAGCCTCCGTCACCGCGACCGTGACCACCGCCTTCGGCACCGTGGCGCACGCGGAGAACCATGAACTCGCCGTCGAGGACGTGGCCCCGGCGGCAGCGGGCGACACCCGGGGCCTGTCCGTGTTCTACGCCGCCTTCGGACTGGTCCTCGCCGGCTACCTCTTCGGTATGACCACCTACCAGCTCGCGCCCCGGCTCCAGTACCGCTGGCGGATGGCCAGCCTGGCCCTGTTCGGGATCGTGGGCGGACTCCTCATCGCCACCATCGCGGGCAGCACGGGCTTCGGCGCGCTGCCCGGCTCCTTCCTGCCCCTCGTGGCCGTGATCTCGCTCATGGGCGCCGCCGTCGCCGCCACGACCATGGTGCTGCTGCGGATCTTCGGCTCGGCCGGTGTCACCCTCGCCTCGATCCTCATGCTGATCCTCGGCAACAGCAGCAGCGGCGGCATCATGCCCGCGGCCTATCTGCCCGGCTGGCTGCGCCCGCTCTCCGAGATCCTGCCGGTCGGCGTCGGTGTCCGCGCGATGCAGGGCCTGTCCCGCTTCCAGAACGACGGCCTCGTCCGCGCCCTGGTGATCCTCCCGGTGTGGTTCCTCGGCGCCGTCCTCGTGCTGTACCTCAAGGACGTGTACCGGCGCGGCACTCCGAAGGCCGCCCCGCGGCCCGAGCCCGCGACGGTCTGACCTCGCCGGCGCGACTGCCATCCTGGACACGTAGAGATCTCCGGAAGTCGCTCGCCGTGGACTTCCCCCGGGAAAGGATCTGTCGATGGACCAGCAGGACGCGCAGGACGAGCGGTTCGATGTCGTCGTACTCGGCGCGGGCCCCGGTGGCTACGTCGCCGCCGTCCGCGCCGCCCAACTCGGCAAGCGGGTCGCGGTGGTCGAGGAGAAGTACTGGGGCGGTGTCTGTCTGAACGTGGGCTGCATCCCGACCAAGGCACTTCTGCGCAACGCCGAGTTGGCGCACATCTTCACCCGGGAGGCGAAGACCTTCGGCATCAAGGTCGAGGGGGAGGTCTCCTTCGACTACGGCGAGGCGTTCCGCCGTAGCCGCCGGGTCGCGGACGGCCGGGTCAAGGGCGTCCACTATCTGATGAAGAAGAACAAGATCACGGAGATCGACGGCCGCGGCACCTTCCTCGACCCGCACACGCTCCAAGTGGCGGGCTACGACGGCGAGTCGCGCACCATCGGCTTCGAGCAGTGCGTCATCGCCACCGGAGCCACTCCCAGGCTGCTGCCCGGCACCAAGCGCAGCGCGCGGGTCGTGACGTACGAGGAGCAGATCCTCGCCGACGACCTCCCGCGCTCCATCGTCATCGCGGGCGCCGGTGCCATCGGCATCGAGTTCGCGTACGTGCTGCACAACTACGGTGTGAAGGTCACGGTCGTGGAGTTCCTGGACCGCGTCGCGCCCCTGGAGGATGCCGAGGTCTCCGCCGAACTCGCCAAGCAGTACCGCAAGTTGGGCATCGACGTCCTCACCTCCACCCGTGTCGAGTCGATCGACGAGTCCGGCCCGCAGGTCCGCGTCACGGTCACCGGCAAGGACGGCACTCAGCAAGTCCTGGAAGCCGACAAGGTGTTGCAGGCCATCGGCTTCGCGCCGAACGTCACCGGCTTCGGCCTGGAGAACACGGGCGTACGGCTGACCGAGCGCGGCGCGATCGACGTCGACGGCCGGTGCCGCACCTCCGTCCCGCATCTGTACGCCATCGGCGACGTCACCGCGAAGCTGATGCTCGCGCACGCCGCCGAAGCGATGGGCGTGATCGCCGCCGAGACCCTCGCGGACGCGGAGACCATGGAGCTGGACTACGCGATGATCCCGCGCGCCACTTACTGCCAGCCGCAGATCGCCAGCTTCGGCTACACCGAGGCGCAGGCACGGGAGTTGGGCCACGACATCAAGGTCGCGAAGTTCCCGTTCACCGCGAACGGCAAGTCGCACGGCCTCGGTGACACCACCGGCTTCGTGAAGCTGATCAGCGACACGAAGTACGGCGAACTCCTCGGCGGCCACCTCATCGGCCCCGACGTCACCGAACTCCTCCCCGAACTCACCCTCGCCCAGCAGTGGGACCTCACCGTCCACGAGGTCGCCCGCAATGTGCACGCCCACCCGACCCTGGGCGAGGCGGTGAAGGAAGCGGTGCACGGCCTGGCCGGCCACATGATCAACATGTGAGGCCTCGGCGGGTATGCCGACCGTCCGGCGACTTTGCCCGCTCTTTACAACCCGCCCTCCCGCTGCCTCGTCTCTCCGCTCGATCAGTGACCCGCCCCGCTGCCGGACCGTCCGACGACGGACCCCGGTGGGGCGGCCGACGAGAGAGAGCGATTCATGCGCCGAACTGTCCTCAGCGCCCTGGCACTCGCGGCCGGCGCCGTGCTGGCGAGCACCGTGCCCGCGTTCGCGGCGGGGGCGTCCGCGTCCCCCACCACCGCCGCGTCCACGGCGCCCACCGCCGAACCCAGCGCCGCCCCCACCCGCGACGCGAGCACCGCGCCCACCGCCGAACCCAGCGCCGCACCGACCCGGGACAGCGGCCAGGTCTCCGTCGTCCCCAGCGGCGCCCCGGACACCGGTGTCGCCCCGGCGTCGAAGTCGTCCAGCGACCTGACGACCGGGCTGGCCGGCGGGGGAGCCGCCGCGGTGGTGATCGGCGGCGGTGCCTTCGTCGTCGTACGCCGTCGGAGGGCGACCGGGGCATGACCTCGCTCTCCCGGCGCGCCTTCGTCACCGCGGCGACGGCGACCCTGCTCGCCGGCTGCGGTGGCGGCCACGGGACCACCACGACCGCGAACTCCCCTGTCGAACAAGGGAGTTCGACACCCTCCACGGGAGCTGGCGCCAAGGCGGCGCACACCCTCGCGCGGTCCGTCCCGGTCACCCTGCGTATCCCGGCCATCGGGGTCGACACCCCGGTCATGGGACTGGGGCTGGCCTCGGACGGCACCGTGCAGGTGCCGCCGATCGCGGCGCACGACCGGGCGGGCTGGTACCGGAACTCGCCGACGCCCGGCCAGAGGGGGCCGTCGGTGATCCTCGGGCATGTGACCGTCGGCGCGTACGGGGACGGGGTCTTCCGTCACCTCGCGCGGCTGCGCACGGGGGACCGGATCGAGGCGGGCCTGGAGAACGGCACGACGGCCACGTTCACCGTCACCCGGGTGCGCACGGTCGCCAAGGCCGACTTCCCGTCGGACCAGGTGTACGGCGATGTGAACCGGCCCGAACTGCGGCTGATCACCTGCGGCGGGACCCGTACCGGTACGGGCTACCTCGACAACGTGATCGTCTTCGCCGCCCTGACCCCCGCGAGTCCCTGAGCGCCATCTGAGTACCTAATGTGTCCGGGCCGGTGGAACGTACGCCGTCGGCCCGGACTCTTCCCCCACGAGCGCACAGCACGTCACGACCATGGAGAGCGTTGAAACGGTCCCGCGAGAGGGCAGCGTCCGAGCTGTTCGCCGCCGTCTACCCGCGCCTCGCCGGCTGGTGCCGCCGGCTCGTCGACGACGACGAGACGGCCCACGAGATCGCCTCCGAGGCGTTCACCAGGCTCTGGGCCCGCTGGACGAAGGTGGCGGAACCGCGCGGCTTCCTCTACGTCACCGCGGCCAATCTCGTCCGGGACCACTGGCGCAAACTGGAGCGCGAGCGCCGGGCCGTGCGCCGGGTCACCACCGAGGAGGCGATCCGGCCCCCGACCGAGCAGACCGATCCGTCCGTACGGCTGCTGGTGCAGTCGCTGCCCGAACGGCTGCGTGTGCCGATCCTCCTGCACTACTACGCTGACATGCCGATCCGGGAGGTGTCCGTGCTGACCGGGCGCAAGGAAGGAACCATCAAGGCCGACCTCCACGCGGCCCGCGAACTGCTCCGCGCCCACCTGAGGAGAAGCCTTGACCACACACTTTGACGAGGAGGACGAGGGATTGGACGCCGACCGCCCCCTCGACGACCCCCTCACGGTCATCCTGCGGCCCTCCTCCTCCACGTACCTCGGCCCGCCCCCCGGCCGCTACGAGTCGATCCGCCGCGGCGCGGGCCGCCGCCGACTTCTCCGCGCGGCGGTCGGCGCCGGCGCGACCTGCGCGGTGATCGTCCTCGCCACCCTGCCGTTCCGCCTGGCCGGCCACGACTCACCCACCACCCCCACGGTCCCGCTGGCCCCGCCCGCCGCCAGCAGCGGCCCTACGGCTTCGCCCACCCCGTCCGCGTCGACGGCCCCCACGCCCAGCGTGCGACCCGGGTCCCCCGAAGCCTCCCGGGACCCGAGCCGCGCGAGCACCCCCACCACGGAACCGTCCATGGCCCCCACGACATCGGTAACACCCCTACCGGCGTCCCGAACCGCCGCACCTACGGCTACGGCCGGGCAGACCCGCACGCCGTAACAGAGTTTTGAACGTGTTCAAATAGCGGCGTAAGCTGCCGCCATGAACGACAGAGCCGCCCTCCTGAAGGGCATCCGCGCCTGGCTGGTCCTGTTCGTCGTCTGCCTGGTGCTCAGCGGCGCCACGGCCTTTCCGCTGGTCCATGAACTCCGCTGGACCGAGGAGGCGTTGAGATCCCTGTCCGTACCGCACTACCTGCCCGCCCTGACGGACTGGATCGCGCGCATGCGACAGGGGCTCGACACCGCCGACACCGACTACCCCTTCCTCCTCTACGGCACGGACTGGCTGGCCTTCGCGCACCTGGTCATCGCCGTCGCCTTCTACGGCCCCTACCGCGACCCGGTCCGCAACATCTGGGTCGTCGAGTTCGGGATGATCGCCTGCGCCGGGATCATCCCGCTCGCCCTGATCTGCGGACCGGTCCGCGGGATCCCCTTCTGGTGGACGGTGATCGACATGTCCTTCGGGGCCGTCGGAGTCGTCCCGCTGTACGTCGTACGGAAGAAGATCAAGCGCCTGGAAGCGGCGCTCGCGCCAACTCCCGCTCCTGCCCTGGCTACTTGAGCGCGGCCAGCACGATCCGCTGCGCGACCGGGTTCATCGACTCGCCCTTCGCGTCCGTCGCGCCGACCGAGTAGACGAGGGTGCGGGAGAGGTCGCGGGTGGCGACGACGGCCGCGCTGTAGCCGTACCGGGCACCGGACTTGAGCCAGTACACCTGGCCGTCGTACTCGAACCGCTGGAGCCCGGCGCTGTACGTGGCGCCCTCGATGCCCGCCGGGACCGTGAACATCTCCTTCAACTGCGGGCCCGGCACGATCCGGCCCCGGAACAGCGCCGTGATCAGCCGCTCCAGATCGGCGGTCGTCGAGATCATGTCGCCGGCCGCCCGTCGGTCCGACTGGTTCCAGTCGGTGACGTCCACGAACTCCGTTGTCCCGTCGGCCTGTTGGACCGCCTGGTAGCCGTGGTTGTGCGGACCCCGGATGCGTGGGTCGGCGCCGGGGAAGTAGGTGTCCCGCATGCCCGCCGGGCGCAGTACCAGTCGGGTCGCCGCCGAGGCGTACGAGTGTCCCGTCACCTTCTCGATCAGCAGGCCGAGGATCGTGTAGTTGATGTTGAGATAGTCCTGCCGCTCGCCCGGCCGGAACTCCGGCCCCTTCGCCACCGCCGACGCCACCACTTCCTTCGGCGTGAGCGTGTCGAAGCGGTGCGCGTACTGGTCCGCGAAGGCGTCCCCGAAGCCGTCGCCGGCCTGGATACCGCTCGTGTGGTTCAGCAACTGCCGTACGGAGACGGGCTCGAAGGCCTTGCTGAGCAGCCCCGGCAGATAGTGCTGGACCGGTGTGTCCAGGTCGACCTTCCGCTGCGCCGCGAGCCGCAGCACGGTCGTCGCGGTCACGATCTTCGTCGTCGAACCGGCCCGGAACCGGGCGTCGGGGTCGGCGGCGGCACCGCTGGCCAGATCGTGCACTCCCGCACTGCCGCGCCAGATGCCGTCGGTGCCTCCCACCCGTACCAGAGCCGCCGTGGCATCGGCGTCCGGCAGCCCGGCGAGCGCGGCGCGCAGCGCGACGGCGTCCGGCCCGGACGCCTGCCGCGCGACGGCCGCCGGGGACGCGGCGAACGCGGGCGCGGCCAGCGGCCCGGCCGCGAGCGCGAGGACGAGGGAGGTGGTGAGGACGGCGGTGGTGCGGTGGCGGGGGCGCATCGGCTTCTCCTGGGATCTCCGGTGGCTGTCGGTGATCAGCCTCATCGCCCACGGCCGTCCTCGGATCGTCGGCGAGGAGGGTGCCCGACCCTGGTGCTGCCCCGATCAACTCCCTTACAGGACAAGGGTTTTACGGGGGATACCCCCTACGGGACCCGCAGGGCCCAAGGCCTCAGGGCTCCCGGCTGTAGGCATCCTGCGCGGCCATGACCTCGTCACCGTGCTCGAAGGCCCAGGCCCCGAACGCGTCGATCGGGTCGAGCAACGTCCGCCCCAGCGCGGTGAGCCCGTACTCCACCCGGGGCGGCGAACCACCGTAGGACCGCCGCTCCACGAGCCCGTTGAACTCCAGCCGGCGCAAGGTCTCGGTCAGCACCTTCTGACTGATCCCGCCGATCTGCCCGCGCAGCGCGCCCGGCCGGCGCGGGCCGTGCCGCAGGGCCCACAGCACCACACAGTTCCAGGTGTTGCCCAGCAGGTCGAAGGCGAGCCGGGCCCGGCAGTCGGCGAGGAACATCCGCTCGGAGGTCACGCACCACATGGTGCCCGAGCCGCTTCCTACTGTCGTGGCATGCGAATTGGAATTCTCGGCACGGGCGGAATGGCGGACGCGCTCGGCGCGCAGTGGATCCGGGCAGGGCACGAAGTGCTCTTCGGCGGACGGGACTTGGGGCGGGCGGAGGCGCTCGCGCGACGGTGGGGCGGGGGCTTCGGCACGCTTCGTGAGGCGGCCGGGTCCGGTACCGACGCCGTGCTGGTGGCCCTGCCCTGGATGGCGGCCGTCGAAGTGGCCCGGCAACTCCCGCTGTACGGAAGGGTGTTGATCGACTGCACGAACCCGGTGGGTGACGGCTTCCGCCTGCTCACCTTGGGCGGCCCCACAGCCGCCGAACGACTGGCCGCCGCCGGCCCCGGCGCCCACGTCGTCAAGGCGTTCAACCTCTGCCACGAGGACGTCTGGCGCCTGACACCCCCGGTGTTCGACGGCCGCCCCCTGGGCGTTCCGCTGAGCGGTGACGACGCGGAAGCCCTCGCGGTCGTAGGGCAGTTGGTGCGGGATCTGGGCTGTGAGCCGTTCGCGGCGGGGGAGTTGGAGCAGGGCGCGGGGCTGCTGGAGGCGACCGCCGCGCTGCTGATCCGGCTGTGGGTGGGGGAGGGGGTGGATGCTCAATCCATCGCCCCGCCGAGGGAGTTGGCGGGGCCGCGGGCGCCGGGTGCCCTCAGCCGTCCTTCCTGAGCCCGCACAGCACGTCGACCCGGTTGGTGGTGATCGAGTCGACGCCCATGTCGAGGAGGCGGCGCATCGAGCGGCGGGTGTCCGGGGTCCAGACCGAGACGAGATGTCCGTCCCGGTGGATGCGGGCGGTGAGGTCCCGGTCCATCAGTGTGAAGCGGTAGTTGAGCCAGCGGGGCCGTACCGCGTCGAGCAGCGCGGGCCGCGGCGGTGCGAGCGAGGTCCAGGTCATGGCGATCTCGGCGGCGGGGTCGGCGGCGCGCACCGCGAGCATCACATCGGCGCCCGCGCAGTAGTACACCCGGTCCTCAGCCCCGTACTCGCGGATCACGTCCACGATCCGGCGCACCTCCCGTGGATCGGCGGCACCGGGCAGGTCGACCATGGCCCGGCTGCCCTCGGTCGCGGCCAGCGCCTCCACCAGGGTCGGCACCCCGCCGTCGGTGAGCCCGCGCACCTCGTCCGCCGACAGCGACTTCAGCGGCCGCTCCAGCTCCCACAGCCGCTTGAGCGTCTCGTCGTGCAGCAGCACGGGCACACCGTCACGGGTCACCCGTACGTCGAACTCGACCGCGTCCGCGCCCTGTTCGAGCGCGGAACGCAGCGAATCGATGGTGTTCTCACGGAAGCGGTAGGGGTCGCCGCGATGTCCCACGGCGGTCACGTTCTGCATGAGGCCATTGTGCTGGGGAGCAGGGGGCTGCGGTATCAGGGGGCGAGCCACGCCGAGGTGTACGTGTCGATCTCGGCGTTGATCCGGGCCTTGCCCGCCGGGTCGAGGAAGGAGGCCGTCACGGCGTTCTTGGCCAGCTCGGCGACACCGCGTTCGTCGAGGTCGAGGAGGCGGGCGGCGACCGCGTACTCGTTGTTGAGGTCGGTGCCGAACATCGGCGGGTCGTCGGAGTTGATCGTCACCAGGATCCCGGCCCGGGTGAACTCCTTGATCGGGTGCTCGTCGAGCGTGCGGACCGCGCGGGTGGCGATGTTGGAGGTCGGGCAGACCTCCAGTGCGATGCCGTGCTCGGCGAGATGCGTGAGCAGCTCGGGGTCCCGCGCGGAACTGGTGCCGTGTCCGATGCGCTCGGCACGCAGGTCGTTCAGCGCGTCCCACACCGTCTCGGGCCCGGTGGTCTCCCCGGCGTGCGGCACGGAGTGCAGGCCGGCCGCGATGGCCCGGTCGAAGTACGGCTTGAACTGCGGCCGGGGCACCCCGATCTCCGGCCCGCCGAGCCCGAACGACACCAGCCCCTCGGGCCGCACCGCGTCCTCGGTGGCGAGCCGCGCGGTCTCCTCGGCGGCATCGAGCCCGGCCTCGCCGGGAATGTCGAAGCACCACCGCAGCACGGTCCCGAACTCCGCCTCGGCCGCCTTGCGGGCGTCCTCGATCGCGTCCATGAAGGCCCGCTCGTCGATCCCGCGCCGGGTCGACGAGAACGGCGTGATGGTCAACTCGGCGTACCGCACCTGCTGCCGGGCCAGGTCCCGGGCCACCTCGTACGTCAGCAGCCGTACGTCCTCCGGTGTGCGGATGAGATCCACGACGGACAGATATACGTCGATGAAGTGCGCGAAGTCCGTGAAGCTGAAGTAGTCGACCAGGGCCTCGGGGTCGGTGGGCACCTTGGAGTCGAAGTGGCGGGCCGCCAGCTCCGACACGATCCGCGGGGAGGCGGAGCCGACATGGTGGACATGCAGCTCGGCCTTGGGCAGCCCGGCGATGAAGGCATGCAGATCGCGGGCCTGGCCGGCGACGGGTACGGCGCTGAGGTCGGACAAGGTTCCTCCCCGGAACGGCGTCCCGGGCAGTGCGGTGCGGGACGCGGGTGATCGGCTGATCGATGACTCGGGATCATCGTAGGCCGGGCGGTCGGAGCGGCGCCGACCGCATCCGGGGCGGGAACAGGGGGGCGGCGTCGGCTGAGGAACGCTCTAGCATGGTCGGGCCGAAGAACGACCGACGGGGATGGGGACGGGGCGGGACATGGGGGACCAGACACAGCCGGACGGCGGCGCGGGAGCGAACAACGATCCGTGGGCGCCACCGGAGAGCAAGCCGTCGCTGGAGAAGGGCGCACAGCCGCCCGCACCCGGGGCGCAGCCGTATCCGCCGGCCCCAGGACAGCAGCCGTACCCGCAGGACCAGCCGCCCGCCGCTGCCCAACAGCCGCCGCCGCAGCCGTCGTCCGTGCACTTCCAGCCCACCATGACCGCCATGCCGTCCGACGGCTTCGCCCCGCCCGCCCCCGGCTACGGCCAGCCCGGCACGCCTCCCGGCCTGCCCAGCTACGGCGCGCCCACCTACGGCCCGCCCCACGCCCCCGGCGGCTACGGCTACCCCGGTTACCCGCAGGGCTACGGCTGGCCCGGTATGCCGATGGCCCCGCAGAACAACATGGGCACCGCGGCGATGGTGCTGGGCATCCTGTCCTGCTGTCTCTTCTGCATCTACGGCATCGTCTCGCTGGGCCTCGGCATCACCGCGATCGTCCTCGGCGTCAAGGGCAAGAAGCGGGCCGACCGGGGTGAGGCCACCAACCGGGGTCAGGCCCAGGCGGGTCTGATCACGGGCATCGTCGGGACCGTCCTAGGCGTGATCACCATCGCCGCGATGATCATCGGCATCGCCTTCGCCGTCAAGCACGACAACGACAACACGACGGATTCCGACCCCTACTACAACTCGGCCCCCAGCCTGACGGCACCGGTTCAGCCCGGGGCCTGACTCCGCAGCCGCTCGCGCGCGGCCATCAACGCGAACCCCAACAGATTCGGGCCCCGCCACCGCGCGGGGTCCTGTGCCGCCTCGTCGTCCGCCGCCAGGCCGATGCCCCACACCCGGTCCACCGGGCTCGCCTCGACCAGCACCCGGTCACCGGTGCCCAGCAGATACGCCCGCAGCTCCGCGTCCGCCGCGAACTTGTGGACGCTCCCCTCGACGACGATCCCGAACCGCTCCCGGGCCCAGGTCTCCTCGTCGAAGCCCCGCACCAGACGCCCCGCCTTCTTCGCCAGGGACGGATGATCCGCGGCCAGCACCCGCGCCTCCGCCTCCGCGTCACCGAACAGGCGCGCCTTGCCCGCCATCATCCAGTGCTCGGCGGTCGCATACGTCACGCCCGCCACGGTGAACGGCGACGGCCACCACTGGCTCAGACAGCTCGCGCCCACACGTCCGTCCGGGCGGGGCCGGTGGCCCCAGAAGTGCAGATATTTGACCCTGGTCCCCGCGCGCACTTCCCTGATCAGGGCTTCCTGTGAATCGATCGCTCCGGCGAGCTTCCCCGTGATCTTCTCCATGCACGCGAGTCTTGCAGGCACCACTGACACTCCGTCCCCCCTTTTCCATCCGGACTCGACACCTGGTCGACAGATTCCGTCGCGTAACCAAAAGGCAACAACGGAATCACTTGTTGGAGTCCCTTTGCTCTGTCAGGATCAGCACTCAAATCGAGCTGGAGCTACGCCACCCGCCAGCGGACGAAGCGGGGCGAAGGCGGAGGAGAGCGACATGCACAACCCGGGCAACGCCACCCCGGAACGATTCCCCGCACAGGAGTACTTCGCGGACGGCGCGCAATTCATCGCGGGCCGCCTGACCAAGGGCACCTCGGGCCGTACGCACGCGGTCGTCGACCCGGCCACCGGCGACGACGTGTACACGTACGAGCTGGCCGGTACGGCGGACGTGGACGCGGCCGTGGCCGCCGCCCGCGCCGCCTTCCCGGGCTGGTCGGGCGCCACGCCCGGCGAGCGCTCCGACGCGCTGCACCGCTTCGCCGCCGTGCTCGCCGAGCGCGCGGACGATTTCGCCCGCGCGGAGTCGCTCCAGTGCGGCAAGCCGCTCAAGCTGACCCGCGAGTTCGACGTCCCCGGGACGATCGACAACACGGCCTTCTTCGCCGGTGCCGCACGGCATCTGCAGGGGCAGTCCGCCGGTGAGTACTCCGGCGACCACACGTCGTACGTACGCCGTGAACCCATCGGTGTCGTCGGCTCCATCGCGCCCTGGAACTATCCCCTCCAGATGGCCGCCTGGAAGATCCTCCCGGCGATCGCCGCGGGCAACACGATCGTGCTGAAGCCCGCCGAGCTGACCCCGCTCACCTCGCTGATGTTCGCGCAGGCCGCCACCGAGGCCGGCATCCCGGACGGTGTCATCAACATCATCACCGGCACGGGGAAAGAGGCCGGTGAGCATCTCGTTGGTCATCCCGATGTGGCCATGACGTCCTTCACCGGCTCCACCGCCGTGGGCAAGCGCGTCGCCGAGATCGCCACCGCCACCGTCAAGCGCCTCCACCTGGAGCTGGGCGGCAAGGCACCCTTCGTGGTCTTCGACGACGCCGACCTCGAAGCCGCCGTCCATGGCGCCGTCGCCGGTTCGCTGATCAACACCGGGCAGGACTGCACGGCCGCCACGCGCGCGTACGTGCAGCGGCCCCTGTACGACGCGTTCGTCCAGAAGACCGCCGCCCTCATGGCGGGCGTCCGGGTCGGCGACCCCTTCGCCCCCGGTACCGACCTCGGGCCGCTGATCTCGCACGTCCAGCGCGACCGCGTCGCCGCCTTCGTCGACCGGGCGCGTGGCTACGCGCGCGTGGTGACCGGCGGCGAGGCTCCTCAGGGAGATCTCAAGAACGGCGCCTACTATCGGCCCACCCTGGTCGCGGACGCCGCCCAGGACAGCGAGATCGTGCAGTCCGAGCTGTTCGGGCCGGTGCTCGTCGTGCTGCCCTTCGACAGCGACGACGAAGGCATCGCGCTCGCCAACGACACCCCGTACGGCCTCGCCGCCTCCGCGTGGACCCGGGACGTCTACCGGGCGAACCGCGCGACCCGCGAGATCAAGGCGGGCTGTGTGTGGGTCAACGACCACATCCCGATCATCAGCGAGATGCCGCACGGCGGCTACAAGGCGTCCGGCTTCGGCAAGGACATGTCCGCCTACTCGTTCGAGGAGTACACCCAGATCAAGCACGTCATGTTCGACAACACCGCGGTCGCCGCGAAGGACTGGCACCGCACGATCTTCGGGGACCGATAGCAGCAGCAGGCCGCACGACCCGCGGCCGTCATCTCCCGAAAGGGCAGCACGCGCATGAAGCAGTACGAGCCCGACCGCCTGACCCCGGCCGAAGTGGCCGCCGCGCGGCGCAGCTTCCGCAAGAGCCGGTCCGCGACGACCCGCCGTTCGGTGCTGCGCGCCTCCGCGGGCGGCGCGCTCGCGCTCGGCGGACTCGGCGCCCTGAGCGGCTGCGGGATCCCCGCGGCCGGCAAGACGCAGGGCGGGGTGTCCGCCGACGACCACTCGGCCAAGGAGAAGGAGATCGACTTCTCCAACTGGCCCGAGTACATCGACACGGACGACAGCGGCAAGCACCGCCCCACCCTGGACGCGTTCACCAAGCGGACCGGCATCAAGGTCAAGTACACCGAGGACATCAACGACAACGACGAGTTCTTCGGCAAGATCCAGCCGCAGCTCGCCGCCGGCCAGGACACCGGCCGCGACCTGATCGTCCTCACCGACTGGCTGGCCGCCCGCATGATCCGGCTGGGCTACGTCCAGAAACTGGACGCGTCCAACCTGCCGCACGCCTACGCCAACCTCTCGGACCAGTTCCGCAGCCCCGACTGGGACCCGGGCCGGGCCTACTCGTACGTGTGGCAGGGCATCTCGACCGTCATCGCCTACAACAAGAAGGCGCTCGACGGCGTCGAGGTGAAGTCGATCTCCGACCTGCTCGACAACCCCAAGCTCAAGGGCCGCGTCGGCTTCCTCACCGAGATGCGCGACAGCGTCGGCATGACCATGCTCGACATGGGCAAGGACCCGGGGAAGTTCACCGACGACGACTACGACGCGGTCATCGCCCGCCTCCAGAAGGCCGTCGACAAGGGCCAGATCCGCCGCTTCACCGGCAACGACTACACGTCCGACCTCACCAAGGGCGACTTCGCCGCGTGCGTCGCCTGGGGCGGCGACATCGTCCAACTCCAGTCGGACAACCCGGACGTCGGCTACGTCATCCCCGACAGCGGCTACATGACGTCGACCGACAACCTGCTGATCCCCAACAAGGCGCGCCACAAGACGAACGCCGAGCGGCTCATCGACTACTACTACGAGCCCGAGCCGGCCGCCGAACTCGCCGCCTACGTCAACTACGTCAGCCCGGTCGCGGACGTGAAGCCGTACCTCGCAAAGCTCGACAAGTCGGCGGCGAGCAACCCGCTGATCCTTCCCGACAAGGCCATGGCGGCCAGGTCCCACGCCTTCCGCTCACTGAGCTCGAAGGAAGAGACGGCCTACCAGCAGAAGTTCGCAAAGCTCACAGGGGCGTGACGACGATGAACACCAAGGACAACAGCGGCGACGTCCGCCTCTCCGGTATCAGCAAGACCTACGGCTCCTTCACCGCCGTACACCCGCTCGACCTGACCGTCCCGCAGGGCTCCTTCTTCGCCCTGCTCGGCGCCTCCGGCTGCGGCAAGACCACCACCCTGCGCATGATCGCGGGCCTGGAGGAACCTTCCTCCGGAACCGTGTTCCTCGGCGACCAGGAAGTCGGCCATCTCCCGCCGTACAAGCGGCCGGTGAACACCGTCTTCCAGTCCTACGCCCTCTTCCCGCACCTCGACATCTTCGAGAACGTGGCCTTCGGGCTGCGCCGGCGCGGCATCAAGTCGGTGAAGAAGCAGGTCGAGGACATGCTCGACCTGGTGCAGCTCGGCGAGCAGGCCCGCAAGAAGCCGCACCAGCTCTCCGGCGGCCAGCAGCAGCGCGTCGCCGTCGCCCGCGCGCTCATCAACCACCCCAAGGTGCTGCTCCTCGACGAGCCGCTCGGCGCCCTCGACCTCAAGCTGCGCCGCCAGATGCAGTTGGAGCTCAAGCGCATCCAGACCGAGGTCGGCATCACCTTCGTCCACGTCACGCACGACCAGGAGGAGGCCATGACCATGGCCGACACCGTCGCCGTGATGAACGCCGGCCGCGTCGAGCAACTAGGCTCGCCCGCCGACCTCTACGAGAACCCCAACACCACCTTCGTCGCCAACTTCCTTGGCACCTCCAACCTCATCGAGGCCGAGGTCGACTCCAAGTCGGGCGACGAGATCGTCCTCAAGGCGGGCGGCGGCAAGCTCGTCCTCCCCGAGGCGCGCTGTTCCGCGCCCACCACGACAGGCGGCAAGGTCCTCGTCGGCGTGCGCCCGGAGAAGATCACCCTCACCCACGCCGACGACGCGGGCGACATCGCCGAGGGCCGCAACCGCATCACCGGCCGGATCGCCGACTCCAGCTTCATCGGCGTCTCCACCCAGTACGTCATCGACAGCCCCGTCTGCCCCGAGTTCGAGGTCTACGCCCAGAACATCGACCGCGACTCCCGGCTGCGGCCCGGCGCCGAGGTCGTCCTGCACTGGAACCCGGCGCACACCTTCGGCCTCGACGCGGCCCAGGACATCGACGCCGGCGTCGACACCGAGGAAGAGGCCGCCTGATGTCGACCCTCACCGAGGCGCCCCCGCCCCTGTCACCGACCGCGCCGGAGAAGAAGCCCCCGCGCAAGAGGGGCCGCTGGACGCCGTACTGGCTCCTCCTGCCCGGCATCCTCTGGCTGATCATCTTCTTCGCGCTGCCGATGATCTACCAGGGCTCCACGTCGATCCAGACGGGCTCCCTGGAGGACGGCTACAAGGTCACCTGGCACTTCGCGACCTACTGGGACGCGGTGTCCGAGTACTGGCCGCAGTTCGTGCGCTCGGGCCTCTACGCCGCCGCCGCGACCATCCTGTGTCTGCTGCTCGGCTACCCGCTCGCCTACCTCATCGCCTTCCGCGCGGGACGCTGGCGCAACCTGATCATGATCCTGGTGATCGCGCCGTTCTTCACCAGCTTCCTGATCCGCACCCTCGCCTGGAAGACGATCCTCGCGGACAGCGGCCCGGTCGTGAGCGTCCTCAACACGCTGCACGTCCTGGACGTCACCAACTGGCTCGGCTGGACGTCGGGGGACCGCGTCCTCGCCACTCCGCTCGCCGTCGTCTGCGGACTGACGTACAACTTCCTGCCGTTCATGGTCCTGCCGCTCTACACCTCCCTCGAACGCATCGACGGACGGCTGCACGAGGCGGCCGGCGACCTGTACGCCAAGCCGTTCACCACCTTCCGCAAGGTCACCTTCCCGCTGTCGATGCCCGGCGTCGTCTCCGGCACCCTGCTGACCTTCATCCCGGCGGCCGGTGACTACGTGAACGCCGAACTCCTCGGCTCCACCGACACCCGCATGATCGGAAACGTCATCCAGACGCAGTTCCTGCGCGTCCTGGACTATCCGACGGCCGCGGCACTCTCCTTCATCCTCATGGCCGCCATTCTCGCCATGGTGACCATCTACATTCGCAAGTCCGGGACGGAGGATCTGGTCTAAATGGCCTTCGTACGCTGGTTCAAGCGCCATCTCGTCGTCATCGCGGGGCTGTTGACCCTCGGATATCTGCTCCTTCCGAACGTCATCGTCACGGTGTTCTCCTTCAACAAGCCGAAGGGGCGCTTCAATTACGAGTGGCAGCAGTTCTCGCTGGACGCCTGGAAGCAGCCGTGCGGTGTCGCCGACATGTGCGGCTCGCTCTCCATCAGCCTCCAGATCGCCGTCTGGGCGACCATCGGCGCAACCGTCCTCGGCACGATGATCGCCTTCGCGCTGGTCCGCTACCGCTTCCGCGCCCGCGGTGCCATCAACTCGCTGATCTTCCTGCCGATGGCGATGCCCGAGGTCGTCATGGCGGCCTCGCTGCTCACCCTGTTCCTCAACATGGGCGCCCAACTGGGCTTCTACACCATCCTGATCGCCCACATCATGTTCTGCCTCAGCTTCGTCGTCACCGCCGTCAAGGCCCGGGTGATGTCGATGGACCCGCGCCTGGAACAGGCCGCACAGGACCTCTACGCCGGCCCGGCGCAGACGTTCCTGCGCGTCACCCTGCCCATCGCGGCCCCCGGAATCGCGGCGGGCGCGCTGCTTTCCTTCGCGCTCTCCTTCGACGATTTCATCATCACCAATTTCAACGCGGGCTCCACCGTCACCTTCCCCATGTTCGTCTGGGGTTCGGCACAGCGCGGCACACCCGTTCAGATCAATGTCATCGGTACGGCCATGTTCCTCGTCGCCGTACTGTTGGTGCTCGTCTCGATGGCGATCACCAACCGCCGCAACAAAGTGAAGGCATAACCGCAAGCGCCCTGTAGGGAGTTGAAATCATGGCCCCAAGCGCCATGACCCGTTGGACCAAGTCTCTTTCCGAAGCCCAGCCGATTCCCTATTGGCTGGACGATCCCGGCAAACCTCATCCCGAGCCCGCGCTCACCACCGGCGAGACCTGCGATCTGCTGGTCGTCGGCGGCGGTTACAGCGGACTGTGGACCGCGCTCATCGCCAAGGAGCGCGACCCGCAACGGGATGTCGTCCTGCTGGAAGGCCGCGAGGTGGGCTGGGCCGCCTCGGGCCGCAACGGCGGCTTCTGCGCCGCCTCCCTCACCCACGGCCTGTCCAACGGGCTCACCCGCTGGCCGGACGAGATCCACAAGCTGGAGGAGTTGGGCGCCCGCAACCTCGACGAGATCGAGGCGGCGGTCGCCCGCTACTCCCTGGACTGCGAGTTCGAGCGCACCGGCGAGATCGACGTCGCCACCGAACCGCACCAGGCCGAGGAACTCCACGACTGGTACGCCGAGTTGGAAAGCAAGGGCCTTGCCGAAGGCACCGAGTTCCTCGACGCGGAAGCGGTCCGCGAGCAGGTCGCCTCCCCGACCTTCCTGGCCGGCCTGTACGACAGCCGGGGCGTCGCGATGCTCAACCCGGCGAAACTGGCCTGGGGTTTGAAGCGCGCCTGTCTCGGGCTCGGCGTCCGCGTCTACGAACACACCCCCGCCCTCGCCCTCAAGCCGTACGGCGCGGGCATGGCCGTCCGCACCCCCTACGGCTCGGTCCGCGCCCGCCGGGTCGCGCTCGCCACCAACATCTTCCCGAACCTGGTCAAGCGCGTCCGCTCGTACACCGTCCCGGTCTACGACTACGCGCTGATGACCGAGCCGCTCTCCGCCGACCAGTTGGCGTCGATCGGCTGGAAGAACCGCCAGGGGCTGGGGGATTCGGCGAACCAGTTCCACTACTTCCGGCTGTCGGCCGACAACCGCATCCTGTGGGGCGGTTACGACGCGATCTATCCCTACGGCGGCCGGGTGCGCGCCGAGTACGACGACCGGCCGGAGACCTACGCCAAGCTCGCCGAACACTTCTTCACCTGCTTCCCGCAGTTGGAGGGCCTGGGCTTCAGCCATGCGTGGGGCGGCGCGATCGACACCTGCTCGCGTTTCTCCGCGTTCTTCGGCACCGCCCACCAGGGCAAGGTGGCGTACGCGGCGGGCTTCACCGGCCTTGGCGTCGGCGCCACCCGCTTCGGCGCGGACGTGATGCTGGACCTGCTCGCGGGGGAGCGGACCGAGCGCACGGAACTCGAGATGGTCCGCAAGAAGCCGCTGCCCTTCCCGCCCGAACCCTTCGCCTGGACCGGTATCGCGCTCACCAAGTGGTCGCTGGCCCGCGCGGACGACCACGGCGGCCGGCGCAACCTGTGGCTGAAGACGATGGACAAGCTGGGCCTCGGCTTCGACAGTTGAGCCGCACTTTCCCTTCGGTGTGACGTGGTTCACTCTTTCGAGGTGCGGGAACCCGCGTAATGCCGGCGGGTGACCTCCCTCTCTCCTGTGACGCGACCAGCGTCGACATGAGAAAGGGAGGTCTCCTCATGACTGGGGCGCAGACGGCCGTCGAGTGGCTGGCATCGGTGGCTCCGGATCCGGAGGCCTGCCGCTGGGAATGGGAGCGCAACCCCCTCGGGATCGCGCTGCTGCCCGCCGGCAAGGCCTGGGACGTACTCATCCTGCCGGGTGAGCTCGGCTATCCCACGCTCGATGTGCTCACCAGGGTCATCGATCAACTGGGCCCGGTACTAGTCGACTTCGGCGACGCACGGATGGGCTTCCTGGTGCCGCCCGGCACCGCCGCCCGCTGGCTCGGCACCGGCATCCGCACGGCCGGGCCCGGCACCTGGATCGTCGTGCCGTACCCCGGCCGGTCCACCGGCGGAGTCCGCTGGCTGGTACCGCCGGACGGCTCCGGCACCCTCACCGATCCCGCACTCCTCGAACTCGCCATGCACGAGGCGGCGGCGGGGCTGGCCACGGAGGGGGACGGGTAGCCGACAGATGTCTTGACAACGGTATTGGTCTGGACCAAATTGGGCGCGCTCCACCCCTCCAATTCCCCCATGCCCGGAGGCACTTGTGGATCGCACCAGATCCGTCCTCGCCATGCTCACGGCCGCCCTGCTGGCGGTACCCGGCATCACCGCGCTCTCGTCGGCCGCCCGTGCGGCCGACGCGGACCTGGCGAAGAACGGAGGCTTTGAGTCCGGCCTGGATGGCTGGTCCTGTACCGCGAGCAGCGGTACGACGGTCAAGTCGCCCGTGCACGGCGGCAGTTCGGCGTTGCAGGCGACCCCGGCCAGCAACGACTACGCCCAGTGCGCGCAGACGGTGACCGTGAAACCGGATTCCTCCTACTCGCTCGCCGGTTACGTCCGCGGCAGCTACGTCTACCTCGGCGCGAGCGGCACCGGCACCACCGACGTCTCCACCTGGACCCAATCAGCCCCCGACTGGCAGCAGTTGACGACCAGCTTCCACACCGGCCCGTCCACCACCAAGGTCACGATCTACACCCACGGCTGGTACGGCACCGGCGCCTACTACGCCGACGACCTCTCCCTCACCGGCCCGGCGGCGGACGTGGGACAACCGCCCGCGACCCCGACCGGCCTCGCCGTGGGCACCGTCACGTCCTCCTCCGTCGCCCTGTCCTGGTCCGCCGTCACCGGCGCGACGAGCTACGCGGTCTACCGTGACGGGGTGAAAGTCCAGACGGCGAGCGGCACTTCGGCCACCGTGAGCGGCCTCTCCTCGGCGACGGCGTACAGCTTCCAGGTCACCGCGGCCAACGACGCGGGCGAGTCGGCGAAGTCGACGGCCGTCACCGCGACCACATCCACCGGATCGGGCGGTGGGAACACCGACCTCCCGACCCACGCCCTGGTGGGCTACCTCCACGCGAGTTTCGCCAACGGCTCCGGCTACACGCGTCTGGCCGACGTGCCCGACAGTTGGGACGTCATCGACCTGGCCTTCGGCGAACCGACGTCCGCCACCTCGGGCGACATCCGCTTCAACCGCTGCTCGGTCGCCGAGTGCCCGAACGTCGAGAGCGACGCCGACTTCAAGGCGGCGATCAAGGCCAAACAGGCGGCCGGCAAAAAGGTGTTGATCTCCATCGGCGGCGCCAACGGCCAGGTCCAACTGACCACGACGGCGGCCAGGGACACCTTCGTGTCGTCCGTCTCGAACATCATCGACACCTACGGTCTCGACGGCCTCGACATCGACTTCGAGGGCCACTCGCTGTCACTGGACGCGAGCGACACGAACTTCAAGAGCCCCACAACTCCCGTGATCGTCAACCTGATCTCGGCCCTGAAGACCCTGAAGGCCAAGTACGGCGCGAAGTTCGTGCTGAGCATGGCGCCCGAGACCTTCTTCGTGCAGATGGGCTACCAGTTCTACGGCACCGGCAAGTTCGGCGGCCAGGACCCGAGGTGCGGGGCGTATCTGCCCGTCATCTACGCCCTGCGTGACGACCTGACCCTGCTGCACGTCCAGGACTACAACTCGGGCCCGATCATGGGTCTCGACGGCCAGTACCACACCATGGGCGGCGCCGACTTCCACATCGCGATGACCGACATGCTGCTCACCGGCTTCCCGGTCGCGGGCGACACGAACAACGTGTTCCCGGCCCTGCGCCCCGACCAGATCGCCATAGGCATGCCGGCGTCGGTCAACGCGGGCAACGGCTATGTCGCCCCGGCCGAGGTCACCAAGACCCTGGACTGCCTGACGAAGAAGGCGAGTTGCGGCTCGTACACCACCCACGGCACCTGGCCGGCCCTGCGCGGCCTGATGACCTGGTCGATCAACTGGGACCGCTACTCGAACTGGGAGTTCCAGAAGACGTTCGACGGCTACTTCGGCTGAGGAACAGCCACAGGAACCTCAGCAGCACCGTACCGAGGCACCAACTGGCCACCACGTCCAGTGGCCAGTGCCAGCCCCGTCTGACCAGGCCGAAGCTGACGGCCGCGACGAGGAGGACGCAGACGGCCACGGCTGAGCGCCGGGCGCGTGCCGTGCGGAGCCAGGGGAGGAGGAGCAGCGTCGAGGTGCCGTACGCGATCATCGCGGTGGCGGTGTGGCCGGAGGGGTAGTAGCCGGTGCCGGGCGGGACCACGGGGGTGCCGCCGCGGGCGATCAGTTCCTTGAGGGGGACTACCAGCGCCGGGACCAGGGCCATCAGCAGGGCCCCCGCGAGGGGCGGCAGCCACCAGCGGTCCGTACCACTGGCACGGCCGCGCCGGGCGACGTGGGCCAGGACGACGATCAAGACGGGAACCGCGACCTCGATGTTGCCCAGGTCGGAGAGGAGTGCGGAGAAACGGTCCGGGTGGACGAGCGCACGGCTGACGCGGGAGTCCAGGCTCAGGAGCGGGCCGTCGGCGGCCACCTGCCAGGTGATCAACGCGAAGAGCAGCGCGGGAAGGGCCAGAAGCAGCCAGAAAAAGGAGGTCGGCCGGCCCGGAACAGGGGGGGTAGTTCCGGGCCAGCCGTCCGGATCGGCGGGTCGCGCGCCCCGGGGGGTTTGGGGCGGGCGACTGTCCGATCGGTGAGGAGATTCGGAGCCAGAGGCTCCTGTTGTGTGCGCGAGGGCACGACCAGGTCGAAGCTGGGGAGGCCCCGGCCTGAAGTCGCCCACAGTCCCCTGTGGGCGGGGTGTATCTCTCATCTGGGTAGAACCTACGGCAGGGGCTCCGGGTACGACAGGCGATATCGCGTCCCGTCATGCACCCCGCACACCTTCTTCACATGGCCTGACGGACGTGACTGGCGGGCATGCGTGGGACTGGCTCAGATACGTGCGAACGCCTGCTCGATGATGTCCAGCCCCTCGCTCAGCAGGTCGTCCCCGATGACCAGCGGTGGCAGGAAGCGGAGGACGTTGCCGTAGGTGCCACAGGTCAGGACCAGCAGCCCCTCCTGGTGGCACGCCTTGGCGAGCGCGGCGGTCGCCTCCGGGTTCGGCTCCTTGGTCGTACGGTCCTTGACCAGCTCGATGGCGATCATCGCGCCGCGCCCCCGTACATCCCCGATGACGTCGAACTTGTCCGCCATGGCGGAGAGGCGCCCCTTCATCACGGCCTCGATGTTCTTGGCCCTGGCGTTGAGGTCCAGCTCCTTCATGGTTTCGATGGCGCCGAGCGCACCGGCGCAGGCGACCGGGTTGCCGCCGTACGTACCGCCCAGGCCACCGGCGTGCGCGGCGTCCATGATCTCGGCGCGACCGGTGACGGCCGCGAGCGGCAGACCGCCGGCGATGCCCTTCGCGGTGGTGATCAGGTCCGGGACGACACCCTCGTCCTCACACGCGAACCACTGACCCGTACGGCAGAACCCCGACTGGATCTCGTCGGCGACGAACACGATCCCGTTGTCCGCGGCGAACTTGCTCAGCGCCGGCAGGAAGCCCTTCGCCGGCTCGATGAAACCGCCCTCGCCGAGGACCGGCTCGATGATGATCGCGGCGACGTTGTCGGCGCCGATCTGCTTGTTGATCATGTCGATGGCCTGCGCGGAGGCCTCGGCACCGGCGTTGTCGGGACCGGTCGGCCAGCGGTAGCCGTAGGCCACCGGCACGCGGTACACCTCGGGCGCGAACGGCCCGAAGCCGTTCTTGTACGGCATGTTCTTCGCCGTCAGCGCCATCGTCAGGTTGGTCCGCCCGTGGTACCCGTGGTCGAACACGACCACGGCCTGCCGCTTGGTGTATGCCCGCGCGATCTTCACGGCGTTCTCGACGGCCTCGGCACCGGAGTTGAACAGCGCCGACTTCTTGGCGTGTTCGCCCGGGGTCAGCTCGGCCAGCGCCTCCGCGACCTCCACGTACCCCTCGTACGGCGTGACCATGAAACAGGTGTGGGTGAAGTCGGCGAGCTGCGCGGTGGCCCGCCGGACGACGGCTTCGGCGGACACGCCGACGCTGGTCACCGCGATACCGGAACCGAAGTCGATGAACCTGTTCCCGTCGACGTCCTCCAGGATCCCGCCGCCGGCCCGCGCGGTGAACACGGGCAGCACGGAACCCACACCGGCCGCGACCGCGGCGGTACGGCGGGCCTGCAGCTCCTGGGACTTGGGACCGGGGATGGCGGTGAGGACGCGGCGCTCCTGCGGAAGTGCGGTCATGAGGGGCTCCTGGGGTGGTGCGGACGCTTTCGCGCATTCCTTTTCTTCCTTTCTCGCAGGCTAGGGCGGGGGACGGGGGGTGGGCATGCTCCATGTGGGCGGTGTCGGGGGAGCGGGTTGTCCGCCATGGACAGTGCCGGGTTCGCGGAGCTTGTCGCAGCCCGGCCGCGTAAGCAGTGAACTCCCTTGCGGGGCGCGTTAGATTGACTCGCTGACGGTGTACGGAACGGCTGGTCAAGGGGCGAGGGCGAGGACGATGGACAGCGACGGGACGCGGGACGCGCGACACACACAGGCCAATCCTGTGCCGCGTCCGGCGCGGCCGCCGGAGGTACCGGCCATGCCGCCGCGGCCTGCGCGAACACCCGACATGAACCCCGCGCCCGAACAGCCTCCGCGATTCGGCCTGTCCGTCGCCGACTGGCTGAACGAGCCCCGCCCGCCCGCCGGACCCGGCATCTGGCGCTACGGCTACCAGCCGGCCAAGCCCGATCGGGCACCGGCGCGCCTTACCCCGGTCGCGGTCCTCGGTCTGCTGATCCCGCTGGTGGTGGCGCTGATCGTGTGGTCCTTCTGGCGCCACGGTGCCGTTCCGTACCAATGGGTCGTGCTCAAGCTGTTCACCCCGAGCGACTGGTGGTGGGCCGGCACCACCTCACCCAAGAACTTCAGGGGCGCCGAGGCCATCAGCGTCTACGACGGTGTCTTCTTCGCCCTGCTTGTCTATGCCGTCGTCAGGCTGGGCGGCTGGCTCGAGGTCGCCCGCCATGTCGTCGGCGGCCGCCCACAGCCCGCTCGCGCCCTGCTGGCGGCCGTCGGCGGCCTGATCGCGCTGAGCTTCGTGTTCCCGGACGCGTTCGGCGTCGGCTGGAGCGCTCTGCCGGTGCAGGACCCGCTGTTCTCCCTCCTCGCCCTGGTCACCGGTGGCTACGACATCTTCCAGTCGGTGCTTCTCACCGACACGCTGTACGGCCTCATCACCGCGTTGGTCCTGTGGCCGTTCGCCCGCCTCGGAGGCTGGTGGGCGCTCGCGAAGGAACGGCTCGCGGCGCGCGGCGGCCGCACGGAGACGGACAGCGCCCAGCCGGCGCCTGCCGCTCTGCCGCCCGCCCAATGGCCCGAGCTGCGGGCGGCGGGCCAGCATGAAGCGGCGGAGCTGCTCACCGCCGAGGTGCTCTCGGGCCGTATGAACGACGTGGACTGCGCCCGGATCGAGTACGCGTGGGAGACCGCCCGCCGGGAGGCGCGGCCGGCCGTCTTCACCGAGACCGTGCTGCGCAAGGGGGCGGCGGCCTGGAGCCACCCGTCCGGAGCGCGGGACCTGCCCGGCCGCGCCGCACGGCACGACGTGCTCGAAGGGCAGGTGCGCATCGGCCAGTGGTCGGCCGGGGAGCGTACTCCTTCTGCCTACCGCGGCGCGGGCACGGCGCTCGGCCCCGACGCGCTCGGCACCTCGCTCCTCGTCGTGGGGCCGTCCGGCTCCGGCAAGACCCGGCATGTGGTCGCCCCGGTCGTCGAGTCCCTCGCCCTGAGGGCGCTCACCGGACAGTGCGCCGTCGTCGCGGTCTGCGCGGCCGGCACCCCGCTCGGCCCGGACTCGGCGTACGACGTCGTGGTGCGGATCGGGGACCCCGCCTCCGTCTACGACCTGGATCCGTACGCCGACACCAGCGACCCCGACGCGGCCGCCTCGTTCCTCGCCGAGGCACTGGTCGGAGACCTCGACACCGTCGGCTCCCAGCGGGCCGCGACCGCGCTCGCCCAACTGCTCGGACCGTACCGGGCGGTGCACGGCACCTTCCCGTCCCTGCCTGTCCTACGGGAACTCCTGGAGGGTGAGCCGTCCGTGCTCGCCGCCCTGCGCCAGGCCCTGTCGGCGCCGGAGCAGGCCGGCCTGCTCCGAGATCTCGACGCCCGGCTCCGCCAGACCGGTGGCGCCGCCGACCCGGGCCCGGTGCTCGCCGACCGGCTCGCGCTGCTGGACCGACCGGTGTTCGCCGACTTCTTCGCCACCGGCGACGCGGCGGCCCGGCCGTTCTCACTGCGTGCCGTCGCCCACCACCCCCTGCGCGTCCGCATCGACGTGCCGGCCCACGGGCACGAGGAGGCCTCCCGGCTGATCACCCGGCTGATCCTGGCCCAGTTCGACCATGTCGTGCACGACAGCGGGCGCCGCCACTTCGCGTGTCTCGTCCTCGACGACGCCACCGGCACGGTGACCACCGAGTCGGTCCGCCGTATGCAGCGTCTGCGCTCCCAGAACGCGGGCGTGCTCCTCTCCCTGCGCACGCTCGGCGATGTGCCCGAGGCTCTGCACGGACCCCTGCATGGGGCGGTCGGCTGCCGGATGGCCTTCTCCGGCGTCACCACCTGGGACGGCAGCCGCTTCGCGCACGCCTGGGGTACCGAGTGGGTGGAGACCACGGACGTCGCCAAGCACACCGTCTTCGCCGACCAGCCCATGACCCGTGCCATCCACGCCCTCCGCAAGCTGGTCACCGGCAAGGCCGTGACCACGGAGGCCGTCACCGTCCGTCAGGTCGAGCGGGAGCGGTGGTCCGCGTCCGAACTGGCGCACGGCGTCCCGGCCGGCCACGCGGTGCTGTCCCTGACCAGCGTGAAGGGGGAGCACGCGCCCCCGCTGCTGGTGGATCTGCGGGGGTCGGGGCTCTGAACCCCACATACGGGTACAGGGTGACCGTACAGTGAGGCAGAATCACCCCGAGCCGTTCATACGCGACGGCCAAAAGATCACCGGGATCACTCGACCTCCCCGGAACCGCCCGCAGCTCTGAAGGCACCATGCCCCCCACCCTCGCCTCGCTCGTCCACCACTCCGCGCTCAAGCTCACCGTGCGCGCAGGCGAGGACCACTTGGACGTGCCCGTCCGGTGGGCCCATGTGAGTGAACTGGCCGACCCGGTGCCGTACATGGAGGGCGGGGAACTGCTGCTGATCACCGCCCTCAAGCTGGACGCCGACGATCCGAAGGCGATGCGGCGGTATGTGAAGCGGCTGGTGGGGGCGGGGGTCGTCGGGCTCGGCTTCGCGGTCGGGGTCAACTACGACGAGATCCCGAAGGCACTGGTCGACACGGCCGCGGAGGAGGGGCTGCCGCTGCTCGAAGTGCCCCGGCGGACACCGTTCCTCGCGATCAGCAAGGCCGTCTCCGCCGCGATCGCCGCCGACCAGTACCGGGCCGTGACAGCGGGGTTCGCCGCACAGCGGGAACTGACCAGGCAGGCCCTCACCGACGGCCCGGAGGGACTGCTCGCCGCGCTCGCCGCGCAGGTCGACGGATGGGCCGCGCTCTACGACGCGTCCGGTGCCGTCGTCGCCACCGCACCGGAATGGGCGGGCCGCCGCGCCGCCCGGCTCACGGCGGACGTCGAACGGCTCCGCGACCGGCCCGCACCGGCCTCCTCCGTCGTAGGCGGACCGGACAACGAGGACCGGGTCGAACTGCACACCCTGGGCACCGGGCGCCGCCCGCGCGCCGTACTCGCCGTGGGCACGGCCGCGGCCCTGGGGACGGCCGAGCGGTACGCCGTGCATTCGGCGATCGCGCTCCTGACCCTCACCACCGAACGCTCGCGTTCGCTCCAGGCCGCCGAGCAGCGGATCGGGGCGGCGGTGCTGCGCATGCTGCTCGCCGGTCAGCCGGATCACGCGCGGGCGGTCGCCGGGGAGTTGTTCGGCGGGCTCCTCGACGCGCCGTTCCGGGTGATCGTCGCCGAGGCGGACAGTGACGGTGACTCCTTGGGCGGGCTCACCGAGGTCGTGGAGTCGGCCGCCGCGCGGTCCGGGGAGGCCGTGCTCGTCGTGCCGGAAGGGCCGGGACGGCTGGTCGTGCTGGCCGTGGACGGCGGCGCGACGGTCGAGGCCTGCCGGGAGTACACGGCGACGCTGGAGGGCGAGCGCGCCTCCGCCGACGTAGGGGAGCAGGGCGAGGACGACGATCCGGTCGTGGGGCTCTCGGCGCCGGCCGGGCCCATCGCCGCGGCGGCCGCCTACAAGCAGGCCGAGCAGGCGTTGTCCGTGGCCCGCAGGCGCGGGCGGGTGTTCGTCGAGCACGAGCAGTTGGCCGCCGGGTCCGTCCTGCCGCTGCTCGCCGACGACGCGGTACGGGCGTTCGCGGACGGTCTGCTACGACCGCTCTCCGAGCACGACGCGACCGGGCGGGGGGACCTGGTGGCCTCGCTGCGGGCGTGGCTGTCTCGGCACGGGCAGTGGGACGCGGCGGCCGCCGATCTCGGGGTGCACCGGCACACGCTCCGGTACCGGATGCGGCGGGTCGAGGAGATCCTCGGACGGTCGCTGGACGATCCGGACGTACGGATGGAGCTGTGGCTGGCGCTGAAGGCGACCGCCGCGGCCGAGTGACGGCATCTGCCGAACTGGAGCGTTCCCGCCGGGCACCACTACGACTCGGCTAAGCGCACCGCGGTGCTCCCGCCCCTACGGTTGACGCAGAAGACCCAAGAACATCCCCAACGCGGAAGGGCCGGGACATGACTTCCACCCACGCCTTCTGGCTGGCCGGCCGTCAGGCCACCGGCGAGGACACCTTCGACGTCACCTCCCCGTGGGACGGACGCCTCGTCGGCAAGGTCAGCGTGCCGACCGACGCCCAGGTCGAGGAGGCGGTGGCCGCCGCGTACGCCGTACGGGACGAGTTCGCCGCCACCCCCGCCCATGTCCGCGCCGCCGCCCTCGACCACGTCAGCCGGCGTCTGGTCGAGCGCACCGAAGAGATAGCCCGGCTCATCTCCGCCGAGAACGGCAAGCCGATCAAGTGGGCGCGAGGAGAAGTCGGCCGCGCCGTCTCCGTCTTCCGGTTCGCGGCCGAGGAGGCCCGCCGGTTCAACGGCGGTGAGGCCCAGCGCCTGGACACCGACCTCGGCGGCCAGGGTCGGCTTGCCCTCACTCGGCGCTTCCCGAAGGGTGTCGTCCTCGGTATCGCGCCCTTCAACTTCCCGCTGAACCTGTGCGCCCACAAGATCGCCCCCGCGATCGCGGCCGGCACCCCGATCATCCTCAAGCCGGCCCCGGCCACCCCGCTCTCCGGCCTGATCATCGGCGACCTGCTCGCCGAGACCGAACTGCCGGCCGGCGCCTGGAGCGTCCTGCCGGTCGCCAACGACCACATGCCCGCCCTGGTCCAGGACGAGCGGCTGCCGGTGATCTCCTTCACCGGTTCGGAGAAGGTCGGCTACGCGATCATGGACTCGGTGCCGCGCAAGCACTGCACCCTGGAGCTGGGCGGCAACGGCGCGGCCGTCGTCCTCGCCGACTACGCCTCCGACGCCGACCTCGACTGGGCCGCGACCCGCATCGCCACCTTCTCCAACTACCAGGGCGGCCAGTCCTGCATCTCCGTGCAGCGGGTCATCGCGGACGCCTCCGTCTACGACCGGCTGCTGCCGCGTATCGTCGCCGCAGTCGAGGCCCAGGTCACCGGTGACCCGAGCGACGACAAGACGGACGTCGGCCCGCTGGTCAGCGAGGCCGCCGCGCAGCGCGTCGAGTCGTGGGTCCAGGAGGCCGTCGACGCCGGCGCCACTCTGCGCACCGGAGGCAAGCGCGACGGCGCCTCGTACGCGCCGACCGTGCTCACGGACGTACCGGCCGACGTGACGATCTCCTGCGAGGAGGTCTTCGGACCGGTGCTGACCGTGACGAAGGTGGACGGCGAGGCCGCGGCCTTCGCCGCCGCCAACGACTCCAAGTACGGCCTCCAGGCAGGGGTGTTCACCCACGACGTGCAGGTCGCCTTCCGCGCCCACCGCGCCCTGGAGGTCGGCGGTGTCGTGATCGGCGACGTCCCGTCCTACCGCGCCGACCAGATGCCCTACGGCGGTGCCAAGCAGTCCGGTGTCGGCCGCGAGGGCGTGAAGTTCGCGATGGACGACTACACCTACGAGCGGGTGCTGGTCCTCACGGGGCTCGCGCTCTGACCGTCCTCTCGCCCGTAGCCTTACCCGGCAGCTCTAGCTAATGGGAACCATTTTCAGATAGCCTTCCCCGAAGGGGCCCGGCATCGATGCCTTCCGGTGCCGGGCCCCTTCTCTGTCGCCGGTCCCCCCGGACCGGCGTCGGCCTCTCCGGACCCTCAGCCGGAGAAGCCGACGTGCGCGAGCCGCAGCGGGCCGCGCAGCCTGAGGTGCACGTCGTGCACGCCCTCGGCGACGATCCCGGCGCCGAGCGTGGTGTAGTCGTACGGCCCCGATGTGGGCGTGGCGAGGGCGAGTTCGGCGAGTGTCGGGCCGCCGTCCAGGGCCAGTTCCACGATCCCCTGGCCCGCCACCTCCACGGTCACCTCCGTGACACCGGTGCCGAAGTCGCAGTGCCGGTAGAGCAGTTCGGCCGTGCCGTCGCGCCCCGGTGTCACCGCGTCGCCCGCCGCCTTCGTCCGGTCGACGACCTCGCTGCCCGACTGCTCGTCGAAGTCGGCTGCGTCCAGGCCGTGTTGGAGGACGGCGCGCGGAGCGGCGGCCTCACCGGCGAGCGTGACCGTCGTCCGCAGCCGGATGTCCTCGCTGGAGGCGCCGACGAGGAGGTCGTAGGCGCCCGGTTCGAGGCGGTGGCCACCCCGGGCCACGTCCCAGAACTCGAAGGCGGACAGCGGGACTTCGAAGGAGAGGTCCGCCGCATCGCCCGGGGCGAGTGTCACGCGGCGGTGTGCGGTCAGCTCGCGGCGCGGGCGCGGGACCGACGGGTCGGCGGCGCGCGTGTACATCTGCGCGACCTCGTCCGCCGTCACATCACCGGTGTTGGTGACCCTGAACGACACGTGCACCGCGCCGAATTCGACCCGGGCCGCCAGGTCGCCGTACGCGAAGGACGCGTAGGACAGACCGTGGCCGAACGGGAACAGCGGGGTGCCCTCGAAGTAGAGGTAGGTCTGACGGCCGCCGATCACGTCGTAGTCGAGGAGGTCGGGCAGGTCCGTGTCGTCGGCGTACCAGGTCTGGGGGAGACGGCCCGCCGGGGAGACGTCGCCGGCCAGGACCCGGGCGAGGGCGGTGCCAGCCCCCTGGCCGCCGTGGGCCGTCCACAGGATCGCGGGGAGATCGGCGGGGTCGGCCGCGTACGGGTACGCGGAGACCAGTGCCAGGACCGTGTTCGGGTTCGCGGTACGGGCCGCGCGCAGCAGGCGTTCCTGGTGGGCGGGGAGTCGGAGGGTCGTACGGTCCTCGGTCTCGCGGCCGTTGATGTGCGGGTCGTTGCCCGCGACCACGAGCACCACGTCCGCCGCCTCGGCGACCCGGGCCACCGCGTCCTCGCCGCGTTCGGCGACGATCAGCTCGAAGATCTCCGCGTCCGTTTCGGCAACCTTCACGCCGTCGGCGGCGACAGAGACGTGGCGACCCGTACCGATGTGCAGCAGGAGGTGACCGTTCTCGTGGGGTTCCAGGCGGAATGTCTCCTGGACGACCCAGCCGCCGGGCTGGTCGGCGGAGGCGCGCACATAGCCGTCCTCGGCGACCGAGAGGTAACGGCCGTCCGGGGCGCGGAGGGTGAGGACGTCCTCGCCCCAGTCGACGAGCGCGAGTTCGGTGCCGGTGGCGTCGGTGGTGAGGGGCGGGAGGTCGGTGCGGCCCGCGAGGAGCGCGGGGTCCAACGCGCCCTCGGCGCCGCGCACTTCGTCGGGCACGTCCGCCAACGGCACGTGCAGGAAGGCGCCTTGGGACGTCTTCAGGCGGACCCGGTCGACACCCTCCGCGAACTCCACGCGTTCCGCGCCGAACCGCTCGTACACGCCCTCCAGCGGGGTGGAGCGGTGGATCAACGTGCCGCTGTACCAGTCGAGTTTGCACTCGTCGGCGAGCAGGCCGACGACGGCGAGGCGGGTGTCGTGGGCCAGCGGCAGCAGGTCGTCGTTCTTGAGGAGGACCACCGCCTGTTCGGCGGCCTCCTGGGCGAGGGCTCGGTGGGCCGGTGTGTCGAAGTCCTCGATGCCCGCGTGCGGGTCGTGCGCCGGGTCGAACTCGCCGAGCCGGAACCGCACCGAGAGCTGACGGCGGACCGCCGTGTCGATGTCCGCCTCGGTCAACAGGCCCTGCTCCAGGGCCCCTTGGACCCGCGCCACGATCGTCGAGCCGTCCGTGCCGTGATCCGTGAAGCTGTCCACACCGGCGAGCAGCGAGGCCGCGGTGGCCTCCTCGTGGGTGTCGAAGTAGTGCTCGGAGTCGACCAGGTTGGACGGCGCGCCCGCGTCCGAGCAGACGAGGAGATCCTCGTCGGTCCAGGTGCGCAGGTGCTCGCGCAGATACGGCGAGACGTGGTTGGGGCGGCCGTTGACCAGGTTGTACGCCGGCATCACCCCGGCCACCGCGCCCGCCTCGACCGTCTCGCGGAACGCGCGCAGGTCGTACTCGTGCAGCACCCGGGGCCGCACCGAGGACGAACCGACGTCCCGGCCCGTCTCGTTGTTGTGCGCCAGCCAGTGCTTGAGGACGGGCGCGGTGCGCCAGTACGTCGGATGGTCGCCACGCAGACCGTGCGTGTACGCGGTGGCGATCGCCGAGGTCAGCTTGGGGTCCTCCGAGTAGCCCTCCTCGTTGCGGCCCCACAGCGGGTGGCGCAGCAGGTTCACCGTGGGGGACCACACGTTGAGGCCGACGCGGTCGTCGCGCGCGTGCATCGCGCGGGCCTCCTTGGACACCGCGTCGCCGACCCGTCGTACGAGATCCTCGTTCCAGGTCGCGCCCAGGCCCACCGCCTGCGGGAAGACCGTCGCCGGGCCCATCCACGCCACCCCGTGCAGGGTCTCCTGGCCGGTACGGAAGGCGGCGATGCCGAGGCGCTCCACGGCGGGCGCGTACTGGTGCAGAAACCCGATCTTCTCGTCCGGGGTGAGCCGCGCCAGCAGATCGTCGATGCGCTTCGCGAACGGCAGTCGCGGATCGCGGAAAGGCGGCGTGGTCGGCGGCATTGCGGTCACGTGGGGTTCCCCTTGCGATGGAGCGGCGCGGCTCTTTCGAAGCGCTTCGATGCTCATTCGACGCAGGGGTGGGTGTCAAGAGACCTTCACCGTTATTTCAAGCAGCACATACGGACAGGTCACCCCCTACACCTCGGAGGAATCTTGGAAGCGACCCTTGTGCACCCTTGGGTGTTCACTTAACCTCGCAGCAACATCGAAGCGCTTCGACGAAGTTCGACCAAGTGCTCTGTTCCACATCGCAGCTCCACTCAAGACACCGCAGCCGACGGCTCCTCCGCCGGGTGTCCTGGTGCGCCATGAAGGGTTGACGCAATGACGCCGAACGCCTCCGCCGCCTCCGCTCCGAGCCGGAGAAGCTTCCTCGCCTCCACGGCGGTCGTCGCCGCAGCGGTGGCGGGAGGGGTACCGCTGCTCTCCGCCTGCGGCGCCTCGGACAGCGGTTCGGGCGGGGGCAGTTCGGAGGGCAAGGGGATCAAGAAGCTGCTGCCGGCGTTCGTCGCCAGCAATGTGGTGGCCCCGGACATCCCTTCCAAGAACGGCTCCTCGGTCGGTTTCACCAGCAAGCTCGACCTCGCGACCCTGAAGACCTCGGTGCCCAAGAAGCTCGGCAAGGGCGGCAAGGTCTCCATCATGTCGCCGTTCTGGGGCTCCCCGCCCAAGAGCGACAACGCCTACTACAAGGCGATGAACGCCCTCATCGGCGTCGATGTGGCCTGGCAGAACCAGGACGGCAACACCTACGACCAGAAGCTCGGCGCGGTCCTCGCCTCCAGCGACATCCCGGATGTCGTGGTCGTCCCGAGTTGGAACATGGGCGGCAAGATACCCAGCGCCATCATCGGCAAGTTCGCCGACCTCGGCCCCTACCTCTCCGGCGACAAGGTCAAGGACTACCCGAACCTCGCCGCCATCCCCACCGACGCCTGGCAGCGCTGCGTCTTCGGCGGCAAACTGCGCGGCCTGCCCATGCCGTCCTCGTACGTCCCCAACATCGTGCCCCTCTACCGCAAGGACATCTTCGACAAGGAAGGGTACGAAGTCCCCACCTCCGCCGACGAGTTCATGGCCCTGGCCAAGGAGATCACCAACGCCAAGGCCAAGCGCTGGGCCTGCCTGGACATGAAGTGGACCGCCTTCCAGTCCTTCGGCGTGCTCTCGGGAAGTGAGAAGGCGCTCGGCTGGAACCTGGTCGACGGCAAGCTGGTCAACCGCATCGAGACCCCCGAGTACCTCGAAGCGCTGGAGTGGACCCGCAAGCTGTTCGCCGCCGGATACGTGCACCCGGACGCCAAGTTGGGCAAGAGCGCGGCCACCGACCCGGGCCCCAAGTTCGCCGCCGGCGAGTTCCTCATCTACCCCCAGGACATCTCGCAGTGGTGGAGCCGCACCGCCGAACAGGCCACCCAGAACCCGGCGTACAAGATCTGGGGCATGGACATCTTCGGCCACGACGGCGGCGACCCGGTCCTCTGGGCCGGCGAACCGGCCGGCATCTTCGCCTTCATCAGCAAGAAGGCCTCCGAGTCGGTCATCCATGACGCGCTGGCCGTCGCCAACGTCACCGCCGCGCCGTACGGCACCAAGGAGTACATGCTCACCAACTACGGCGTCGAAGGCACCCATTACACCGTCAAGAACGGCGTGCCCACCAAGACCGACCAGGGCAACAACGAGGTCATCAACGCCTACGTCATGGTCGCGAGCCCCGCCTCCACCATCGCCCACCCCGACTTCCCCGAGGTCGCCAAGGCACAGGTCGAGTGGCAGCAGCGGATGGGCGCCTTCACAAAGAAGTCGAGCTTCTACGGTCAGCAGATCACCGAGCCGAGCCGATACACCAACCTCTCCAACGACTTCGAGCAGTTGGAGGACGACGTCACCCGCGGCCGCAAGAAGATCAGCGACATGCAGCAGGCCGTGTCCGACTGGAAGAGCAAGGGCGGAGACCAACTCCGCGCCTGGTACCAGAAGTTGCTCGACGACAACGGCACCGCGGCGAGCTGACCGGGTACCGAGGCAAGGAGAACGGCCGTGTCCCACAGCACGGTGCCTCGGAGCAGGACCGAGGCCGACACGACGGGAAAGACCCCGGTGGCGTCCGGCGGCGCCACCGGCACCCGGCCCAAACGCCGTAGCGGAAAGGTGAGTCTGCGGCTCAGGTTCAGACGCGACCGCGTCCTGCTCCTGATGACCCTGCCCGCCGTCCTGCTCATCCTGGTCTTCAACTACCTGCCGATCCTCGGCAACATCGTCGCCTTCGAGGACTACGACCCCTACGTCAGCGACAACGGCATCGTCTCGATGCTGCACAGCCCCTGGGTCGGCTTGGAGAACTTCCAGCAGATCTTCGCCGACTCGGCGTTCTGGAACGCCGTGCAGAACACGCTCGTCCTCTTCTCCCTCCAACTGGTCCTGTTCTTCCCGATCCCGATCCTGCTCGCACTGCTCATCAACAGCGTGGTCAGGCCCCGGGTCCGGGCACTCTCCCAGGCCATCCTCTACCTCCCGCACTTCTTCTCCTGGGTGCTGGTCATCGCCGTCTTCCAGCAACTCCTGGGCGGGGCGGGCCTGTTCTCGCAGCTCCTGCGGCAACACGGTTTCGACGGCCTCGACGTCATGACCGACCCGAACACGTTCAAGTTCCTGATCACCGCGCAGAGCGTGTGGAAGGACGCCGGCTGGGGGATCATCGTCTTCCTCGCCGCCCTGTCCTCGGTCAGCCCCGACCTGTACGAGGCAGCCGCGATGGACGGCGCCGGCCGCTGGCGCCGCATGTGGCACGTCACGCTGCCCGCGCTCCGCCCGGTGATCGCGCTGCTGCTGGTGCTGCGCGTCGGTGACGCCCTCACCGTCGGCTTCGAACAGATCCTGCTGCAACGTGACGCTGTGGGACCGGGCGCGGCGGAGGTCCTGGACACCTTCGTCTGGTGGAACGGCGTCCGCAACCAGGACTTCGGCTACGCGGCCGCCGCCGGACTCGTCAAGGGCGTGATCAGCCTCGGCCTGGTCCTCGCAGCCAACAAGGTGGCCCATCTCATGGGCGAGCAGGGGGTGTACAAGAAATGACCGCCGTCATCGACAAGCCTGTGCGACAGCCGAGCAGGTGGGCCGCACCGCCCCGCCCGACCTGGGAGGAGGAACCCAGCAAGGCCGGTCTCGCGGGCAAGGGACTCGTCCTCACCCTCGCCTGCCTCGGCATCCTCTTCCCGCTGTGGATCGTCCTCGTCACCAGCCTCTCCTCGCGCAAGACCATCGACGAGGCCGGCGGCCTGGTCATGGTGCCCAAGGGCATCACCTTGATCGCCTACAAGGAACTCCTCAGCGGCGGCCAGGTCACCCGCGCGGCGATCATCAGTGTTCTGATCACCGTCGTCGGCACGGCGTTCTCCATGACGGTGTCCGTCCTGTGCGCCTACGGCCTCTCGCGCATCGGATCGGTCGGGCACCGGTGGATCCTGATGCTGCTGCTCGCCACCATGTTCTTCAGCGCCGGGCTCATCCCGACATATCTGCTGGTGCAGTCCCTCGGCCTCACCGACAGCTATCTGGCGCTGATCCTGCCCAGCGCGCTCAGTGTCTTCAACATCCTTGTGCTGCGCGGCTTCTTCATGGGCATCTCGCAGGAACTCATCGACAGCGCGCGGATCGACGGCGCCGGTGACTTCCGCGTCCTGTGGCAGATCGTGATGCCGCTGTCCCGCGCGGTGCTGGCGGTCATCACGCTGTTCTACGCCGTCGGTTACTGGAGCGCCTGGTTCAACGCCTCGCTCTACCTCAACGACCAGGACATGATGCCGCTGCAGAACGTCATGATCCAGCTCGTGCAGAAGCAGGAAGCCCCGGTGGGACTCGGGCAGGCGATCAAGACCGGGGAGTTGTCCGGGCTGGCTGTGCAGATGGCTGTCATGGTGATGGCGTTGCTGCCGGTGGCCGTGCTGTCGCCGTTCGTGCAGCGGCACTTCAAGAAGGGGATGCTGACGGGCGCGGTCAAGGGTTGAGCGGCGCCTGTCGAAGCGCAGGCTGCGGTGGTTCGGCGGCTGCGGGTTCGTTGTGGCTGGTCGCGCAGTTCCCCGCGCCCCTGCGTAAGTATCCCCACCCCATCCCATAGAGCGAGGTATGTCATGGCCGCGTCCAAACCAAGTCGGCGTGCCGTTCTCGCCGCGTCCGCGGCCGCCGCCGCGCTGACCACCGTGCCCGCCCTCACGACAAGGGCACACGCGGCGGCCCAGGCCACCCCCGCCTACCGCTGGCGCAACGCGGTGATCGGCGGCACCGGATTCATCACCGGTGTCCTCTTCCACCCCTCCGTCCGAGGCCTCGCCTACGCCCGCACCGACATCGGCGGCGCCTACCGCTGGGACGACCGGGCCGCGCGCTGGACCCCCCTCACCGATCAACTCGGCTGGGACGACTGGAACCTCCTCGGCGTGGAGGCCCTCGCCGTCGACCCCGCGCACCCGGACCGGCTCTACCTCGCCCTCGGCACCTACGCCCAGTCCTGGGCCGGCAACGGCGCGGTCCTGCGCTCCGAGGACCGCGGTGCCACCTGGACCCGCACCGACCTCGCCGTGAAGCTCGGCGGCAACGAGGACGGACGCGGGACGGGCGAGCGGCTGCTCGTCGACCCGCGGGACAGCGACACCCTCTGGCTCGGCACCCGGCACGACGGCCTGCTCAAGTCGACCGACCGGGGCGCCACTTGGGCAGCCGCGACCGCCTTCCCGGCGACCCCGAGCGCCACCGGGCAGGGCGTCACCTTCCTCCTCGCGGTGGGCCGCGCCGTCTACGCTGGCTGGGGCGACGGCGACGGCACCTCGACCGCCGTCACCCTCTACCGCACCACGGACGGCACCACCTGGACGGCCGTCCCCGCGCAGCCCACCGGCACCTCCGCCAAGTTCCCGGTCCGCGCCGCCTACGACCGGCACGCCCGCGAGCTGTATGTGACCTACGCCGACGCTCCCGGCCCCAACGGCCAGTCCACCGGCAGCGTCCACAAGTACGCCCCCGGCACCGGCCGTTGGACGGACGTCACCCCCGCCCTGCCCGGACCCGGAGACACCTTCGGCTACGGCGGGGTCGCCGTCGACGCCCGTCGAGCGGGCACCGTCGTCGTCTCCACCAACAACCGCTGGACGGCCGGCGACACCCTGTACCGGACCACCGACGGCGGCCGCACCTGGACGTCTCTCAAAGAGACCGCTGTCCTCGACGTGTCCGAGACTCCTTTCCTCAAGTGGGGTGCGGATCAGCCGAAGTTCGGCTGGTGGATCCAGGCGGTCGCCGTAGACCCGTACGACTCGAAGCACGTGGTCTACGGCACCGGCGCCACCCTCTACGGCACCCGTGACCTCACCCACTGGGCACCGCGGATCCGCGGCCTGGAGGAGACGTCCGTGATCCAGCTGATCTCGCCCCCGGTCGGGGAGGCGCACCTGATCAGCGCCTCGGGGGACATCGGTGTGATGTACCACGAGCGGCTCACGGCGTCTCCGTCGCGCGGCATGGCGGCGAACCCCGTGTTCGGGTCGGCGACGGGGATCGCGCAGGCCGCGGACAGGCCGTCGTGCGTCGTCCGCACGGGCTGGGGCGACAACGGCAACGGCGCGTACTCCCGCGACGGCGGGCGGACTTGGGCGCCCTTCGCTGCCCAGCCCGACATCGCCAAGGACGCGCCGGGGCCGATCGCCACCAACGCCGACGGCAGTACGCTGCTGTGGTCCTTCGTGCACTGGGACGGCACGAAGTACGCAGCCCACCGCTCGGCGGACAACGGCGCGACCTGGTCCGAGATCTCCTCCTTCCCGAAGGGCGCCACGCCGGTCGCCGACCCGGCCGACCCGACGCTCTTCTACGCATACGACACCGACACAGGAACGCTATACGCCAGCACTGACAGTGGCCTTTCCTTCACCGCGCGTGCAGGCGGGCTGCCCGCAGGCGACAGTCAGTTCCACTTGGCCGCGGCGCCCGGCAGATCCGGTGACCTGTGGCTGAGCGTCAAGTGGAACGGGTTGTACCGGTCCGTCGACGGCGGCGTGAGCTTCTCGAAGGTCGACAGTTGCTGGGCGTCGTACACCCTCGGCTTCGGCAAGGCGGCCGACGGAGCCGCGTACCCCGCCGTCTATCAGGTCGGCTCGACCGAGACCATCACCGCCGTCTACCGCTCCGACGACGAGGCGAAGACCTGGGTGCGGATCAACGACGATCAGCATCAGTGGGGTTGGACAGGTCAGTGCATCACCGGTGACCCGCGCGTGTACGGCCGCGTGTACCTCGCCACCAACGGGCGCGGCATCCAGTACGGGGAGCGGGTCTGATGCCGCGACTCGGTGACGCCACCCGTGGCCGCATCCTCTTCGGCGGCGACTACAACCCCGAGCAGTGGCCCGAGGAGACCTGGCACGAGGACGTCCGGCTGATGAAGGACGCCGCCGTCAACTCCGTCACGCTCGGCGTCTTCTCCTGGGCGAAACTCGAACCCGAGCCGGGAGCGAGGGAGTTCGGCTGGCTCGACCGGCTGATGGACCTGATGCACGACAACGGCATCGGCGTCGTCCTCGCCACCCCCACCTCCTCCCCACCTCCCTGGCTGGGCCGCCTCCACCCGGAGACGCTGCCCCGAGACGCGGACGGCCGGGTCGAATGGTGGGGCGGGCGCCAGCACTTCTCCCACTCCAGCGCCGTCTACCGCCGCCACGCCGCCGCTATCACCGAGGACCTGGCCGCCCGTTACGGAAGCCACCCCGCCCTCACGATGTGGCACATCAACAACGAGTACTGCACCTTCGACTACGGCGACGAGGCCGCCGACGCCTTCCGCCGCTGGCTGCGGACGCGCTACGGCACCCTCGACGCCCTCAACTCGGCCTGGGGCACGGCCTTCTGGAGCCAGGGCTACGACACCTGGGACGGTGTCCTGCCCCCACGCCACGCCCACTACCTCAACAACCCCACGCAGGTACTGGACTTCCGGCGCTTCACCTCCGACATGCTTCTGGAGTGCTACGCCGCCGAGCGCGACATCGTCCGTCGGCACACCCCGCACCTCCCGGTCACCTCCAACTTCATGCCGTTGTGGGTGGGGCAGGACGCCTGGCGCTGGTCCGAGGAGGAGGACGTCGTCTCGGTCGACCTCTATCCCGACCCGCGCGATCCGCTCGGTGCCCAAAGTGCCGCTCTCGTCCAGGACTTGACCCGTTCGCAGGCGCGCGGCCCGTGGATGCTCATGGAGCAGGCGGCCGGATCGGTCAACTGGCGCGGAGTGAACCACCCGAAGCCCCGCGGCCTCAACCGCCTCTGGTCCCTCCAGGCCGTGGCCCGCGGCGCCGACGCCGTCTGCTACTTCCAGTGGCGCCAATCGCGGCAGGGTGCCGAGAAGTTCCACTCCGGGATGCTCAGCCACGCGGGGGAGCGGGGCCGCACGTTCCAGGAGGTCAAGGAGCTTGGTGCCGAACTGGCCCTTGTCGGCGGCAAGGTGACGGGCACTCACGTCGTCACCTCCGACATCGCGATCCTGCACGACTGGCACGCGTGGTGGGCCGGCGCCCAGGACGGCCGCCCCTCCACCGAGGTCGACTACCCCGACGTCCTCCGCGCCTGGCACCGCGCCCTCTGGGAGTCCCACCTCACCACCGACTTCGCCCACCCCGAACACGATCTGTCCGCTTACAGGTTGGTGGTCGTCCCCCAGCTCTACCTCCTCACGGACACCGCGATCGACAACCTCCTCGCGTACGTCCGCGACGGCGGCACCCTCGTCTGCGGCTTCCTCACCGGCATCGCCGACGAGGACGACCGGGTGCGCCCCGGCGGCATGCACCCCCGCCTCCGCGACCTCTTCGGCATCCGCACCCTGCACGAGTGGTGGCCGCTGGACGCGGGGGAGACCGTCGAGTGCGAGGGCTTCCGCGGGACGCTCTGGTCGGAGGAGATCGAGCCCGAGGACGGCAGCGTCGACGAGGTGATCCCTTATAAGGGCGGCGAGTTGGACGCCTTCCCCGCCATCCTCCGCAAGGGCCGATCCTGGTACGTCTCCACCCTCCCCGAGCCCCAGGCCCTCAGCGCTCTCCTCACCCGCATCGCCGCCGACGCGGGTGCCCGTCCGGTGCTCGACGGCCTCCCCGGGTGCGTCGAGGCCGTACGACGCGGCGACCTCCTGTTCCTGCTCAACCACGGACGCGAGCCGGTTACCGTCGAAGTCCCGGGCCCCTACGGCGACTTGCTCACCGGCGCGACCGTCGAGGGCGAAATCACGCTCGGCCGCTACGGCGTGGCGGTGCTGCGGCCATGACCGAGGGTCCCGTCCACGCCACCTGGGAGCCCCACCCCGCGACCCGCTGGGAGGAAGCCTTCCTCAGCGGCAACGGCCGCCACGGCGTCCTCGTGTTCGGTGATCCGAGCGACGACCGAGTCATCGTCACCCATCACACCCTCGTCCGCCCGAACGGCGGCGAGCACGCCCGGCCCCCGGAACTCGCCGCCGAACTCCCGGCGCTCCAGGAGAGGTTGCTCGCCGGTGACCTCGCCGTCGCCGAGACCTTCACGGACGGTCGCCCGCTCCAGTGGGTGCAGCCCTTCCATCCGGCCTTCCAGGTACGGCTGCGTGGGCAACAACTGGGCGGCGGAGTGGACGTCGATTACCGCAGGTCCGTCGACTTCAGCACTGGAGAGGCCACCGCTAACCGCGCGGACTGGCGCAGCCGTGTCTTCGTGTCCCGTGCCGACGACGTGATCGTCCAGCACGTCACCGCCCCCGACCTCACTCTCGACCTCGCCCAGGAACACGAACTCCCCGGAGCCCCGGCCGGGTTGAGCGTCGGCCACGGAACGCTCCTCACTCCCGACGGTGCCGTGCTCAGCCTCCGCGTCCGTTATCCCGACAGCGACCGCGCGTACACCGGGGTGACCTTGGTCGTAGTCACCGGTGGGACAACTCGACTCGCCCCGAACGGAGTTCGCGTCGCCGGTGCCACCGAGGTCCTCCTCCTCACCCGCGTCCGGCGCCACCGCGGCGAACCGGACGTCGTGGCAGAGACGCGTGCACTGCGGGAACTGACCCAGCGGGAGCAGTCCTACGACGCCCTCCTCGACCGGCACCTCGCCCTCCACCGCACCGCCTACGGCCGCGTCACCCTCGACCTCCATGCCGACCCCGCCGAACGCGCGCTCCCCGGAACCGAGTTGCTCAAGCGCCCAGGCAGTCCCGCCCTCCTGGAGCGCCTCTTCGCCGCCGGCCGCTACCACCTCCTCTCCTCCAGCGGCCTGCTCCCACCCCGCCTCACCGGTCTGTGGACCGGCGACTGGAACACGGCCTGGTCCGGGGCGTTCACCAACGACGCCAACCTCAATCTCCAGACCGCCTCCGCCGCGAGCGCCGCCCTCCCCGAAGTCACGGACGCCCTCGCCTCCCTGATCCACCGTCAGCTCGACGACTGGCGCGAGAACGCCCGTGCCGTCTTCGGCGCCCGAGGCGTCGTCGCCCCCGCGCACACCGACGGTGAGTCCGGGCTGTCGTACCACTTCAGCCGCGAATATCCGCTGCACCTGTGGACCGCCGGCGCGGACTGGCTCCTCAAGCCACTCGTCGACCACGACGAGACACGCGGCGAACACGACCCCCGTACCGCCGCCGCTCTCGCCGAAGTCGCCCTGTTCTACGAGGACTTCCTCACCCGAACAGACTCGAGCGGTCCGACTGGCCTGGATGACCCGAGCGGTCCGGCTGGCTCGGTTGGCTCGGTTGGCCGGAGTGACCCGGATGGCCCGAGCGGTCCGACTGACCCGGGCGGCTCGGATGGTCCGGCTGGTCCGGGCGGTCCAGGCGACCCGGGCGGTTCGGTTGACCCGAGCGGTCCAGACGACCCGAGCGGTCCGGTTGGCCGGAGTGACCCGGACGGCTCGGACGGTCCGGAAGGCTCGGATGGTCCGGCTGGCACGACCGGCCCAGACGACCCGACTGGCCCAGACGACCCGAGCGGCTTGACCGACCCGAGCGGCTTGACCGACCCGAGCGGCTCGACCGACCCGAGTGACTCGGACGAGCCGGATGACCCGAGCGGCCCGACCAGCCTGAGTGGTCCGAGCGCCCCGGACGACCCGAGCGCCCCGCACAACCCCGCTGGCACCCTGGTCCTCGTCCCCTCCTACTCGCCCGAGAACCGTCCCGCCAACGCCAGTTGGGGTGCGATCAACGCGGCCATGGACCTCTCCGCCGCCCGCCACGCCCTCCGCACCGCCGCCGCCTACCACCCGGACACCCCGCAGGCCCTCCGCTGGCTCGCCCTCGCCGACCGGCTCCCGCCGCACCGCGTCAACGCCGACGGAGCCCTCGCCGAATGGGCCTGGCCGGGTCTGGACGACAGCTACGATCACCGCCACCTCAGCCATCTCTACGGGGTCTGGCCCCTCGACGAGATCAACCCCTACGACACCCCGCGGCTCGCGTCCGCCGCCCATCGCGCCCTCCAACTCCGGGGCGCCGAGAACGACTCCGCGCACGGACACCTCCACCACGCGCTCGTCGCCGCCCGCCTCCGGGACGGCGAGCGCGTGGCGCACGCCCTGGGGCAGGTGCTCGACGGCGACTTCTTCCACGCGTCGCTGATGAGCGCGCACTACCCGAACCGCGACGTCTACAACGCGGACGCCGCGCACACCCTGCCAGGCCTGCTCGTCGAGACGCTGGTGCAGTCGACCCCGGACCGGCTGGTCCTGCTGCCCGCGCTTTCGGCGGCGTATCCGCACGGTCAACTCACCGGCGTACGCACGAGGTTCGGGGCGGAGGTCGACCTGAGCTGGGCCCCCCACGGTGCCACCGCCGTCGTCCGCCCCTCCCGTACCCACCGCGTCGAACTCCGGACTTCCGCCGGCGCGCAGCCGCTCGAACTCGTCGCCGGAGAAGACCGCGTCCTCACCCTGGGGGCGCGGTAGCCAGTCGCATTCCCCCCACCCATGGAAGGGACACCATGGCAACACGCAAGCTGGGCCGTGTACTTACGGCCGTTCTCGCCCCCGCCCTCGCGCTCGGCGCCACCGTCGGCCTCGCCTCGGCCCCCGCCTCCGCCGCCGTTTGGAGCTCCTGCGACCAGTGGGGCAGCACGACCCTGAACGGCTACACGCTCTACAACGACATCTGGGGCTCCGGCGCAGGCACCCAGTGCATCTGGGCCAACTCCGGTACCAACTGGGGTGTCACCGCCAACCACCCCAACACCGGCGGCATCAAGGCCTACCCCAACGCCAAGAAGGTGATCGGCAAGTCGATCACCTCGCTCGGTTCGCTCAAGAGCAGCTACAACGTCACGGTGCCGTCGTCCGGCGCGTACAACACGTCGTACGACATCTGGGACACCAACTACGCCTACGAGATCATGCTCTGGGTCAACAAGACCGGCGCGGTCGGCCCGCTCGGCACCTCGCAGGGCAGCCTGACGCTGGGCGGCTCCACCTGGACCGTCTACAAGGGCAACAACGGCAGCAACGACGTGTTCTCGTTCGTCCGCAGCTCCAACTCCTCGTCCGGCACGATCGACATCCTGCCGATCCTGAAGTGGATCAAGGACACCAAGGGCTGGTTCGGCAACGTGACCATCGGGGACCTGCAGTTCGGCTTCGAGATCACGTCCTCGTCCGGCGGGCTCGCCTTCACCACCAACAGCGAGAGCGTCACCAGTAGTTGAGCAAGTCCGGTGGACGGCCGGGCCGGCCCCGCACTCGCGCGGGGTCGGCCCGTGCCGTCAGGCCCGTTCGACCTCGGCGCGCAGGGCGTCGTAGTCCGCGAAGGCCGAGGCGACATCGGCGCGGGTGAGGCCGTAGCGTGCCAGGTCGTACTGGTGAGGACGGGTGCCCTTGGGGCGGGTGGCGACCTGGGGGAGACGGGCCGCGTCGGCGTCGGTCCAGCGGGCGCCGACGGCCGCGTAGAGCTTCGGGGCGCCCGCGGCCGGGTCGGAGCCGAGCCAGGAGTAGGGCACGTCCACCAGGGCGTCCTGGGGGACGGCCGCACGGGCCGCGAGGCCGCGGGACGCGGAGCGGCTCAGCAGTTCCAGCCAGGTGGAGCCGATGCCGTGCAGGTCGAGGGGGTGGGTGCTCACGGTCATGCCGTGCTCGACCAGGCTGCAGAACGAGGCCACGACGGTGGCCGGGTCGCGGTGCGTCCACACGATCGTGGCGTCGGGGAACACGGTGTGCAGGGCCCCCAGGTTCTCCAGGTGCAGCGGCGACTTGAGGACCCAGCGGCGGCGGGGGCGGCCGTACTGGAGCACCTGGTAGACCTGCTTGAGATGCCGGTAGTCGGGTTCAAAGTCCCGCGCGTCGTGCCAGGGCAGGTACTCGGGGATGCGGGCCTGGGACAGGGGCATCACCGTGTGCGGGAGGGCGAAGGTGCACTCCTCCGGGCCCTCGGGCCGCAGGCCGTGGATGTCGCGGAAGCGCGGGGTGAGCAGATCGATGCCGCCGACCAGTCGACGTGCGGCTGTGATCGCCGACTCCCGCTGTTCCGGGCCGAGTTCGAGGTCGGGCGTGAGCAACTCCCACAGCAGCGGGCAGCGGTGCTCGTCGGACAGGGACAGCACACCGTGGGTGAGGGTGGTGGCGGTGCGCGGCAGGCCCACCACGAACACCGGTCTGTCGATGGGCTCTTCGGCTATCTCCGGGTGCTCGGCGATCAGCCGCCTGATCCGCGTCCGGTTGCTGAGATGCCGGCCGACGTGTCCGCGCGCGGACAGCCAGCCGACCGGAGTGAGGTTCTCGGCGCCGGCCCAACATCGCAGTAAGAACCGGAACTCGTCGACGAACGGCTCGTCGCCCTTCGTCTGCCCGGCGTCGGCGAGCAGACGGTCGAAGACCGCGTCGGGCGTACGGCGGGACCGAAAGCCCGGCCGGAGCAGCAGATTGGCCACGGTGCGGGCCGGGGGACCGGAGAACACGACAGCGATTCCTCTCGCAGGGGACGGGGAAAGGGCTTACGTACCCTCGTCGACTGCGTTGTCATGCTCATGTGGTGAGAGATTTACCGGTAAGTAACGCCCGTCAGCCCAGCCGGGGACCGGGCGGTTCCGCCACGACGAGTGCCGCGACCCAGCAGCCGAGGCCGGCCAGCGCGAGGCCGCCCACCGCGGGGTTGACGTAGCCGGGAACCGTGTCGGCGACATAGCTCCGGCCGTCCGCCGTCTCGCAGACGAACCGGAGCGGGACGTAGTCCACCGAATAGTCCGTGACGCTCAGGACCTTCTTGTCGTACTGCCAGCCGGCCGTGCGGCAAGGGCGCAGCGGTGCCGAGTCGGTGCCGCCGTCCTCCGCCTCCAGCAGCGCGCCCACGAGGTGGAGCAGACCCCAGAGATAGAGGACGAACGCGGCGAGGCCCGCTGCGCCGGCGAGCTTGCGGAGCATCATCGCTCGACTCCAGCAGAACAAGATCGGTACGGCTGTGACGGAGCCCACAGTTCCGCGCAACGGAAGTGTCACGGCTCGGGAGCCAACGCCCTTGTTCCGCAGGGGAGTTACTCCGCCACCGGCAGCGTCGCCCCGTCCCGCAGGAACAGCGGGATGCGGTCCAGCGGGGCGTCGACCGTCACCGCAGTACCGCCCTCGTATGTCTCGCCGGTCCACGCGTCCGTCCACCAGGCGCCCGCCGGGAGATACGCCGTACGGGCCGTGGCGCCCGCCGTCAGCACCGGAGCGACCAGCAGGTCCGGGCCGAAGAGATACGCGTCGTCGACCGACCAGGACGTCTGGTCCCCGGGGAATTCCAGGAACAGCGGCCGCATCACCGGCAGCCCCTCCTCGTGCGCGGCGCGCATCACCTCCAGGATGTACGGCCTCAGGCGCTCGCGCAGCCGCAGGTACTTCTCCAGGATCGGCAGGGCCTGATCGCCGTACGACCAGACCTCGTTGGGGCCGCCGGTCATGTCGGGGCCCAGCGGCATGCCCGGGTCGCGGAAGCCGTGCAGGCGCATCAGCGGCGACAGCGCCCCGAACTGGAACCAGCGGACCATGACTTCGCGGTACGCCGGGTCGTCCGGGTCGCCGCCGTGGAAGCCGCCGATGTCCGTGTTCCACCAAGGGATGCCCGACAGCGCGGTGTTGAGGCCGGCCGCGATCTGGCGGCGCAGGGTCGGGAAGTCGGTGCCGATGTCACCCGACCACAGAGCGGCACCGTGACGCTGACTCCCCGCCCACGCCGAGCGGTTGAGGGTGATGACCTCCGACTCGCCCTCGGCCAGCAGCCCTTCGTGGAAGGTGCGGGAGTTCTCGGCCGGGTAGAGGTTGCCGACCTCCAGACCCGGGCCCGCCCAGTAGCGCAGGTTCTCCTGGAAGCCCGGCTTCAGCTCCGGCTCGCAGGCGTCCAGCCAGAAGGCCGTGATGCCGTACGGCACGAGGTAGTTGTCCCGGATCTTCGACCACACGAACTCGCGGGCCCCGGGGTTGGTCGCGTCGTAGAAGGCCACCTGGACCGTCGACGCGACCCCCTTGTCGGGCCAGTCGGCGTGGGCCATCGGGCCGTACTGGGTGCCGATCAGATGGCCGCGCTGTTCCAGCACGGAGTGGTTCTCGCTGAGCGGGGAGACGGAGGGCCAGACACTGACCACCAACTTCACGCCCAGCTCGTCCAGTTCGCGGACCATGGCGGCCGGGTCGGGCCACTCGGCCGGGTCGAACTTCCAGTCGCCCAGGTGCGTCCAGTGGAAGAAGTCGCAGACGATCGCCGACAGGGGCAGGCCCCGGCGCTTGTACTCCCTTGCCACGGAGAGGAGTTCGTCCTGGGTGCGGTAGCGCAGCTTGCACTGCCAGAAGCCGGCCGCCCACGTGGGCAGCATCGGCGTACGGCCCGTCACCGCGCTGTAGCGGCGCTGGCCCTCGGCCGGGTCGCCCGCGGTGATCCAGTAGTCGAGCTGCCGGGCCGAATCGGCCACCCAGCGGGTGCCGTTGCCGGCCAGTTCCACGCGGCCGATCGCCGGGTTGTTCCACAGCAGGGTGTAGCCGCGGCTGGAGACGAGCACCGGGATGCCCACCTCGGCGTTGCGCTGGACGAGGTCGACGACCAGGCCCTTCTGGTCCAACTTCCCGTGCTGGTGCTGCCCGAGGCCGTAGAGCTTCTCGTCCTCGTACGCGGCGAAGCGCTGTTCCAGGCGGTGGTGGCCGTTGCCGACCGCCGTGTAGAGCCGCGAGCCCGGCCACCAGAAGTGGGCGCGTTCCTCGGCGAGGAGTTCGGCGGAGTCGGCGGTGCGCAGGAAGCGGATCAGGCCCTCGGCGTCGACCTGGACCGTCAACGCGCCCACGGTCAGGGTCCCTTGGCCGTCCTCGATCTTGACGCTCGCCTCGGTGGGCGGTGCCTCGTCCAGCAGTGCGCCCGGCAGCCCGTCGAGCAGCGGACCGCCGAGCCGGGCCCGCACCCGGACCGCGTCCGGTCCCCAGGGCTCGACCCGGAGGGTCTCCTGACGGCCGGTCCACTCCAGCGCGCCGTCCCGCTCACGGAACGTGCCGACGGTGGGCGACGACTGCGCGAGGCTGACCGCGCCCCGGCTGATCTGGTTCTCGGCAGGCTGATTCACGAAGTGTGCTCCCCAAGGGACATGAGGTGCCCGCAGGGCACGGATACATACGGAGGGAGAAGCGGGGTCAGGAAGTGCTGGCGGGCGCCGGTCCGGTGCTCGCCCGCACCGTCAACTCGGGCGAGATCAGCACGACTTCGTCGCTGCCGCGCTCGTCCAGCTTGGCCACCAGATGCTCGACGGCGTAACGCCCCATCTCCTGCGCGGGGATGGCGACGGACGTCAGCCGCACCGAGGCCTGGGTGGCGACCTGGTCGGGGCAGACCGCGACCACCGACACGTCCTCCGGCACGGCCCGGCCCTGCTGGCGCAGCAGCGCGAGCAGCGGCTCGACCGCCGACTCGTTCTGCACGACGAAGCCCGTGGTGCCGGGGCGCTCGTCGAAGATCCGGGCGAGCGTCACCGACATCGCGTCGTACCCGCCCTCGCACGGCCGGTGCAGCACCCGCAGGCCCAACTCCCGTGCCCGGGACCGGAGTCCGTCGAGGGTGCGCTCGGCGAAGCCGGTGTGCCGCTCGTAGACCGCGGGTGCCTCGCCGATGACAGCGATGTCGTGGTGACCGAGCTTCGCGAGATGCTCGACGCACAGCGCGCCGGTCGCCCCGAAGTCGAGGTCCACACAGGTCAGTCCGGTGGTGTCGGCCGGGAGCCCGATCAGCACGGACGGTTGGTCGGTGCCGCGCAGCAACGGCAGCCGCTCGTCGTCGAGTTCGACGTCCATCAGGATCATCGCGTCGGCGAGCCCGCTGCCGGTGACCCGGCGCACCGCGTCGGGACCCTCCTCGCCGGTGAGCAGCAGTACGTCGTAGCCGTGCAGGCGGGCGGTGGTCGCCACGGCGATGGCGATCTCCATCATCACCGGCACATACATGTCCGTCCGCAGCGGCACCATCAGCGCGATGATGTTCGACCGGCTGCTGGCCAGGGCGCGGGCGCCCGCGTTCGGGTGGTAGCCCAACTCGCGGATGCTCTGCTCGACCCGCTGCCGGGTGGCTCCGGAGATGGACCGCTTGCCGCTGAGGACATAGCTCACCGTGCTCGCCGAGACTCCGGCGTGCTGGGCGACCTCGGCGAGGGTGACCATCCAGCTCTCCAAGCTTTGTGAAGCGCTTCGACAGTGCGCGTTGCTGACAAGGGCGAGTGAGGATGGTTCGACATTAGCTTCAGGCGGTGTGGGGTGTCCATAGGTTGTCGAAGCGCTTCGACACTTTCTCTCGGCGCCCGGATCGGTGCATGCGGAGCCCGGATCGGGTGAATTCCGAGGCAACCTCCGGGCGGGTCGGCGGCCACTGAGAGGTCGTAGACGAACCGTCCCCCGGAAGGACCCCCGATGCAACACCGCAGACCCCGCCTCTCGAAGAAGGCGAAGGTGCTGGCCGCCGCCGCGGTCGCCCTCATGGCTCTCGCCGGCGTCACCGTCGCCCAGGCGGGCGAGTCGAGCAAGAAGTGCGGGGCCTACGACACCGTCACGCTCGGCAAGTACTACGTGAACAACAACCTCTGGGGCCAGGACAACGCCACCGGCAGCCAGTGCGTCTGGGACAACTCCCAGTCCGGGTCCACCATTTCGTGGGGCACGTCCTTCAGTTGGGCCAACAGTGCCAAGGGCACGGATGCCGACGTGAAGTCCTACGCCAGTACCGTCCTCGGCTGGCACTGGGGCTGGAAGGTCGACAAGGCGACCACCGGCCTGCCGATCCGGGTCGGCGACCGCAAGCCGGTGAAGACGAGCTGGGACTTCTCGCTCAGCAGCAACCCCGGCACGCTCGACGTCGCGTACGACCTGTGGCTGCACTCCAAGAACACCGCAGACTGGCAGGACCAGCCCACCGACGAGATCATGATCTGGCTCGACCGGCAGGGCGGCGCGGGCCCTCTCGGCACCAAGTACGGCAGCGTCAGCCTCGACGGCGCCATGTGGGACATCTACCAGGGCGACATCGGCTGGAACGTGTACTCCTTCGTCCGGCGGGCCAACACCACCAAGGCGACCCTGAACATCGACGACTTCACCCAGGCCCTGGTCCGCCGCAAGCTGCTGAGCAACGACAAGTACCTCTCCGGCATCGAATCGGGCACCGAGGTCTTCAAGGGCTCGGGCCGTCTTGACACCAAGGCGTACTCCGTCGACATCGGCTGAACGGACGCGCGAAGGGTGGCCGCTTCGCGGCGGATCGGGTAGATACGAACGGGTAGCACCCATCGGTAACCGCCGAGGGGCCAGGGCCCGATTCGCGGCGAGGTGAGCTTCATGTCCGCTCCATCCAGCAAACCCACCGTCACCGAGCGAGAAGCCCGGCAGGTGGCCGAGGCCGCCCGGGAACAGGACTGGCGCAAGCCCAGCTTCGCCAAGGAACTGTTCCTCGGCCGCTTCCGGCTCGACCTCATCCACCCGCACCCGATGCCGCCGGACGAGGACGCGCGGCGCGGTGAGGAGTTCCTCGCCAAGCTGCGCGTCTTCTGCGAGACGGAGATCGACGCCGCCCGCATCGAACGCGAGGCCCGCATCCCCGACGAGGTCATCCGCGGCCTCAAGGAGATCGGGGCCCTCGGCATGAAGATCGACATCAAGTACGGCGGCCTCGGCCTCACCCAGGTGTACTACAACAAGGCGCTGTCCCTCGTGGGCTCGGCCTGCCCGGCGGTCGGCGTGCTGCTCTCCGCCCACCAGTCGATCGGCGTACCGCAGCCGCTGAAGCTGTTCGGCACGGACGAGCAGAAGGCGGAGTTCCTGCCCCGCTGCGCCCGCACCGACATCAGCGCCTTCCTGCTCACCGAACCGGACGTCGGCTCCGACCCGGCGCGCCTGGCGACCACCGCGGTGCGGGACGGGGACGCGTACGTCCTCGACGGAGTGAAACTGTGGACCACCAACGGGGTGGTCGCGGACCTGCTGGTCGTGATGGCCCGCGTGCCGAAGTCCGAGAACGGCAAGGGCGGCATCACCGCGTTCGTGGTGGAGACCGACTCGCCCGGCATCACCGTCGAGAACCGCAACGCCTTCATGGGCCTGCGCGGCATCGAGAACGGCGTCACCCGCTTCCACCAGGTCAGGGTGCCCGCCGCCAACCGCATCGGCCCCGAGGGCGCGGGTCTGAAGATCGCGCTGACCACCCTCAACACCGGCCGCCTCTCGCTGCCCGCGTCCTGTGTCGCGGCCGGCAAGTGGTGTCTGAAGATCGCCCGTGAGTGGTCGGCGGCCCGTGAACAGTGGGGCAGGCCGATCGCCGAGCACGAGGCCGTGGGCGCGAAGATCTCCTTCATCGCGGCGACCACCTTCGCCCTGGAGGCCGTACTCGACCTCTCCTCGCAGATGGCCGACGAGGACCGCAACGACATCCGCATCGAGGGCGCGCTGGCCAAGCTGTTCGCCTCCGAGATGGGCTGGCTGATGGCCGACGAGCTGGTCCAGATCCGTGGCGGCCGCGGCTTCGAGACCGCCGAGTCCCTCGCGGCCCGCGGCGAGAAGGCGGTCCCCGCCGAACAGGTCCTGCGCGACCTCCGTATCAACCGCATCTTCGAGGGCTCGACGGAGATCATGCACCTCCTCATCGCCCGCGAGGCCGTCGACGCCCACCTCACGGTCGCCGGCGACCTCATCGACCCGGACAAGACCCTCTCCGACAAGGCGAAGGCGGGCGCCAACGCGGGTGTCTTCTACGCCAAGTGGCTCCCGAAGCTGGTCGCGGGCAGCGGCCAACTCCCGGGCACCTACGGCGAGTTCCGCCAAGGCATCGACCTCTCCAAGCATCTCCGCTACGTGGAGCGCAACTCGCGCAAGCTGGCCCGCTCCACCTTCTACGCGATGTCCCGCTGGCAGGGCCGCATGGAGACCAAGCAGGGTTTCCTGGGCCGGATCGTCGACATCGGCGCCGAACTGTTCGCGATGAGCGCGGTCTGCGTACGGGCCGAACTCCTGCGCTCCCAGGGCGATCACGGCCGCGAGGCCTACCAACTCGCCGACGCCTTCTGCCACCAGTCCCGCATCCGCGTCGAGGAACTCTTCGGCCGCCTGTGGTCCAACACCGACGACCTCGACCGCAAGGTGGTCAAGGGGGTCATGGGCGGTGCCTACGAGTGGCTGGAGGAGGGCATCGTCGACCCGTCGGGCGAGGGCCCGTGGATCGCCGACGCGAGCCCCGGACCCAGCAAGGTGGAGAACGTCCACCGACCCGTCGACTGAGGCTGGATCAGCAGTACTTGTCGCTCGGATCCCGCGTCGTCCAGGAGCAGGTGTCGACCTTGCTGCCGGTCGCCCTGGTCAGCGTCGCCGTGTCGCTGGTGTTGTTCCAGACATAGGCGGCGCGGTTCTGGTACGTGTTCGACGCGGTGTCCGAGCCCTTGCCCGTGTGCACCTTGATGTACTTGCCCGCGCCGATCTTGATGTTCTTGAAGACGTAGCGGTGGTTCGAGACGTCCTTGAGGACCCACCCCTTGAGCGAGATCGCCGACCGGCTGGTGTTCTTGATCTGCACCCACTCGCCGTTCAGGCTCGTGTTGGACCGGTTGTCCGAGCCCGGGCTGTCGAACCAGACGTGGTAGATCGTGACCCCGCCGGCGGCCTCGGCCGGGGTGCTCAGCAAGGTGCCGGTGAATATCACGGCGCCCGCGAGCGCGGGCAGGGCAGCGCGTATCCGCATGGAGAATCCCCCCAGGATCTCGTCACCGCACCGGTCGTCCACCGGCGCAGGACTGAAGTGTTATCACATGAACTTCACGCCATATTCACAAACGGTGATTTCGCTTCAATAACCGACGAGAGCCGATAAGCCACCCGCCCGAGGGAACCGCTGTCCACCACCGCATCCGTTGCGGCAACAATGGAGGGATGAGCGACAGTCCAGCACCCCTCGCCGACCCGCATCTCGTCTACGACCCCGTCGTCGGCGACGCTCCCAAGGCCCTGGTGATCCTCGGGTCCACCGGGTCCATCGGCACCCAGGCCATCGACCTGGTGCTGCGCAACCCGGACCGGTTCCGGGTCACCGCCCTCGCCGCGAGCGGCGGCCGGGTCGGGCTCCTCGCCGAGCAGGCGCACCGGCTCCGGGTGCGGACCGTCGCGGTCGCCCGCGAGGACGTCGTACCGGCCCTGCGCGAAGCGCTCACCGCGCGGTACGGCACCGGGGAGCCGCTCCCCGAGATCCTCGCCGGACCGGACGCGGCCACCCAGGTCGCCGCCTCGGACTGCCACACCGTGCTGAACGGCATCACCGGATCCATCGGCCTCGCGCCCACCCTCGCCGCCCTGGAGGCGGGCCGCGTCCTCGCGCTCGCCAACAAGGAGTCGCTCATCGTCGGCGGACCGCTGGTGAAGGCGCTCGCCAAGCCCGGCCAGATCATCCCGGTCGACTCCGAGCACGCGGCGCTCTTCCAGGCCCTCGCGGCCGGCACCCGCGCCGACGTCCGCAAGCTGGTCGTCACCGCGTCCGGCGGCCCCTTCCGCGGTCGTACGAAGGCGGAGCTGGCGAACGTGACCGTCGCGGAGGCCCTCGCGCACCCCACCTGGGCCATGGGCCCGGTGATCACGATCAACTCCGCGACCCTGGTGAACAAGGGGCTCGAAGTGATCGAGGCGCACCTGCTGTACGACATTCCCTTCGATCGCATTGAGGTGGTCGTGCACCCGCAGTCGTATGTCCACTCGATGGTGGAATTCACGGACGGCTCGACAATCGCCCAGGCGACGCCCCCCGACATGCGCGGGCCGATCGCCATCGGGCTCGGCTGGCCCGAGCGGGTCCCGGACGCGGCGCCCGCGTTCGACTGGAGCAAGGCGTCGACCTGGGAGTTCTTCCCGCTCGACACCGACGCGTTCCCCTCGGTCGGTCTCGCCCGGCATGTGGGACAGCTCGCGGGCACCGCCCCGGCGGTGTTCAATGCGGCGAACGAGGAGTGCGTGGAGGCGTTCCGTACGGGCGCGCTGCCGTTCAACGGCATCATGGAGACGGTGACACGAGTGGTCGACGAACACGGGACACCGGCCGGGGGAACCTCACTGACCGTGCCGGACGTCCTCGAAGCGGAGACCTGGGCGCGTGCCCGGGCCCGCGAACTGACAGCGCAGCAGACGACAACGCAGACGACCACGGTGAACGCGGAGGCGCGTGCATGACAGCCCTGATGATGATCCTCGGCATAGTCGTCTTCGCGGTCGGCCTGCTGGTCTCGATCGCCTGGCACGAGCTGGGGCATCTGTCCACGGCGAAGCTCTTCGGTATCCGGGTGCCCCAGTACATGGTCGGCTTCGGGCCGACCATCTGGTCCCGGAAGAAGGGCGACACCGAGTACGGGTTCAAGGCCATCCCGTTCGGCGGCTACATCCGCATGATCGGCATGTTCCCGCCCGGCGACGACGGCCGGATCACCGCCCGCTCCACCTCGCCCTGGCGCGGCATGATCGAGGACGCCCGCTCGGCGGCCTTCGAGGAACTCCAGCCCGGCGACGAGAGCCGCCTGTTCTACACCCGCAAGCCCTGGAAACGGGTCATCGTGATGTTCGCGGGCCCCTTCATGAACCTGATCCTGGCGGTCGCCCTCTTCCTCACCGTCCTGATGGGCTTCGGCATCTCGCAGCAGACCAACACGGTCAGCTCGGTCTCCCAGTGCGTCATCGCGCAGAGCCAGAACCGCGACACCTGCAAGTCCACCGACCCGGCCTCCCCGGCCGCCGCCGCGGGCCTCAAGGCCGGCGACAAGATCCTCAGCTTCAACGGCGTCAAGACGACCGACTGGAACAAGCTGTCCGACCTGATCCGCGCGGCCCCCGGCAAGACGGTCCCGATCGTCGTCGAGCGCAAGGGCCAGGACGTCATCCTGCACGCGAAGATCGCCTCCAACCAGGTCGCCAAGAAGGACTCCAGCGGCCAGATCGTCCAGGGGCAGTACGTCACCGCAGGCTTCCTCGGCTTCAGCGCGGCCACCGGCATCGTCCGCCAGGACTTCGGCGACTCGGTCACCTGGATGGGAGACCGCCTCGGCGAGGCCGTCGACTCCATCGCCGCCCTCCCCGGCAAGATCCCGGCCCTGTGGAACGCGGCCTTCGACGGCGCCCCCCGCCAGGCCGACTCCCCGATGGGCGTGGTCGGCGCGGCCCGCGTCGGCGGCGAGATCTTCACCCTGGACATCCCGCCCACCCAGCAGTTGGCCATGGCCCTGATGCTGGTCGCCGGCTTCAACCTCTCCCTGTTCCTCTTCAACATGCTCCCGCTGCTCCCGCTCGACGGCGGGCATGTCGCGGGCGCGCTGTGGGAGGCGCTGCGGCGGAACCTGGCCAAGGTGCTCAAGCGCCCGGACCCGGGCCCGTTCGACGTGGCGAAGCTGATGCCGGTCGCCTATGTGGTGGCGGGGATCTTCGTCTGCTTCACTCTGCTCGTGCTGGTCGCGGACGTGGTTAACCCGGTGAAAATCTCCTAGTCACCCCTGGTTCGTGGCGGCCTCGCATTGTTCGTGCGGGGCCGCTCCCCATTGAGTGGGTTTACCTCCGGGATGTGCTCCGGCCCGCACGCTTGACGTAATCTCGAAGCCTGGAGCCCGCTGTTCCGGGACCGGGGCTTGATCCACGACTTGGGGTTGCACAGCAGATGACTGCGATTTCTCTCGGCATTCCGTCCGTTCCGACCAGGCTCGCCGAGCGCCGCAAGAGCCGGCAGATCCAGGTCGGCACCGTGGCGGTCGGCGGCGACGCGCCGGTGTCCGTGCAGTCCATGACGACGACCCGTACGTCGGACATCGGCGCCACCCTCCAGCAGATCGCCGAACTCACCGCGTCCGGCTGCCAGATCGTCCGCGTCGCCTGCCCCACCCAGGACGACGCCGACGCCCTCGCCACCATCGCCCGCAAGTCGCAGATCCCGGTCATCGCGGACATCCACTTCCAGCCGAAGTACGTCTTCGCCGCGATCGAGGCCGGCTGCGCGGCAGTTCGCGTCAACCCCGGCAACATCAAGCAGTTCGACGACAAGGTCAAGGAGATCGCGCGGGCCGCAAAGGACCACGGCACCCCGATCCGCATCGGGGTCAACGCTGGCTCGCTGGACAGCCGACTGCTGAAGAAGTACGGCAAGGCGACCCCCGAGGCGCTCGCCGAATCCGCCCTCTGGGAGGCGTCCCTCTTCGAGGAGCACGACTTCCGGGACATCAAGATCTCGGTGAAGCACAACGACCCGGTCGTCATGGTCGAGGCCTACCGCCAGCTCGCCGCCCAGTGCGACTACCCCCTCCACCTCGGCGTCACCGAGGCGGGCCCCGCCTTCCAGGGCACGATCAAGTCGGCCGTCGCCTTCGGCGCGCTCCTCTCCCAGGGCATCGGCGACACGATCCGGGTCTCGCTGTCCGCGCCTCCGGTGGAGGAGGTCAAGGTCGGCAACCAGATCCTGGAGTCGCTGAACCTCAAGCCCCGCCGCCTGGAGATCGTCTCCTGCCCCTCCTGCGGCCGCGCCCAGGTCGACGTCTACAAGCTGGCCGAGGAGGTCACGGCGGGCCTGGAGGGCATGGAGGTCCCGCTGCGCGTCGCGGTCATGGGCTGTGTGGTGAACGGTCCGGGCGAGGCGCGGGAGGCCGACCTCGGGGTCGCCTCCGGCAACGGCAAGGGGCAGATCTTCGTCAAGGGCGAGGTCATCAAGACCGTCCCCGAGTCGAAGATCGTCGAGACCCTGATCGAGGAGGCGATGAAGATCGCCGAGCAGATGGAGGCGGACGGCGTCGCCTCCGGCGAGCCCTCGGTGGCGGTCGCGGGCTGAGTGCCTTCTTCCACGTCCGTGCCCCGGTACCCCCTCAGGGCGGGCGCCGGGGCACACCTGTACGCGGGCCCGGACCGGTCGCGGCGCCGGGCGGCGCCACAAAGTTCCGCCGGGTAAAGTGCTGAGATCCGCAGACCCCAGGGTGAGGCTCCCGACCGTGTTGACGCAGACCACCTCCCGGGTCCTCGAACCGAGCGACCTGGACGCCGCGCTCGCCGTACTGGACCGCGAGCCGGTCACGAACGCCTTCGTGACCTCGCGGGTGCAGGTCGCGGGCCTCGACCCGTGGCGGCTCGGCGGCGAGATGTGGGGCTGGTACGAGGACGGGATGCTGACATCCCTCTGCTACGCGGGCGCCAACCTCGTGCCGATCTGCGCGACCCCCCGGGCCGTCCGCGCCTTCGCCGACCGCGCACGCCGGGCCGGCCGCCGCTGCTCCTCCATCGTCGGCCCGGCCGACGCCACCGCCCAGCTCTGGCGGCTCCTCGAACCCAGTTGGGGCCCGGCCCGCGAGGTCCGCGGCCACCAGCCCCTCATGGTCGCCGACCGGCTGCCCACCGACATCGCCCCCGACCCCTACGTCCGCCGCATCCGCAAGGACGAGATGGACACGATCATGCCGGCCTGCGTCGCCATGTTCACCGAGGAGGTGGGCGTCTCCCCGCTCGCGGGCGACGGGGGGCTGCTGTACCAGGCGCGCGTCGCCGAACTCGTCGGCTCCGGGCGGTCGTTCGCCCGCCTCGACGAGTACGGCAAGGTCGTCTTCAAGGCGGAGATCGGCGCCGCGACGACCCGGGCCTGCCAGATCCAGGGCGTGTGGGTGGCCCCCGAGTACCGGGGCAGGGGAGTGGCCGCACCCGCCATGGCATCGGTCCTGCGCTACGCCCTGGCGGACGTGGCCCCGGTCGTCAGCCTCTATGTGAACGACTTCAACACCCCGGCCAGGCGGGCCTACTTGAGGGTCGGCTTCCAGGAGGTCGGCGCGTTCATGAGCGTTCTGTTCTGACCGGGACCCCGTGCGCAGTTCTGAGCCCCACGCACTGCCTGTAGTCTCCCCGGCATGCTGCGATTCCCAGGTCACGGCCACCGCCACCCCGAAGACGTCGTGATCGGTCCCCTGGACCTGTCCGCCCGTGTGGACGAAGCCCTCGCAGTCCAGGCCCTGGCCTTCGGCCTGGGGGCAGACGAGGTGGCCGTACGCCGTCAGATCGTCCTGCGCCACATGACCTACCCGGGGGCCAGAGCCCTCGGCGCCACCGCGGAAGGCCGCCTCGTCGGGTTCGTCTACGGCATGCCCAACGACCGCGCCCACTGGTGGTCCACGGTCGTGGAGCCCTACCTCCGGGCCCGGGACCACGACGCATGGCTCGACGACTCCTTCGTGATCACCGAGCTGCACGTCCACCCGCAGTACCAGAACCGCGGTGTCGGCCGCTCCCTGATCACCACCATCACCGACTCCGTCGACGAACCCCGCTCGATCCTCTCCGCGATCGACACCGACAGCCCGGCCCGCGGCCTCTACCACTCCCTCGGCTACGAGGACCTCGCCCGCCAGGTCCTGTTCCCCAGCGCCCCGAAGCCGTACGCCGTCATGGGCGCCCCGCTTCCCTTGCGTCGCCGCTAGGGCCTGTTGCGAAAGTCCCGCCTGCCCCGCAACAGGCCCTAACCGATTTCCACCGGCACAGCGCGCCCGGCTAACCTCCTAGCCATCACCCTTTCCCGGCAGGAGTACGAGAACCATGGCGAACGCACCGGTCCAGCGCATGTCCCAGTTGATGGCGAAGACGCTGCGCGACGACCCGGCGGACGCCGAGGTCCTCAGTCACAAGCTGCTCGTCCGGGCCGGCTACGTCCGCCGTACCGCGGCCGGTATCTGGTCCTGGCTGCCGCTCGGCATGCGGGTTCTGCGCAACGTGGAGCGGGTCGTCCGTGAGGAGATGGACGCGATCGGCGCCCAGGAGGTGCTGCTCCCCGCCATCCTGCCGCGCGAGCCCTACGAGGCGACCGGCCGCTGGGAGGAGTACGGTCCCGAGCTGTTCCGCCTCAAGGACCGCAAGGGCGGCGACTACCTCCTCGGCCCGACCCACGAGGAGATCTTCACCCTGCTGGTGAAGGACCAGGCGTCCTCCTACAAGGACCTGCCGGTCATCCTCTACCAGATCCAGAACAAGTACCGGGACGAGGCCCGCCCGCGGGCCGGCGTCCTACGCGGACGCGAGTTCCTCATGAAGGACTCGTACTCCTTCGACACCGAGGACGAGGGCCTCGCCCACTCCTACGCCCTGCACCGCCAGGCGTACCAGAAGGTGTTCGAGCGCCTGGGCCTCGACTACCGCATCTGCGCCGCCACCGCGGGCGCGATGGGCGGCTCCAAGTCGGAGGAGTTCCTCGCCCCGGCCGAAGCCGGCGAGGACACCTTCGCCGACTGCCCGAACTGCGACTTCGCGGCCAACACCGAAGCGATCACGTATGAGTTGAAGCCCGTGGACGCCACCGACGTGCCCGCGCTCGAAGAGATCCCCACCCCCGACACCCCCACCATCGAGACCCTCGCCGCCCACCTCGGCGTGCCCGCCTCCGCCACCCTCAAGAACCTCCTCGTCAAGGTCGACGGCGAGATCGTGGCCGTCGGCGTCCCCGGCGACCGCGAGGTCGACCTCGGCAAGGTCGAGGCCCATTTCGCCCCCGCCGCCGTGGAGTTGGTGACGGCGGAGGACTTCACCGGGCGCCCCGACCTGGTCCGCGGCTACGTCGGTCCGCAGGGCCTGGGTGACAAGGTCACCTACATCGCCGACCCGCGCGTGGCCCCCGGCACCTCCTGGATCACGGGTGCCAACAAGGACGCCACGCACGCCAAGAACGTGGTCGCCGGTCGTGACTTCGAGGTCGGCGAGTACGTCGACGTCGTGGTCGTCAACGAGGGCGACCCCTGCCCCAAGTGCGGCACCGGCCTCAAGCTGGACCGCGCCATCGAGATCGGCCACATCTTCCAGCTCGGCCGCAAGTACGCCGACGCCCTCAAGCTCGACGTCCTCGGCCAGCACGGCAAGCCGGTCCGCGTGACCATGGGCTCCTACGGCATCGGCGTCTCCCGCGCGGTCGCCGCCCTCGCCGAGCAGTCCGCCGACGACAAGGGCCTGTGCTGGCCCGCAGAGGTCGCCCCGGCCGACGTGCACGTCGTCGCCGCCGGCAAGGCCCTCCAGACCGAACTCGCCCTGGACGTCTCGGAGAAGCTGCGCGCGGCCGGCCTGCGCGTCCTCGTCGACGACCGGGCCGGGGTCTCCCCGGGCGTCAAGTTCACCGACTCCGAGCTGATCGGCGTACCGAAGATCCTGGTCGCGGGCCGCCGATCGGCCGAAGGCGTCCTGGAGTTGAAGGACCGCAGGACCGGCGAGCGCGAGGAACTGACGGTCGACGAGGCGATCGCCCGCCTGGCCGTATGAAGCGAGCCGCGTAAATAAAGCTCTCAGGGAGTTCTCGGGAGGCGTATGGACGCCTCACAGACTTCTCTCAGGTCGTTCCCCGACCGTAGTGAGTGACAGAGAGTCACTGCGGAGGGGAACGACCATGACAGTCAAGGAGCGTGGGGCCGCTGCGGCGGTCCGCAGAGGCAGGCGGCGTATCGCGGCGGCCACGGCGGCGGTCACGCTGGCGGCGGCAGCCGGGGTGTTCGCCCTGGTCGGCACGATGCAGACGTCGACCGACGCGGACACGACGGCCAGCAACACCAACACCGGTTCGTCGTCGGCCTCTTCGACTGCGACGCCCTCGCCGTCCGCCTCGTCCACGACGTCCAGCACGGACAGCTCGTCCTCGTCCTCATCTTCTTCATCCTCCTCGGACCTCCAGTCCTCCTCGTCCGGAGTGACGTCGTCCTCCGGCGGCTCCACCGACTCCACGTCGGGGGCGTCCTGATGACCACCGCCACCACCGCCCCGCGCACCACGGCCGCCGCCGACTGGCGCGCCCTCGGCACCAGCGTCCGGCTGGTCGTCACCGACCCGGCCCTGCTGGACTCCTGCAACCTGCTCCTCGCCCGGCACCTCGCCGAGGTCGACGCGGCGTGCAGCCGGTTCCGTACCGACTCCGAACTCGCCGCCCTCGACACGGCGGCCGGCCGGCCGGTCACCGTGAGCCCGCTGCTCGCCGAGGCCCTCGCGGTCGCCCTGCGCGCCGCCGAAGCGACGGACGGCGCGGTCGACCCGACCGTCGGCTCCGCGATGAACGCCATCGGCTACGACCGCGACTTCACCCTCGTCCGCGAGGACGACCGCCCGATCAGGCTCACCGTGAAGCGGGCCCCCGGCTGGCGCACGATCGACCTCGACCGCACAACGGGCACGGTCACCGTCCCGGCCGGCGTCCGCCTCGACCTCGGCGCCACGGCGAAGGCCTGGGCCGCCGACAAGGCGGCGGCGATGCTCGCCGAGGTGGCCGGCTGCGGAGTCCTGGTGAGCCTGGGCGGCGACACCGCCGTGGCGGGGGAGCCCCCGGCCGGCGGCTGGAACATCCGCGTCCAGGACGTCACCGGCTCCGTCGACGAGACGCCCACGCACGGCACATACGCCACGGTCGGGCTGCGCTCCGGCGGCCTCGCCACCTCGGGCACGGCGGCCCGCCGCTGGCGTCGGGGCGGCTACGAGCTGCACCACATCGTCGACCCGCGCACCGGCCTCCCCGTCCGCAGCCCCTGGCGCACGGTCTCGGTCGCCGCCGCGACCAGCGCCGACGCCAACGCGGCGAGCACGGCCTCCCTGGTCAAGGGCGCGGGCGCCGAACGCTGGCTCACCCGCCTCGGCCTGCCCGCCCGCCTGGTCGCCCAGGACGGCACGGTCGTCACGACCCCGGGCTGGCCCACAACTCCGATGCCCGGTCAGGGAGTTGCGGGACGATGACCTCCGAAACCCTCTGGTACGCCAACCGTGCCACCGGAGCCGTCTGCCTGGTCCTCTTCACGGTCGTCGTCCTGCTAGGCATCGCGGTCCGCCTGCGCACCCGGCTCCCCGGCCTGCCCCGCTTCGGCACGGTCACCCTGCACCGCACCCTCTCCCTCTCCGCGACCGCCTTCCTGGCCCTGCACATCGCGGTGGCGGTGGTCGACGGATACGTCAGCATCGGCGTCGTCGACGCGTTCGTGCCCTTCGTCTCCGACTACCAGCCCCTCTGGCTCGGCCTCGGCACGGTCGCCCTCGATTTGATGCTCGCGGTCCTGGTCACCAGCCTCCTCAGGGAACGCATCGGCCACCGCACCTGGCGGGCAGTCCACTGGCTGGCCTACGCCTCCTGGCCGGTCGCCCTGATCCACGGCATAGGCATCGGCACGGATACCGGCACCGACTGGATGACCTGGCTGACCGTGTCCTGCGTGGCCGCAGTGGTCGCAGCCTTCGGCATTCGCCTCGCCCATTCCGCCCGCGCCGCCCGCCGAACCCCGGCCGCCCTGCTCTGCACCGCCGAAGGAGCCCACTCATGACGACCACGACCTTCACCGACGTCTACATGTCCCCCCGCCTCCTCGCCCCCGGTGGCACCGCGGCCGACCTCGCCACCCACGAACTGCGCTACGGCCCACTGTCGTACGGAGACCCCGACGGGCTCCTGAGAACCGTCGCCGAATCCGGCCTCACCGGACGCGGAGGCGCCGCGTTCCCGACCTACCGCAAACTGGTCGTGGTCAGCGACGCGAGCCGCCGCACCGGCCGCACCCCCGTCGTCATCGCGAACGGCGCCGAGGGCGAACCGGCCAGCCGCAAGGACAAGACCCTGCTGCGCCTCTCACCCCATCTTGTCCTGGACGGGCTGCAGTTGGCGGCTCGGGCGATAGGCGCGGGGGAGGCCCACCTGGCCGTGGAGGACGGCGCGTCCTACCTGGAATCGGCCCTGGCCCAGCGCGCCGACCCCCTACCCGTACGAATCGTCCGCCTGCCCAAACGCTTCCTGTCCGGCCAGGCCTCGGCGCTCGCGCAGTACGTCTCCGGGAACGCCCCGCTACCCCGCGACCAACGCCCGCCGGTCCGCGAACGTGGGGTGCGCAAGGCCCCGACACTCGTCCAGAACGTGGAAACGCTGGCCCACCTCGCCCTGGTCGCCCGCTACGGCGCCGACTGGTTCCGCAGCGCGGGCACCCCCGCCCAGCCGGGCAGCACGCTCTGCACCCTGCATGTGCCAGGGCGCGAAGTCCGGGTCGTGGAAGCCCCGTTCGGCCTCCCGCTGCACCGTCTGCTGCCGCTCCAGGGCATGTCGGCGGTCCTCGTCGGCGGCTACCACGGCACCTGGATACCGGCCGGCGAAGCAGCCCAACGCACGCTCGACGCGGGCGACTTGGGAGCAGGCGTCCTCGCCGCCCTCCCCGCCGACCGCTGCGGCCTGGCCGAAACCGCCCGCGTCCTGCGCTACTTGGCCCTCCAGTCGGCCGGCCAGTGCGGCCCCTGTCTCAACGGCCTCCCGCGCATCGCCACCGCGTTCCGGACCCTGGCCACTCCGGGCCCCCAGTCCAACACCCGCCAGGACGTGGCCCGTTGGTCCGGCCTGGTCGAGGGCCGGGGCGCCTGCCACCACCCCGACGGCACGGTCCGCCTGGTCCGCAGCGCCCTGACCACCTTCACAGCCGAACTCGACGCCCACGCAAGGGGCTTGTGCACCGCGACCGACCCCACGCCCCTGCTCCCGATCCCGAACGAGGCCCACTGACCATGGACCAGCACATCGACATCGACTGGACGTCCTGCCAGGCCCACGGCCTCTGCGCGGAGATCCTCCCCGACCACATCACCCTGGACGAGTGGGGCTACCCGCTGGTGGACGGCAACCCCATCCCACCCCGAACGCGCAAGAGGGCGCGCAGAGCAGCGGCGGACTGCCCGGCGCTGGCGTTGAAACTAACGATGAAGTGATCCCGCCCAGGGGCGCGGGGAACTGCGCGACCAGCGACAACGCCCCGCACTTATAAGCGCCCCTAAAGCCACCCGGCAAATTCCAGCAACAACTCAGCATCCCGAGGCCGCCCCACCCGAAGCGCCCTCACTCCAGACTCAACCGCCCGGAACAACGTCCACCCCCGCAACCGCTCCTGATCCACCTCCAACGACTCCGCAAGCCGCTTCACCCGCCGCCGAGTGGTAGACGCCCCCGAGGGCGTAGCGATCAGATCCTCCACCCGGTCCCGCACCAACCGAGCCAGATCAAACGCACACTCACCCACCACAGGATCCGGCCCCACGGCCAACCACGGCATCCGCTCAGCGGCCAGCACCTTGCTCTGCCGAAACGTCCCGTGCAGCAACCGCACCTCGGGCGGCGAGGCCAGCAACTCCTCCCGGGCATCCAGCGCGGCAGAGACCAGCGAAGCCACCTCCGCCCCGCTGCCCCTCATCAGCTCGGCCTGCCGACCCGTCCGCTCGGCGACGGTCTCGAACGCGTGATCCCCGGGCGGCTCCACCCACAGCCGCCGCAACGTCCCCGCCGCCTCCAGCAAAGCCTTCGCCTCCGGCAGCGACCGCACCGACACATCCGGATGCAGGCGCTCCAGCACGAGCACGCCCTCGGCGGCGAACGGCTCGACGAGCTGGACGGCACCCAGACCGCCCCAGCGCGCGAGCGCGGCCCGCTCGCTCTCCGGCCGGGCCCGGTGCGGGGCGAGCTTCAGTACCGCGGGTGTCCCGTCGGGTCGGCGCACCAGCACGACCAGGCTGCTGCGCCCACCGGGCACCTGTACCCGCTCCACAGTCAACTCGCGTAGATCAACGGCCTGTTGGGCCACCTCGGGCAGCTTCTCCAACCAGTCGTCACCGCTCGGTGCCGTCTCACCGAGCGCCCTCACCAGACGCTGCGGCGGTTCGAAAGCCATGCGCGAGTTGTTCCCTTCCTGCGGTCCTGCCGTCCTGCGTCCCCGTGCGGATCACGCCGTGGGTGTCGCCGAGGCCGTGGGGGTCGCGGCCCGCTCGGCGAGACCAGGGAAGGGTACGCTCCCGCCGCGCCAGCGCACCGCCCGGACCGCCGCTTCCCGCAGCGCCTCGGCGGCCGTACCGCGCAGCCCGCCCGTCGCCGCCCGCACGAGGTCGGAGTAGACCCCGGCCACCCGCTCCTCCAGCTCCGCGGCGAGCCGTACGGCGGCGGCCGAGTCCGGCACAGGGTACGGCAGCGCGTACGCGGCGGACGCGGCCACCGGCTTGCCGCCCAGGTCCCGCACCTCGCGCACGAGCGCGTCCCGCCGGGCCCGGTGTGCGTCGTAGGCCGCCTTGGCCTCCGTGCGCCGGCCCTCCCGGATGCGCCCGCCGACCACGCCGTAGCCGTACACCGCCGCGTGCTCGGCGGCGAGCGCGGCCTGCAGCGCGGTCAGCGCCGCCTTCTTTTCCTCGTCGCTCACTTGGCGCCCTCCGTCAGCAGATACGCGTGCGCGGCCCCGGCCGCCGCCACCGAGGCGAGCAGCCGCGCCAGCTCACCGGGCAGGTCGAGCAGTGCCTTGGCCCGCCGGTCGGCGAGGTCCCGCTCGGCCGCGGCCAGCCCGGCGAGGGCGTCGCTCTCGGTCCCGGGCGCGGCGGAGGCCGACGGCGAGGCAGCGGTCGTAGGAGATGTCGTGGCCGTGGAGCCACTGCTTCCGCCCCCGAAGGCCGTCGCGTGCCGGACGACCTCCGTGCGCAGGGGGTTCAGTCGCGCCGCCAGCGTCGGGTGGGCGGCGAGCACCGCGTCGTAGCGCCGGAGCAGGGCCTCGCTGTCGGAGGCCGCACGCGCGCGTGCGCGTTCGTCGGCCGAGGGGCTGCCCGCGGTGTCCTCGGCGTCGTCGGCGCCGTTGGAGCAGCCCACCAGGAGGGCGGCTCCGGCGGCCGAGGCGAGCAGGCTCCTTCTGCGCGGCCCCGGGAGGGTGCGCGGAGGTGGGGGGAACGGCACGGCAGATCGTCCTCGGGGGGCTCGTACGAACGAATTGGCGGGAAGGGCGGCGCGCCCGTGATCACGGTACCCGCGCACCCGCCCGACGGCAGTCACCGGCACTGGTCGGGCCGCAGGTGGGCGGCAACACGCTCCGGGACCGGATACCCTTTGAGCAGACACGCGCCCTACCCACAACAGCACACGCGGCCGAGGAGTCACCCGGATGAGCACGACCCAGAGCGAGAGGCTGCGAGAACTGCTGGAACCCCTCGTCAGTTCCCAGGGACTCGATCTCGAAGAGGTCGAAGTGGACTCGGTCGGACGCAAGCGGGTGCTGCGCGTGGTCGTCGACTCCGACACGGGTGCCGATCTGGACCAGATCGCGGATGTGAGCCGTGCGCTCTCCGCGAAGCTCGACGAGACCGACGCGATGGGCGCGGGCGAGTACACCCTCGAGGTCGGGACCCCCGGCGCCGAGCGCGAGCTCACCGAACACCGTCACTACGTACGCGCCACCGACCGGCTGGTGAGGTTCCAACTGGCCGAGAGCGGTGAGCTGGTCGCCCGGATCATCGAGGTGGACGACGACGGCATCGACGTGGAGGTGCCCGGCGTGAAGGGGCGCAAGCCCACCGCCAAGCGGCTCGCCTTCGCGGATGTGGTCAAGGCCCGCGTCCAGGTCGAGTTCAACCGTAAGAACAAGAACGAAGAGACCGCCGAGAACACAGAGGAGGCGTAGCCGTGGACATCGACATGAGCGCCCTGCGGGGTCTGGTGCGGGAGAAGGAGATCTCCTTCAGCCTGTTGGTCGAGGCGATCGAGTCGGCCCTCCTCATCGCCTACCACCGCACCGAGGGAAGCCGCCGCCACGCGCGCGTGGAGCTCAACCGGGAGACCGGCCACGTGACGGTGTGGGCGAAGGAGGACCCCGAGGACCTGGAGGAGGGGCAGGAGGCGCGCGAGTTCGACGACACCCCGTCCGACTTCGGGCGGATCGCCGCCACCACCGCCAAGCAGGTCATCCTGCAGCGGCTGCGCGACGCCGAGGACGACGCGACGCTCGGCGAGTACGCGGGCCGCGAGGGCGACATCGTCACCGGAGTGGTCCAGCAGGGCCGCGACCCGAAGAACGTGCTGGTCGACATCGGCAAGCTGGAGGCCATCCTGCCGGTGCAGGAGCAGGTCCCCGGGGAGACGTACCCGCACGGGATGCGCCTTCGGTCGTACGTCGTCCGGGTCGCGAAGGGTGTGCGCGGCCCGTCCGTGACGCTGTCCCGTACGCATCCCAATCTGGTGAAGAAGCTGTTCGCCATGGAGGTGCCGGAGATCGCCGACGGGTCGGTGGAGATCGCCGCCATCGCCCGCGAGGCCGGCCACCGTACGAAGATCGCCGTCCGCTCCACCCGCAGCGGTCTGAACGCCAAGGGCGCCTGCATCGGCCCGATGGGCGGCCGGGTGCGCGCGGTGATGGGCGAGCTGAACGGCGAGAAGATCGACATCGTCGACTGGTCGGACGACCCGGCCGACATGGTGGCCAACGCGCTGTCCCCGGCTCGGGTCTCCAGGGTCGAGGTGGTGGACCTCGCGGCCCGCTCCGCGCGGGTGACGGTGCCGGACTACCAGCTCTCGCTGGCGATCGGCAAGGAAGGGCAGAATGCCCGACTTGCGGCCCGCCTGACCGGCTGGCGGATCGACATCCGTCCGGACACCGAACAGCCGTCCGACCAGCCAGAGGAATAGATCTCGGCCGCCCGTGGCTTAGATCACGACAACAACCGTTCGATTCTTCCCCCGCAGGGGTGAGGTCGGTGCGGGGAGGTAGACTTAGCAGTGTCTGGCCGGACGCGAGCCCGCGCATGCCCTGAACGCACCTGTGTGGGGTGCCGGGAGCGAGCGGCCAAGAAGGAACTGCTGCGGATCGTGGCGGTCGAGGGCGAATGCGTCCCCGATCATCGCGGTACGCTGCCCGGCCGGGGTGCGTATCTGCATCCCGCCCTGGTCTGTCTCGACCTGGCGGTACGTCGCCGGGCGTTCCCGCGGGCGCTGCGTGCCCAGGGACCGCTCGACACAAAGGCGTTGCGTCTCCACGTCGAGCAGGCAACACAGTAAGAGCGAGTCGTACGGAACCTCCGTGCGGCCCGGTATTCCGCGAGTTGGAAGTAGGTCGAGATTGCGATGAGCACTCGATGAGCACGCGATGAGTACGCCCATGAAGTAGCGACGGTCCGGACGCACCCGGACCTAAAAGGAGCGAAGTGGCTAAGGTCCGGGTATACGAACTCGCCAAGGAGTTCGGGGTGGAGAGCAAGGTCGTCATGGCCAAGCTCCAAGAACTCGGTGAATTCGTCCGTTCGGCGTCCTCGACGATCGAGGCGCCCGTTGTACGCAAGCTGACAGACGCCCTCCAGCAGGGCAGCGGAGGCGGCAAGCCCGCCCCCGCACGCAAGGCTGCCCCGGCACGGCCGGCAGCCCCCTCTTCCGCGCAGGCCGCCCGTCCGGGTCCGGCCGCCCCGCGCCCGCCGGCCCCGAAGCCGGCCGCCGCCGAGAGCTCCGCCGCGGCACCCGCCGCTCCGGCCGCTCCGGCCTCCACCGGTGGTCCCCGTCCGGGCCCGCGGCCCGCGCCGCGGCCCGCCCCGGCCTCGCCGGCGCCGACCGCGCCCGAGTTCACGGCACCTCCGGCGGCTCCCGCCGCCCCTGCCTCCAACGGTTCCACCGGCGGCTCCGGCCCCTTGAGGAAGACCGCGCCCAGCGCGCCGACGAGCACCAGGGTGATCCAGGTGTTGCCACCCTGCATCCAACCGGGCGCGAACGGGTTCTCCA
>NZ_JBEXDX010000010.1:0-272995 GCF_040605995.1 Streptomyces sp. NPDC005492
AGCAGGACGCCGTAGACGTATCCGATGACGACGGCCGCGTACGCGAAGACGGCTGTGAACGGCGTCAGCAGCGCGCAGCCGACCGCCCGCCAGCCCGCCCGGTCCAGCAGGACGCCCCGCCGCCACCCGAGGACCCCGCTGCCCGCGTCCGCCGCGCCCGGCGGTTCGATCTCCAGGCCGAGCAGCTTCCGCGCGAGCCCCCGCTGCACCACGCCCAGCGCCAGCGCGCCCCGCACGGTGACGGCCAGCAGCCACAGCCCCAGCGTGGTCACCGACAGCGCCCCGCCGAACGCCAGCCCGACGAAGGTGAGGAAGAAGCCGGCCAGGGCGAGCGGGAGGGCGAGCACGCCGTAGAGGACGGCGGCCAGGGCGCGGGGGCCGAAGGTGGCGGCGGCCAGGGAGCGGAGGCGCGGCATGGGATCAACCTAGGAGAGGAGCGACCTGGCGACACGGAGCTGGACGGCGGTCAGGCCCCGCACCACCCACGGCATCAGCAGCAGGAAGCCGATGCCGCCCACTATGGCGTGGAAGGCCCAGGCGCCGACGAAGGTGGGGCCGCCCCACGCGCCGGAGTAGTCGGAGCCGGCCCGCACCGGCCAGCCGAGGTTCAGCGGGACGATCGCCCAGCCGTAGAGGGCGACGAAGGCCGTGACGAGATTGAGGGGGACGGTGAGCAGGGCGTGGCGCAGGCCGCCGCCGCGGGCGGTGCCGGGCACCTCCGTGTGCAGGAAGCGGCGGAGGAGATTCCGCTGCCAGCGGGCCGTGGGCGCGCCGAGGAGGGAGAGCGGGACGCAGATCAGGCCCAGCGGCAGGGCGAGCAGGGCGTAGGCGGTGCGGCGCCATGTCTCCGCGGTGAAGGGCGCCCGTAGGGTCTGCTGGATCGGGCCCGCCGGGGTGGCGCGAACCTGCACATGCCGGACACTGTCCATGGTGCTTCCTCCTGGCGGTGAACTGGTGTGAGCTGCGGTGAGCCGCGATGAACCCGATGCCTCCAGCCTTCCGCCACCGCCCGCCGTACACGATGGTGCCTGCACGGAAGTGCGGGGTTCGGTTAACCGAACCGGCCGATCCCGCCCCGGCCTCACACTCCGCCCCCGGCGCCCACCCGGAACCCTCACACCCTCCGCGCGCTCCCGCTGAGGGCAGCGTTCCTCACGGGAAACAGATGTGATGCGGTCGGGTAACACCGGCGTCGCAGGCTCCTGGCATGACCTCGAATCCCCGTGCGGTACCCACCATCGTGCTTGTCGGCCACGGCATGGTCGGTCAGCGCTTCCTCGAAGCGCTCGCCGAGCGCGGCCTGACCGCGACACACCGCGTGGTCGTGCTGTGCGAGGAACCACGCCCGGCGTACGACCGCGTCCAGCTCACCTCGTACTTCTCGGGCCGTACGCCCGAGGAACTCTCGCTCACGGACGCGGAGTTCATCAAGGACCACGGGATCGAGCTGTACATCGGCGACCCGGCCGAGACGATCGACCGGGCGGCGAAGACGGTAACCGCCCGCTCCGGCCTGACAGTTGAGTACGACACCCTCGTCCTCGCCACCGGCTCGTACCCGTTCGTGCCGCCCGTCCCGGGCAAGGACTCCGACGGCTGTTTCGTCTACCGCACGATCGAGGACCTGCTCGCGATCGAGGAGTACGCGAAGGCGCGGGCGACGACGGGTGCCGTGGTCGGCGGCGGGCTGCTCGGCCTGGAGGCCGCCGGTGCGCTCAAGGGGCTCGGACTGGCCACACACATCGTGGAGTTCGCGCCCCGGCTGATGCCGGTGCAGGTCGACGAGGGCGGTGGCGCGGCCCTGCTGCGCACCATCGAGGACATGGGCCTGAGCGTCCACACCGGGACCGGTACGCAGGAGATCCTGGCGGACGAGTCCGGTGCCGTCACCGGGATGAAGCTGTCGGACGGCTCCGAACTCGCCACCGACATGGTGGTGTTCAGCGCCGGTGTCCGCCCCCGCGACCAACTCGCCCGCGAATCGGGCCTGACTGTCGGTGAGCGCGGCGGCATCACGGTCGACGAGCAGTGCCGTACGGTCGCCGACCCGCACGTGTTCGCGATCGGCGAGTGCGCGCTGGCCGCCGACGGTCGGGTGTACGGCCTGGTGGCCCCCGGCTACGAACAGGCGGAGACGGTCGCCGCGACCATCGCGCAGGACGAATCGGCCTTCACCGGCGCCGACTTGTCGACCAAGCTGAAGCTGCTCGGCGTGGACGTGGCGTCCTTCGGCGACGCGCACGGCGCGACCGAGGACTGCCTCGACGTCGTCTACTCCGACGCGCGGGCCGGCACGTACAAGAAGCTGGTCATCGGCCGGGGCGGCGAGCTGCTGGGCGGCATCCTGGTCGGCGACGCGGACGCGTACGGCACGCTGCGCGCGTTCACCGGGTCCGTACCGCCCGTCTCCCCCGAGCAGTTGGTGCTGCCGGCCGGTTCCGGAGAGGCCGTCCAGCTCGGCCCGTCCGCGCTGCCCGACGCGGCCGTCGTCTGCTCCTGCCACAACGTCACCAAGGGCGCGATCCGCGGCGCGGTCACCGAGCACTCCTGCACGAGCGTGCCCGAGGTGAAGAAGTGCACCAAGGCCGGTACCGGCTGCGGGAGTTGCGTCAAGGTGCTCGGCCAGCTCGTCACCGCCGAGCTGGAGGCGAACGGCGTCGAGGTCGACAAGGGCCTGTGCGGCTGCTTCGGGCAGACCCGCGAGGAGCTGTACGAGATCGCCCTCGCGCTCCGCATCAACACCTACCAGGAACTGCTGGACCGCTACGGCCGCGAGGAGGCCCGGGGCGGCGACGGCTGCGAGACCTGCAAGCCGACGGTCGCCTCGATCATCGCCTCCCTCGCCCCGACGATCGGCGCGAGCGGCTACGTCCTGGACGGCGAGCAGGCGGCGTTGCAGGACAGCAACGACCACTTCCTCGCCAACCTCCAGAAGAACGGCTCCTATTCGATCGTGCCGCGCATCCCCGGCGGCGAGATCACCCCCGAGAAGCTCATCGTGATCGGCGAGGTGGCCCGGGACTTCGGCCTCTACACGAAGATCACCGGTGGCCAGCGCATCGACCTCTTCGGCGCCCGTGTCGAACAACTCCCGCTGATCTGGGCCCGGTTGGTGGACGCCGGCTTCGAGTCCGGCCACGCCTACGGAAAGGCCCTACGGACCGTCAAGTCCTGTGTGGGCCAGACCTGGTGCCGCTACGGCGTCCAGGACTCGGTCCGGATGGCGATCGACCTGGAGCTGCGCTACCGAGGCCTGAGGTCGCCGCACAAGCTCAAGTCGGCGGTCTCCGGCTGCGCCCGCGAGTGCGCCGAGGCCCAGTCGAAGGACTTCGGCGTCATCGCCACCGCCAACGGCTGGAACCTCTACGTCGGCGGCAACGGCGGCGCGACCCCGCGCCACGCGGACCTGCTGGCGCAGGACCTGAGCGACGCCGAACTGGTACGCCTGATCGACCGGTTCCTGATGTTCTACATCCGTACGGCCGACCGGCTGGAGCGCACCAGCGTGTGGCTGGAGCGGATCCCGGGCGGCCTGGACCACGTCCGCGAGGTGGTCGTGGAGGACTCGCTCGGTATCTGCGAGGAGCTGGAGTCGCTGATGACCGCGCATGTCGCCGGCTACCGCGACGAGTGGGCCGAGACCATCAACGACCCCGAGAAGCTGGGCCGGTTCGTGTCCTTCGTGAACGCGCCCGACACCCCGGACCCGGTCGTCGGCTTCGTCCCCGAGCGCGACCAGATCAAGCCCGACCTGCCCCTGCTGACCATCGGCATGCGGCCCCAGCAGACCGCAGACGTCCTGGAAGGAAGCGCCCAGCGATGACCCTGGCTCCCGAGACGACGGACCTGAAGGTTCAGATCCGGCTGGATTCCGAAGACGATGCCTGGTTCACGGTCTGCGACCTGACCCAGCTCATCCCCGGCCGCGGAGTGGCGGCCCTGCTGCCCGACGGCCGGCAGGTCGCCCTGTTCCGCGACCGCTCCGGCACCCTCTACGGCATCGACAACCGCGACCCGTTCGGCGGCGCGGCGGTCCTCTCCCGCGGCCTGACGGGCACCCACCAGGGCCGCCCGTTCGTCGCCTCGCCCCTGCTGAAGCAGCGGTTCGACCTGGTCTCCGGGGAGTGCCTGGACGACGGGGCGGTGCGGGTGGCGGCGTACGAGGTACGGACCGCTTGACAGCGGCTACTTGACTGACCGTTCCAGAAAAACCTAGGCTGCGCTATGTGGCCAGGACCAAGGAGTTCGATCCCGAGGCCGCGCTGCAGGCAGCCCTTGAGCTGTTCTGGCGGCGCGGCTTCGAGGCGACGTCGATGTCCGACCTGGTCGACCACCTCGGCATCGGGCGCGCCAGCATCTACGCGACCTTCGGCAACAAGCACGAGCTGTATCTGAAGGCCCTGGAGCGCTACGACCGGGCGGGGCTCACCCCGATGGTGCGCGAGCTGTCCCGGCCGGGCCCCGCGCTGCCGCCCGTACGAGCGCTCGTACGGCGTTACGCGACCGAGGCGGCGAACGAGCAACTCCGCTCGCTGGGCTGCCTGGTGACCAACACGGCGGCCGAACTCGCCCCGCACGACCGGGCCGCGACCCGACTCGTCGAGCGCAACTGGGACCAGTTGGAGGCCGTGCTGCGCTCGGCGCTGATGCGGGCCCAGGCGCAGGGCGAGCTGCCCACCGACCGCGATCCGCTCACCCTCGCGCGCATGCTGCTGGTGCTGATGCAGGGGCTGCGGGTGGTCGGCAGGGCGTCGGGCGACCCGGCGCGGGTACGGGACGCGGCGGAACAGGCGCTGGCCCTACTGGACTGACCGCACACTCCCGCCCTTCTCGGGCGGTTTTTTCATGAACTCATACTGAACCGATCGGTCAAGAAAGAGGTCCCCTCATGAGCAACCGCGACCGCTTCTCCGGCAGGACCGCCCTCGTCACCGGGGCCGGCTCCGGCATCGGGCGGGCCATCGCCCTCGCGTTCGCCGCCGAGGGGGCGAACGTCGTCGTCGCCGGACGGCGGCGGGAACCGCTCGACGACACCGTCGCCCTGATCGAGGCCGGGGGCGGCAAGGCCCTCGCCGTGAGCGCCGACGTCTCGAAGGCCGCCGACGCGGACGCCCTGGTGCGGGCCGCCGTGGACCGGTACGGCTCGCTCGACGTGGCCGTCAACAACGCGGGGGTCTTCCGGGGCGGGGTCCCGCTCGCCGACCTCACCGAGGACGACTGGCGCACCCAGCTCGACATCAACGTGACCGGTGTCTTCCTGGCCCTGCGTGCCGAGATCGCGCGGATGCGCGCCCAGCCGTCCGGCGGCGCGATCGTCAACGTGGCCTCCACCTTCGGCGTACACACGAGCAGCCCCGGCGCCACCGCCTACGCCGCCTCCAAGGCCGCCGTCGCCGCACTGAGCAAGGGCGCGGCCGTGGACCACATCCGCGAGGGCATCCGTATCAACGTGGTCAGCCCCGGCGCCACCGACACCCCCATGTCCCTGCGCCCCGGCGAAACAGAGGCCGACCGCGCCGAGCGGGTACGGACCGCCCTTCCCCTCGGCCGCATCTCGACCACGGCCGAAGTCGCCGCCGCTGTCCTGTACTTGGCCTCGGACGACGCGGGGTCGGTGGTGGGCGCGGATCTGGTGGTGGACAGCGGGGCTACGGCCTGAACCCCGTTTCTCACGCCTTGAGTTGGCCGTACACGACTCCGGTCAACTCCTCCGAAGCCTCCCAAAGCCGTTTCCCCATCGCATCGTTGAGGGTCCACGGCGCCCGCCAGGAAGGTGCCGGCGCTCCCCGCCACATCGCGAGGCGTGGGCCGTAGAAGGAGTCGGGGCGTACGTCGGGGGCGGTCGCCGCGCGCAAGGAGGGGAGCGCGCCGGCCTCCGCCGACTGGGCGAAGACCCGGTTGCCGAGTTCCGCCATGCGCTCGGCGGACCTGCGGCCCTCCGCCCGAGGCCCCGCAGCTTGGAGGTTGGTGGCCGCGTACCCGGGGTGGGACGCCGCCGCGACCGCGCCCGAACCGGCCGCCGTGAGCCGTCGCGAGAGTTCGTGGGTGAAGAGGAGGTTGGCGGTCTTGGAACGGGAGTAGGCCGTCCAACGGTTGTATCGGCGCTCGCTGTTGAGGTCGTCGATGTCGATGTTGGCGAGGAGGTGCATGAAGCTGGAGAGGGTGACGATGCGGGCGTCCGGGGCGTCGAGGAGCGCCGGGAGCAGGAGGCCGGTGAGGGCGAAGTGGCCGAGGTGGTTGACGCCGAAGTGCGTCTCGAAGCCGTCCGCCGTCGTGCCGTACGGCATCGCCATGACGCCGGCGTTGTTCACCAGCAGATCGAGCCGCTCGTACGGGAAACCGGCCGCGAACTCCCGTACGGAGGCCAGGTCTCCGAGATCCAGTCGCCTGAACTCGGCCTCGGCGCCCGGCACTTCGGCCACGATCCGGTCGGCCGCCTCGTTTCCGCGCACCTCGCTACGGCAGGCGAGCACGACCCGGGCGCCCTTGCGTGCGAGTTCACGCGCGGTGACGTAGCCGAGTCCGCTGTTGGCGCCGGTGACGACGGCGACACGACCGTTCTGGTCGGGGATGTCCCGCACGCCCCAACCCGATGAATTCATCACGGAACAGTCACCTTTCCTTCACGCATCACAGCCCGGCCCTACGGTCGTCCCCTACACGTGTCCGCACGACACACCTTGGGGGGACCATATGACCAACCCATACATGCCACCACCGCTGCCCCAGCCCGTCCGGCCCGCGCCCCGCTGGGCCCGGAAACGGTATGTGCTCCCCGCACTCGGGCTGGCCCTCTTCATCGGCATCGGTATAGGCGCTTCCGGCCAGGACACCAAGACGGACACCACGGTCGACGCGAAGCCCGCCGCCGCCAAGCCGCAGCCGACCATGACCGTCACCGCGACCGCCACGGAGACCACCACCCCGGCGCCCGCGCCCACGGTCACCACGACGAAGACGGTGACGAAGACCGTCAAGGTCACCAGAACCGTCACCGCTCAGGCCGCCGCTGGCAGCGGCTCCGGGTCCGGTTCCGGCGACAGCGGCTCCAGCAGCGTGTACTACACGAACTGCACCGCCGCCCGCGCCGCCGGCGTCACCCCCCTGTACGCGGGCGAGCCCGGCTACGACTCCCACCTCGACCGCGACGGAGACGGCGTCGCCTGCGAGTGACGGCGGAGGAGAGCAAGAGCAGAGGGGCGGCTGGCCGTACAGGAGACTCGGGGCCTGCCGACCCTCACCGGGCACCCTCGGAGCGCCCCCGCGTCACTTCACATCGATGTAGTCGGCCCAGCCGGTCGTGGCCGTGGTGAGGCTCGTGCCCGCGAAGTCGTAGCGGTACGCGCCGTCCGCCGTCACCTTCACGGTGGACGTGGCCCAGCCGTTGCGGTCGGTCTTGAGCTTCTTGAGCGTGACGAAGGGGCCGGTCGTGCCCTTGCGGTACTGGAGCAGCACCTGGTGCCCGATGAGGGGGACGTTCTTGCGCTGCTCCCAGCCGGCGACGGTCATCTGGGCCTTGACCGTGAGGTTCGCGCCCTTCTTGACCTGCTGCGGGGTGGCGACGGTCTGGGACATGTACGTCTGGCGCTTGATCCGCGCGAAGTAGGCACCTTCCCCGCGGGTGGTGTTGCCGGCGCCGTCGACGGCCACGGGGGTGATGGTCCAGACACCGGCGAGGGCGTTGCTGCGGAGGTTGACGCTCGGGTCGGCGGTCACGAGGGCCTCACAGACCGAGGTCATCTCGTTGATCTTCACGCACTGGCTCTTCCCGACCATGAGCCCGTCGGCCTTCGCCCGGCTCTCTCCGTGCCACAGCTCGTACGACACGCTCTTGACGCCGGACGGGTCGCTGACCGTCGCGGAGACCGAGAACACCCGCTTCTGTGTGGCGGCGACGCCGACGGTGTAGTCGCGGTTGTGGTTGACGTCGATGTTCCAGAACGCCGTGGCCGAGTCGTCCTGGGCGGCCCCGGCGGCCGGCGCGGCGAGAGCGGCCACGGCCAGGACGGTGCTGAAGGCGGCGGCTGTGGTGGCGGCGGCGGCGATGGTGCGTCTGCGCATGGTGTGGTTCCCCATGTTCGATGAATTGGGCGAATTGGGTGATCACTTCACTCGCGTCAGACCAGGGGGATGTCCAAGGAGTTGTGCACCCTCGCCGACATGGGCCAGCTCTTCATCCTGCCGTTGCCGTGAGTTGGCGGTATCCCGGCATGTCGGCCAACTCCGCGATGCCGAAGGGGCGGCACCCCCGCACAGGGTGCCGCCCCTTCTCGTGTGCCGGAACCGTCGCCGGGTCGGTGAGGGTCAGGATGACCGGTGGCGGTTCCGGGGTCTGTCAGCGGTGGTCGCTGCCCCCTGCCGCGCAGGCCGCCCGGCCTGCCTCCAGTCGCGCCACCGGGATGCGGAACGGCGAGCAGGAGACGTAGTCGAGTCCGACCTCGTGGAAGAAGTGGACCGACTCGGGGTCGCCGCCGTGTTCGCCGCAGACGCCGAGCTTGAGGTCGGGGCGGGTCTCCCGGCCGGCCTTCGCGGCGAGTTCGACCAGGGAGCCGACGCCGTCGCGGTCGATCGTCTCGAACGGGGAGACGCCGAAGATGCCCTTCTCCAGGTAGGCGGTGAAGAAGGAGGCCTCTACGTCGTCGCGGCTGAAGCCCCACACCGTCTGGGTGAGGTCGTTCGTGCCGAACGAGAAGAACTCCGCCGCCTCGGCGATCTGGCCGGCCGTGAGGGCCGCTCGCGGGAGTTCGATCATCGTGCCGATGGACAGCTTGAGTTGGGTGCCGGTCGCGGCCTCCACCTCGGCGACGACCTGGTCGGCCTCCTCGCGGACGATCTCCAGCTCCTGGACCGTGCCGACGAGCGGGATCATGATCTCGGCGCGCGGGTCGCCCTTGGCCGCCTTGCGTTCGGCCGCCGCCTCGGCGATCGCCCGCACCTGCATGGTGAACAGGCCGGGGATCACGAGACCCAGGCGTACGCCTCGCAGGCCAAGCATCGGGTTCTGCTCGTGCAGGCGGTGGACCGCCTGGAGGAGGCGCAGGTCGTTCTCGTGGGACTCCTGGCGGGATTCGGCCAGCGCGACACGGACGGACAACTCCGTGATGTCCGGGAGGAATTCGTGCAGCGGCGGGTCCAACAGGCGGACGGTGACCGGGAGTCCGTCCATCGCCTTGAACAGTTCGACGAAGTCCGCCTTCTGGAGCGGCAGCAGACCCTTCAGGGACTCCTCGCGCTCGGCCTCCGTGTCGGCCAGGATCAGCCGTTCCACCAGTTCGCGGCGGTCGCCGAGGAACATGTGCTCCGTACGGCACAGGCCGATGCCCTGGGCGCCGAAGCGGCGGGCGCGCAGCGCGTCCTCGGCGTTGTCCGCGTTGGCGCGCACCCGCAGCCGTCGCACCCGGTCGGCGTACCCGATGATGCGGTGCACGGCCTCGACCAGTTCGTCGGCGTCGTCGGCGCCCGCGTGCATGCGCCCCTCGAAGTACTCGACGACCGGGGAGGGCACGACCGGGACCTCGCCGAGGTACACCTTGCCGCTGGAGCCGTCGATGGAGATGACGTCGCCCTCCTCGACGACGTGCCCGCCCGGCACGGTCATCCGGCGCCGCTTGGTGTCGACCTCGAGCTCCTCCGCGCCGCAGACACAGGTCTTGCCCATGCCGCGCGCGACGACGGCCGCGTGCGAGGTCTTGCCGCCCCGGGACGTCAGGATGCCCTCGGCCGCGATCATGCCGTCGAGGTCGTCGGGGTTGGTCTCGCGGCGGACCAGGATGACCTTCTCGCCCGAACGCGACCACTTCACCGCCGTGTACGAGTCGAAGACCGCCTTGCCGACGGCCGCGCCCGGCGAGGCCGCGATACCCCGGCCGACCTGCTGGACCTTGGCCTCCTCGTCGAAGCGCGGGAACATCAACTGCGCCAACTGGGCGCCGGTGACGCGCTGGAGGGCCTCGGCCTCGTCGATGAGCCCCTGGTCGACGAGCTGGGTCGCGATCCGGAACGCGGCACCGGCGGTGCGCTTGCCGACGCGGGTCTGGAGCATCCACAACTGGCCGCGCTCGATGGTGAACTCGATGTCGCAGAGATCCTTGTAGTGGTTCTCCAGGGTCTCCATGATCCGCATGAGCTGGTCGTACGACGTCTTGTCGATCTGCTCCAGCTCCGCGAGCGGGACCGTGTTGCGGATGCCCGCGACGACGTCCTCGCCCTGGGCGTTCTGGAGGTAGTCGCCGTAGACGCCCTGGTGACCGGAGGCGGGGTCGCGGGTGAACGCGACACCGGTGCCCGAGTCGGGGCCGAGGTTGCCGAAGACCATCGAGCAGACGTTGACGGCGGTGCCGAGGTCGTGCGGGATGCGTTCCTGGCGGCGGTAGAGCTTGGCGCGGTCGGTGTTCCAGGAGTCGAAGACCGCGTGGATGGCGAGGTCCATCTGCTCGCGCGGGTCCTGCGGGAAGTCGCGGCCGGCCTCGGCCTTGACGATCCGCTTGAAGCGGGTGACCAGCTTCTTCAGGTCGGCCGCGTCCAGCTCGGTGTCGACCGTGACCTTCTTGCTTTCCTTGGCCTTGTCCAGGGCCTCCTCGAAGAGGTCGCCGTCGACGCCGAGGACGGTCTTGCCGAACATCTGGATGAGGCGGCGGTAGGAGTCCCACGCGAAGCGCTCGTCGCCTGCCTGCTTCGCCAGGCCCTGTACGGACTTGTCGGAGAGGCCGATGTTCAGGACGGTGTCCATCATGCCGGGCATGGAGAACTTCGCCCCGGAACGGACCGATACGAGGAGAGGGTCGTCGGCCTGCCCGAGCTTCTTGCCCATGGTCGCTTCGAGGGCGTCGAGGTGGGCGCTCACCTCGTCACGCAGTGCCGCCGGCTCCTCGCCGCTGTCGAGGTAGGTCTTGCAGGCCTCGGTGGTGATGGTGAAACCCGGAGGGACGGGAAGGCCCAGGTTGGTCATCTCGGCGAGGTTGGCACCCTTGCCGCCGAGGAGGTCCTTGAGGTCCTTGTTTCCCTCGGTGAAGTCGTAGACGAACTTCACTACGTGGGGTTCTTTGTTTTCCGACACGGGTCTCGACTCCTCGGGACGCGGGTGGCTGCCCTGACGGCCAGGAACATACCCAGATCGAAGGCGCCTGGGTACGTCCACTTGCATGTCATGCGTCCGTAACCAGTCGTCCGCCAGCGGATCCAAAGTCAAAGCTTGACAAGTGTTGGCCGCCGGTTGTTTTCACTTCTTGAACGCAACGCCGCCCAAAGGCGGGACAACCTGCTCACCTGAGCGGATTGCGGCTCGCCTGTTTTCGATCGATGAACGATCATAGGGTGGCACGGAGTGCCACCCCTTGGAGAAGTGCAGCCGCGCAAGATCCGCTCACCTGAGCGCCACTCCTATCAAAGGTGGCGAGAATCACGCTTCCACACCCGGCCGGATTTCACCATCCGGACGGCCGGACGGACCGGCCTCCGGACGGAAACGCGGACGTCACATGCCCAGCGCGAGCAAGCGCTCCTCGACCCGCTCAGGCGCGTACAGATGCTCCACGACCAGCGCCCCGGCGCCCACCAGTCCGGCCCGCTCACCGAGCCGCGAGGTCAGCACGTGCAGATGAGCGGTGGAGCGCGGCAGCGCCCGCTGGTACAGCAGTTCACGCACGCCCGTGAGGAAGGAGGTCCCGGCCAGGTCTCCCGCGATCATCAGAACTCCGGGGTTGAGCAGTGTCACCACGGTCGCCAGGACGTCCCCGACCTGCCGTCCGGCCTCCCGGGCAAACGCGGCGGCTCCGGGGTGCCCCGACGCCAGCAGGTCCCGCACATCCGAGCCGGACGCCGCCGGCACCCCGGTCTCGGCCAGCCGTCGCGCCACGGCGCCACCGCTCGCCACGGCCGCCAGACAGCCGTAGGACCCGCACCGGCACAGCGCGTCCGCGCCCGCCGGAACCCGGATATGGCCGATGTCCCCGGCGCCGCCATCGATGCCCCGGTACAGCGAGCCGTCCACGACGACCCCCGCGCCGATGCCCGTCGACACCTTGACCAGGACGAAGGCCGAGCAGTCGGGGTGGCCGGTGCGCTGTTCACCGTAGGCCATGAGGTTGGCGTCGTTGTCGACGAGGACCGGCACCCGGGGGACGCCGGTGTGTTCCGTGAAGGCGCGGGCCAGGCGGCCTCTTATGTCGTAGCCGTCCCAGCCGGGCATGATCGGCGGCTGGACGACCCGGCCGGTCTCGCTGTCGACGGGCCCGGGGACCGCGAGGCCGATCCCGCAGACCTCGGACGGCCGGTGTCCGGCCTTCTCCAGCAACTCGGCGAACCAGCGGCCGAGTTCACCGAGTACGGCGTCCGGGCCGTCCTCGATGACCAGCGTGCCGCCGTGCTCGGCGAGGATCTCGCCGGTGAGGGTGAGGACGCACGCGCGCGCGTGGCGGGTGTCCAGGTCCGCCGCAAGGACCACGGCGTGGGCGTCGTCGAATTCGAGGGTGATCGACGGCCTGCCGCCCAGCGGGGAGTCCACCGGGCCGCCCGCTCCCTCGCGCAGCCAGCCGGCACGGAAGAGCCGGTCCAGGCGCTGGCCGACGGTCGCGCGGGAGAGTCCCGTCACCTGTTGGAGGGCGCCGCGGGTCGTGGCGCGCCCGGTACGCACCAGTTCGAGCAGATCTCCGGCGCTCGCCTGACCTCGTCCCGTCATGCGCACCCCCTTGTGTTTCTCAACCCTGCATTACATATTGAGTTTTGCGTGTTAAATAGACGTAACCCTACGGTAGCCAAGACCGAACCGGTCGGCACGACGTCTTTCGTGGAGCCCCGAGTGGATCGCACTGCCCAGCTCACCGTCCTGCCCGCGGAGCGCGACCTCGTATACGATCCGCCGTCCTTGTCCGGTTCGCTGCATCGCAGGGCGGCCGCCGTCCTGGACGGGAACTGGACGGGAGCGTCCACGGTGCCCTCCCGCGGCCTGTATCCGCACCAGTGGTCCTGGGACTCCGCGTTCATCGCGATCGGGCTGCGGCACCTGTCCCCGCTGCGGGCGCAGACGGAGCTGGAGACGCTGCTGGCGGCCCAGTGGGGCGACGGCCGGATCCCGCACATCGTCTTCAACCCCTCCGTACCGCTCGACGCGTACTTCCCGAGCCCCGACTTCTGGCGCTCCTCGACCGCGGGGCGCGCAGCGGACGCCCCGCGCACCGTACAGACCTCGGGCATCGTGCAGCCACCGGTGCACGCGCTCGCCGCCTGGCTGGTGCACCGCGCCGACCCGGGCCTCTCCCGCGCGCGCGGCTTCCTCGCCGGTGTGTATCCCCGGCTGGCCGCCTGGCACCGCTATCTGCTGCACCGGCGGGACCTGGGCGGCGGCGGACTCGCGTCCGTCGTGCACCCCTGGGAACAGGGTATGGACAACAGCCCTTGCTGGGACGCCCCGTTGAGCCGGATCACCCCCGCTCCCGCCCGCTCCTTCCGCCGCGCCGACCTCGACCACGGAGCGGCCGAGGACCGGCCCACGGACCTCGACTACGGCCGTTACGTACGCCTCGCGACGGACTACCGGGACGGCGAATATGCCGACGGAGCAAGCGAGTTCGCGGTGGAGGACCCGTCCTTCAACGCCCTCCTCATCGCCTCCGAGCACGCACTCGCCCGTATCGCACGGGAGTTGGGCGCGACGGGCACGGCCCGGCACGCGCGCGCGGAACGGTTGACGTGCGTGCTGATCGAGCGGCTGTGGGACCCGGCGGAGGGCATGTTCTTCTGCCGGGACGTACGGGGCGAGGGCCTCATCCCCGAGCGCAGCGTCTCCGGCCTCATCCCGCTCCTGCTCCCCGACCTGCCCCGGGACATCGCCTCGGCCCTCGTCCGTACGGCGTCCGGCCCGCACTTCGGCCTCGGCGACAGCACCGAACTCCCGCCCAGCTACGACCTGTTGGGCGAGGCCTTCGATCCGCACCGGTACTGGCGCGGGCCGGCCTGGTTCAACACGAGCTGGCTGCTGGAGCGCGGCCTGCGGCTGCACGGCGAGCAGTCGCGGGCGGACGCGCTGCGGACGGCGTTCCTGAAGACCGCCGAGAGGACCGCCTTCGCCGAGTACGTCGACCCGTACGACGGGGAGGCGTGCGGCGCGACCGGCTTCAGTTGGACCGCCGCACTGACCCTCGATCTGCTCCACGAGCCCCCTGGGCACGGCGTGTCCGGGACGGGCGCCGCCACGTTCGACATGCGTGACACAGAAGTGAACGGCACAGAGGCCAAGGCCGCCAAGGGAGTCAAGGGCGTCAAGGGAGGGGACCGGGGATGACGGACCGACACCATCTGCTCGTGCACGGCGGGACGTTCGCGGCCGTGGGCGACGGCGGGGACATCAGCGGCGTACGGGGCGGCAGTTCCCCGGACGGGTTGTTCGTACGGGACGCCCGGCATCTGAGCCGTTGGCAGTTGACGATCGACGGCGCGGTGCCCGAGGCGCTCACTCCGGTGGCCGACGGGGACATGGCGCGCTGTGTGCTGGTCCCCCGCGGCGGCCGGCAGGAGCCGCCCGCGCACACGCTCTTCCGTGAACAGGCCGTGGGCGACGGCGCGTTCGTCGAGTCGCTCAAGGTGACCAGCAACCGCCCGGTGCCGACGACGGTCCGGCTCGCGGTCACCGCGGACGCCGACTTCACGGACCAGTTCGAACTCCGCTCCGACCACCGCACCTACACCAAGATCGGCGCCACCCGCTCCCGCCAAGTCCTCGACGACGGTGTGGAGTTCGCCTACCAGCGCGGCGAATGGCGTTCCCTTACGACGGTCACGGCCGAGCCGGCTCCCGACGGCGTCGAGGAGACCGGCACCGGCGCCCGCCGCCTGGTGTGGACCCTGGACCTCGCACCACACGGCACCGCCGAACTGGCCCTGCGCGTGATGGCCCGCCCGCACGGCGACAAGCGGGCGCGGCGGGTACCGCGCTCACCGGCCGCACTGAACGACCAACTCCTCGCGCTGGAGGGCGAGTACATCGAGGGTGTCTCCTTCCCCACCGGCTGGCCGGAGTTGGCCGCCGCCTGCGCCCGGGGCCTGTCGGACCTGGCCGCGCTCCAGATCCCGGCGACGGGCCCGGACGGCGAGGAACTGCGCGTACCGGCGGCCGGGGCACCATGGTTCCTCACCCTCCTGGGCAGGGACGCGCTGCTGACCTCCCTCTTCGCCCTCCCCTACCGCCCCCAACTCGCCGCCGCCACACTGCCGGCGCTCGCGGCGACGCAGGCGACGGCCGTGGGACCGGAGTCGGTGTCGCAGCCCGGCAAGATCGTGCACGAGGTGCGCCACGGCGAGTTGGCGCACTTCGGGCAGGTGCCGTACGGGCGTTACTACGGCTCGGTGGACGCGACCCCGCTGTTCCTGGTGCTGCTGGGCACGTATGTCGAGCAGACCGGTGACACGGCCCTGGCCCGCCGTCTGGAGCCCAACGCCCGTGCCGCGATCGGCTGGATGCTGGACCACGGCGGCCTGACCTCCCGCGGCTATCTCGTCTACCGCGCCGACCAGGGCGGCCTCGCCAACCAGAACTGGAAGGACTCCCCCGGCGCCATCTGCGGTGCCGACGGGGTCCGCGCGAGCGGTCCGGTCATGGCGGCGGGCGCGCAGGGATACGCGTACGACGCGCTCCGCCGTACGGCGTGGGTCGCGCGGACGGTGTGGGAGGACGAGACGTACGCGGCCCTCCTGGAACAGGCGGCGGCCGACCTGCGGGACCGTTTCCAGCGGGACTTCTGGATGCCGGACCACTCCTTCCCGGCGCTGGCCCTGGACGGCGAGGGCCGGCAAGTCGACGCGCTGGCGTCCGACGCGGGCCATCTGCTGTGGTCCGGCCTTTTGGACAAGGAGTACGGCGAACTGGTCGGCCGCAGGCTCCTCGCGCCGGACTTCTTCTCGGGCTGGGGCGTCCGCACACTGGCCTCCGGCCAAGCGGCGTACCACCCCCTGTCCTACCACCGGGGTTCGGTCTGGCCGCACGACAACGCGCTGATCACCCTCGGCCTGGCCCGCTACGGCCTGCACGACGAGGCCCGTACGGTCGCCCACGCCCTGGTCGACGCGGCGACGGCGGCCGGCCACCGCCTCCCGGAGGTCCTCGCGGGCTACGGCCGCGACACCCACCCGGAGCCGGTTCCGTACCCGCACGCGTGCGTGCGGGAGTCCCGGTCGGCGGCGACTCCATTGGCGCTGCTCACGGCGGTCGGAGGCGCGTGACACAACGGTGATAAGGCGTTTGCCGGGTGTTTGCCCAGTTCCGTGAACGGGCGCATGAGGCAACTCGTACGGAATGACGGCGGCCCTGCCTCCCCGTAAGGGTCGCCGCTCCGATCACGGGCTCCGCATGGAAGGACCTTCGGGTTGCCTCAGCACACGAGCACACGCCAGACACCGAACACGGCCGGGGCAGCCGATGGCAAGGTACTGCCGCCGGACAACGACACGGACGCGACACCGACACCGGGTGGCGCGATAGCCAAGGAGGAGGCTGCGCCGGGCGCGGTTTCCACGGGCGGCGAGGGCGAGGCCGGGGCGGGTGAGGGGGCTTCGGCTGGGGTGGACGGTAAGTCCGCTTTCGGGGCTGGGGCTTCGGCGAAGCTGGAGCGCACGTCCGGGGTCGACGCCGGGACTTCGGCGAAGCCGGAGAGCAAGTCCAGCGTCGGCGCCGAGACTTCGATGAAGCGGAAGAGCAAGTCCGGGGCCAGCGCCGGGACTTCGACGGGCGCGGGCAGCTCGACCGGGCTTTCCGCAGGCGCGGAGACGGAGGCCGACTCCTCCACCGGCGCCAAGCCACAGGCCAGCCCTTCGGCGGACGCCAAAAGTGGGACCAAGACCGCGAGCTCCTCCGGTGGCGAGGCCGAGGCCGACCCCGCCGGGGACGCGGAGGCCCACGCCCACGCGGGCCCGCAGACGGAAGCCGAAATCCCGGCCGGCCCCAAGAGCAAGACCGAGCCGTCGGCGGGCGTCGAGACCGAGGCCGCGACCTCTGCGGGTGCGGAGACCGAGGACGGTTCCTCTGCCGGCGCCAAGACCGGGGACAGCTCTTCTGCCGGTCCCGAGGCCGAGGACGGCTCTTCTTCCGCCGCTGAGACCGAGCAAGCCAAGGGCGCCTCGTCCAAGGGTGCTGTGGACGCACCCTCCGAAGTTCCGGAGGAAGCCGGGTCCTACGCCGTGGAGTCCCGGACGGCAGAGGAGGTCGAGGTCACCGACCCCGACACCACCGACTCCGAAGCCCCCGCCTCCCAAGACCCCGACGCCGAGGCCACCGGCCAGGCCGCCACCGCCGAACCCGACGACCTCACCAACCCCACCGAATCCACCACCCCCCGCCCCACCCGCCCCAGCCCCCGCTCCTGGAGCAGTCGGCTCGGGGTGCGGCGGCGTGTGCGGGCCTGGCGGGAGAAGCATCCCGTAGCCGCTCTCACGCTCTCCTGGGTCCTCACCTTCCTTGCCGCCGTGCTCGTCTACATCTGTCTGGAGATGCCGAACACCCTGGGCCAGTTGCGGCTCATGGAGTTCGCGCGGATACCCGCGGAGGCGATCATGGCATCGGTGATCCTGCTGAGCCTGCCGCGGCGGGCGCGGATCGCCGCGGCCGCGTGCTTCGGCGCTCTCGTCGGTGCCATCGCGGTGCTGAACATGTTCGACATGGGCTTCAACGAATACCTGGGCCGGCACTTCAACATCATCCTGGACTGGAGCCTGTTCGGGGACGCCCGCGGATATCTGAAGGACACCTTCGGCGGGACGGCCACACAGTTCATCACGGTCGCGGTGATCGCCCTCATCGTCGTGCTGATCGTCCTCGTCGCGCTGGCGATGGTCCGGCTGAGCAACGTGCTCGTCACCTACAAGGCCCACGCGACCCGGAGCACCCTGATCGCCGGCACGGTCTGGATCACCTGCTCCGCGTTCGCCCTGGAGTTCCACGGCATCCCGCTCGCCGCCGACCACACGGCCGGTGTCATCAAGTACCAGGTACGGGCGATGCAGGAAACCCTGCGCGACGAGGCGGAGTTCAAGAAGGTCGCCAAGGTCGACGCCTTCGGCAACACCCCGGGCAGCCAGCTCGTCCCGGACCTGCGCGGCAAGGACATGATCTTCACCTTCATCGAGAGCTACGGCCGTAGCGCGATCGAGGACCCGATCATGGCGCCCGGCGTCGACTCGACCCTCGCCGCGGACACCAAGGCGCTGTCGAAGGCGGGCTTCGCCGCGAAGAGCGGCTGGCTGACGTCGGCGACGTACGGCGGCAGCAGCTGGCTCGGCCACTCCACGACCATGTCGGGCCTGTGGGTCAGCAACCAGCAGCGCTACCGCACGGTGATGGCCAGCGACCACCTGAGCCTGACCGACGCCTTCAAGAAGACCGGCGACTTCGACACGGTCGGGGTGATGCCGGGCGTGCAGAAGGGCTGGCCGGAGCAGAGCTTCTACGGCCTCGACAAGGTCTACAACGCCTTCCAACTGGGCTACCAGGGACCGAAGTTCAGTTGGTCCACGATGCCCGACCAGTACGCGCTGGAGCAGTTCCAGAACCAGGTGCACAGCAAGCCCCGCACCGACGGCAAGTCGCTGATGTCGATGATCATCCTGACCTCCAGCCACCAACCCTGGGCACCGATCCCGAAGCTCGTACCGTGGGACAAGCTGGGCAACGGCTCGATCTTCGACTCGATCGAGAAGGCCGGGAACAAGGCGTCCGACGTCATCGCCAACACCACCAAGTCCCGCCAGGAGTACGGCAAGTCGATCCAGTACTCGGTGAACTCCCTCACCCAGTGGCTGGAGCGCTACGGCAACGACAACACCGTGCTGGTCTTCCTCGGCGACCACCAGCCGATCTCCCGGGTCAGCGGCAGCCACGCCAGCCGTGACGTCCCGATCTCGATCGTCGCCAAGGACCCCAAGGTCCTCGAGAAGATCGACAGTTGGAACTGGACCGACGGCCTGCGCCCCGCCCACAACGCCCCCGTGTGGAAGATGAGCGCCTTCCGCGACAAGTTCCTCACGGCGTACGGCTCGACGCCGCACCCGAAGAAGAACTGACCGACGAACGGGTATCAGCCGCCGGACGTGTCCAGCTCCGCGTCCTCGCCGATCCCCGCGCAGTCGTAGGGGTCCTTCAGCCAACCGTCCGGCAGCACCACCCTGTTGTTGCCGGACGTGCGGCCGCGGGGTCCGTCCGCGCCCACCGGCCAAGGCTGGTCGAGGTTCAACTCGTCCAGCCCGGCCCGGAGTTCGTCCAGCGAGGACGTGATGGCGAGCCGCTTGCGCATCTCACTGCCGACCGCGAAGCCCTTCAGGTACCAGGCGACGTGCTTGCGGAAGTCGATGACGCCGCGTGCCTCGTCCCCGATCCACTCCCCGAGCAGGGTCGCGTGCCGCACCATGATGGCGGCGACCTCGCGCAACGACGGCTTCAGACTGCATCCATCAGCGCCTCCGGCACGGGCCTGTTCACGCCCCTCGAACGCGGCCACGAGGTCGGCGAACAGCCACGGCCGCCCCAGGCACCCGCGCCCGACCACGACCCCGTCGCACCCGGTCTCCCGCACCATCCGCACCGCGTCCTGCGCCGACCAGATGTCGCCGTTGCCGAGCACGGGGATCTCCGGCACATGCTCCTTCAGCCGGGCGATCGCGTCCCAGTCGGCGGTGCCGCCGTAGTGCTGCGCGGCGGTGCGGCCGTGCAGGGCGATGGAGGTGACTCCCTCCTCGACGGCGATGCGGCCGGCGTCGAGGAAGGTGATGTGGTCGTCGTCGATGCCTTTGCGCATCTTCATGGTGACGGGCAGGTCCCCGGCCCCGCTGACGGCCTCCTTGAGGATCGCCCGCAGCAGGTTCCGCTTGTACGGCAGCGCGGAGCCGCCGCCCTTGCGGGTGACCTTCGGCACAGGGCAGCCGAAGTTGAGATCGATGTGGTCGGCGAGGTCCTCCTCCGCGATCATGCGGACGGCCTTGCCGACGGTCGCCGGGTCCACGCCGTACAACTGGATCGAGCGCGGCTTCTCGGTCGCGTCGAAGTGAACCAGTTGCATGGTCTTCTCGTTGCGCTCGACCAGCGCCCGGGTCGTGATCATCTCGCTGACGAACAGGCCCTTGCCGCCGCTGAACTCCCTGCACAGCGTGCGGAACGGCGCGTTGGTGATCCCGGCCATGGGGGCCAGGACGACGGGCGGCGAGACGGTGTGCGGGCCGATCCGCAGGGGGGACACAGGCAGGGAGACGGGCGTGGAGACGGGCGTGGACATTGCTCCATTGTCCCGCACGGCTGCCACTGCCCGTGCCTGTCCCCGTTCGAAGATCATGCAGTGGTCATTAGTTAGACGCACTATCGAGTTTCGCGTACGATGGTGCGTATGCCCGAGCTCAGCCACCGCCGCCGCATGCTGGTGCTCGCGATCTGCTGCATGAGTCTGCTGATCGTGAGCCTGGACGTAACCATCCTGAACGTCGCCCTGCCCGCGATGCAGACCGACCTGCACGCGAGCACCTCCGGCCTGCAGTGGACGATCGACGCGTACACCCTGGTCCTGGCCTCCCTGCTGATGCTGGCGGGCTCCACCGCCGACCGGATCGGCCGCAAGCGGGTCTTCGTCGTCGGCCTGGTGGTCTTCAGCCTCGGCTCACTGCTCTGCTCCCTCGCCCCCGACCTGGACGCGCTGATCTGGTTCCGCATGATCCAGGCCGTCGGCGGCTCGATGCTCAACCCCGTCGCGATGTCGATCATCACCAACACCTTCACCGAGCCGCGCGAGCGCGCCCGGGCGATCGGTGTGTGGGGTGCGGTCGTCGGCATATCGATGGCCGCCGGTCCGCTGATCGGCGGCCTGCTGGTGGACTCGGTCGGCTGGCGCTCGATCTTCTGGATCAACCTGCCGGTGGGCATCGCCGCGCTGCTGCTCACCCTGAAGTTCATCCCCGAGTCCCGCGCGCCGAAGGCCCGCCGTGCCGACCCGGTCGGTCAGCTCCTGGTGATCGCCCTGTTCGGCTCCCTGACGTACGCGATCATCGAGGCGCCGGACTCCGGGTTCACCGCGATCCTGCCCTTCGCCCTGCTCGCGCTGGTCGCCCTCGCGGGTCTCCTCTGGTACGAGCCGCGGCGCGACGAACCCCTCATCGACCTTCGCTTCTTCCGTTCGGCGCCGTTCAGTGGAGCCACGGTGATCGCCATCAGCGCGTTCTCGGCACTGGGCGGCTTCCTCTTCCTCTCCACGCTGTATCTGCAGAACGTGGTCGGTCTGGACGCGCTGCACGCGGGCCTGTGGATGCTGCCGATGGCCGTGCCCACGTTCCTGTGCGCACCGATCTCCGGGCGGCTGGTCGGCAGTCGGGGGCCGCGCATACCCCTGCTCATCGCGGGCTCCGCGATGACCGTGAGCGCGCTGCTGTTCGCCGGGTTCGAGGCAGAGACGTCCGGCGTCTCCCGGTTCATCGGGTACCTGCTGTTCGGCATCGGCTTCGGCTTCGTGAACGCGCCGATCACCAATACGGCGGTGTCCGGAATGCCTCGGGCCCAGGCGGGCGTGGCGGCGGCCGTCGCCTCCACCAGCAGGCAGTTGGGGCAGACGCTCGGCGTCGCGGTCGTCGGTGCCGTACTGGCGTCCGGGGTGACGGCGTCGTCGTACAAGGACACGTTCGTGTCGGCGGCCCGGCCCGGGTGGTGGATTCTGGTGGCGTGCGGGCTGGCCGTGCTGGTGCTGGGGGCGGTGACCAGTGGGGTGTGGGCGCGTAGGACCGCTGAGCGTACGGCTGACGAGTTGTCGTCCGTCGAAGTGCGCGAAGCGGCGGGGATCGGCGCGTAGTTCCGCGAGTGCGGGTCCGTTGTGGCTGGTCGGGCCCGCGCGGCGGATCCGCATTTCGAATACGGCCCCGAGCCCCTAGGGGTTCACCTCGCCTGTGCCAGTGCGTGCAGCCTCTCCAGACGCTCCCGCGACTCCTCGTCCGCCGGTGCGTACGTCACCATCCTCGGGCCCGTCGCCGGGCCCAGCCACAGGTCGGTGTGGTCCACGGTGATACGGCCGACGTGGGTGTTGCGGAACTCCTTGCGGCGGGGGGTGGCGCCCATCACCTCGTGGCGGTCCCAGACCTCGCAGAACTCGGGGGACGTACGCAGCCGCTTCAACAGGGTCTTCCAGGTGGGGTCGGCGAGATGGCCGGCCATCGAGCCCCGGAAGCGGGCGGCCATGAGCCGCTGGGTCTTCTCCAGGTGCACGATCGAGGAACGCCACTCCTCGTGCGTGTAGGACAGGAGCATGCAGTTGCGGTCCTCGGGCGGCACCGCGTCCATGTCGCACAGCAGCATTCCGTAGGTGCGGTTGTAGGCGAGGATGTCGTACCGGCTGTTCTGAAGGCAGGCCGGGATCGGGTCGAGCTGGTCCAGCATGGCCCGCAGGGCAGGGGTGACGACCGGGCATTCCGCGGCCGGACGCGGGTCGTTGGCGTCGGCGAGCCGGAACAGGTGGGCGCGCTCGCTCGGGTCGAGCAGCAGCGTGCGGGCCAGCGCGTCGAGGACCTGCACGGAGACCTGGATGTCCCGGGCCTGTTCGAGCCACGTGTACCAGGTGACCCCGACCGCGGCGAGCTGTGCGACCTCCTCGCGGCGCAGGCCCGGTGTACGGCGCCGGGTGCCGCGCACCAGGCCGACCTGCTCGGGGGCGATGTGCTCGCGGCGGTGGCGCAGGAACGCGGCGAGTTCATGGCGCCGGATCGTCGACGCGGTCTGCGGAGTCGCTGCTGGCCCGGTCGCGGTCTCCTGTGCCATGGTCGTCATCGCTCCAGTGTGCCGCCGCCCGGACCCTGTTTCCAGGTACTCCCGCTACCAGGATAAGAACACTCTGGTACCAGTCTGGCCGCAGGCGCAGGCTCGACCGCGTGACCGAAACCATCACTTCCCGCACCGTCCGATCCCCGGCGGTGGCACCCGTGCTCGGCGGCCTCGGACTGTTCACGGTGCTGCTGGCCGCGGCGCTGCCCCTCATCGACTTCTTCATCGTCAACGTGGCCCTGCCGACCATCGGCAGGGACCTCGCGGCGAGCGAGGCCGTCCTCGAACTCGTCGTCGCCGGCTACGGAGTCTCGTACGCCGTGCTGCTCGTCCTCGGCGGCCGGCTCGGCGACCTGTTCGGCCGCCGCCGGCTCTTCCTCGGCGGTATGGCCGCCTTCGGCCTGACCTCGCTGGCCTGCGGTCTCGCGCCCACCGCCTGGACGCTGGTCGCCGCGCGGATCGCGCAGGGCGCGGCGTCCGCGGCGATGCTCCCGCAGGTCCTCGCCACCATCCAGGCCGCGACCCAGGGCCCGCGCCGCGCCAGGGCGATGGGCCTGTACGGCGCGACCGCCGGCCTCTCCATGGTGGCCGGGCAGATCCTCGGCGGGGTCCTGGTCGCCGCCGACATCGCCGGTACCGGCTGGCGCGCGGTGTTCCTGGTGAACGTGCCGGTCGTCATCGTCGGCCTGGTCCTGGCCGCGAAGGTCGTGCCGGAGACGCGTTCGCAGCACCCGGAGCCGATCGACGTGCCCGGCACCTTCCTGCTGGCCGCGTCCCTGCTGGCGCTGCTGGTGCCGCTGACCGAGGGCCGGGCGGCGGGCTGGCCGCTGTGGACGTGGCTGTCGCTGGCCGCGTTTCCGGGGATCGCGTCCGCGTTCTACGCCGTGGAGCGCAGGGCGGACCGGCAGGGGCGTACGCCGCTGGTGCCGCCGAGTCTGCTGGCGCTGACCTCGCTGCGGCGCGGTCTGGTGATGATCGTGCCGTTCTCGATCGGCTTCAGCGGGTTCATGTTCGTGATCGCGGTGGCGTTGCAGCGCGGCGCGGGTCTCGGCCCGGTCGCCGCGGGCCTTGCGCTGGTCCCGCTGGCGGTGTCCTTCTTCTTCGCCTCGCTCGTCGGGCCGCGGCTGGTGAACCGGTACGGCACCCGGGTCGTGACGGCCGGTTCCGTCATCCAGGCGGTGGGCCTGGGTCTGATCGTGCTGGCCGCGTGGCGGTCCTGGCCGCACCTCGGCTTTGTCGAACTGCTCCCCGGGGCGGCGGTCGCCGGCGCCGGTCAGGCGCTCCAACTGCCCATCATCTTCCGGATCATCCTGTCCGAGGTGCCGGCCGCCCGGGCCGGGGTGGGCGCGGGCGTGATGGTCACCACCCAGCAGTCCGCGCTGGCCTTGGGCGTGGCCACGCTCGGCACTCTCTTCCTGTCGCTGATCCCGGGCCTGGGCATGCGCGACGCCCTGGTGATCACGCTGTCGGCGCAGCTCGCCGGGGTGGTGCTGACCGGGCTGCTCAGCCTGCGGCTGCCGCGCACGATCGGCTGACCCGGCGGAGGACAGCGGGGTCACCGTCCCCGGCCGGGCCGGGGGGTGCGTCCGATGCGACTCAGCCACCGAGGCGATCCACCGCGACCTCGCCGCGCTCACCCCACCCGAACTCGAAGTGATGCGCGTGCTCGCACAGGGGCTGGGCAACTCCGTCGGCGTCGGCGGAACCGAGCCCCTTCGCGACACGTGTGACCGGCCGCTGCACCGCGACCTGTCCGGCGAGCGCTGGGACCCGATCGAACCCCTGATCACCTCGTGGAAGGCCAGGCCTTGCCCTCGCGGCGAAGGGTCGCCGGCCAGAAGGGTCGACACCCGGTCAGGTTGATGGGTGACCGGAGGTGTCGACCCGAAGAATGAACTGGGCGGCTACGGCGGGGGGATGGCGCCTTCAGCGTGCGGAGAGCGTCCGGCCGGTGGTGATCGCCGATGGGGTCGGGGCGCTCTCGGCGATGGCGCGCCACACCTCCGCGCTGAGGTCGGGCATCCGCGCGGCCTGTACCTGAGCGGCCAGTTCGCGCAGCCGGAGGTTCGCGCCGGGGTCTCCGCCGCAGATGGCCAGCATCTCGCGCAGCAGCCGGAAGCGAATCTGATCCCGGTAGGTCAGCAGGTGCACATCGTTCTCGGCCGCCGCGACGAGCTCGGCGGCACGTGCCAAGTCGCGCTGCCGGTAGGCGAGTTGAGCCTTGAGGAGAAGCAGTTCCTGTACGTTCCTGGGCGGACCGGCGAGCTTGAGCGCGGGCTCCGCCTCGGTGAGCAGAGCCTCGGCCCGGTCGAGGCGGGGCGGCAGGGCCTGGAGCGACAGGCTCGCCGCGGCCAGCCTGAGGCGCATCCAGAGGGTGAGTTCCTCACGGCTGTCCAGCGCCGCGAGCGCCCGCTCGATGAACTCGAAGGCCTGGCCGAAGTTGCCCTGCCTGGCCCGGACGGTGGACGCGGTCCAGTAGACCTCGGCAGCGAGCGCACCCTCGCCGTGCGGGAGGCTCTCGCACACCTCGGCGCTGAGGGCGGCGGCTTCCGCAAGGTTGCCGAGTTCCGCCTCGGCGGAGATGAGCAGAAGCTTGGCGCGGACCAAGTCCGCGGTCAGTACGCGCAGTTGGTGCCGCCGGGTGAGCTCCAGCGCTTCCTGGGCCGAGCGCCGGGCACCCTCCATGTCGCCGAGGTTGCGGCAACATCGGGCGATGCGTTGCAGGACGTAGACGTGCAGGGCCGGGCGGTTCAGCTCGCGGCTCATCACGTCCAGGTTCTCCAGGACGGTGCGCTCCTCCTGGAACTCACCGAGCGCCGAGTGCTGGCGGGCGAAGAGGTCGAGGGCCTCCCAGCGCGTGGTGGCGTCCACGTCGATGGCGGTGCTGAGCGCGTCGTTGAGAAGGTCCTGGATCTCGCCGTCCCGCTCGCCCTGCGGGCGGGAGGAGAGGGTCATGACCAGATCGGCGAGATCGTTCTCGGAGTACTGGGCGAAGCTCTCGACGGGTACGGCCAGCCGCTCAGACAGGTATGCCACCGCACGGTCGGTCGGGGGCCGTGCCCCGGATTCGAGCCTGGACAGGTAGGCGGCCGACATTCCCGGTCCGGTCAGCTCCGACTGTGACTTGCCCTGCTGCAGTCGCAACTGACGCAGGCGTCGGCCGAAACTCGGCTGCTCCAGCATGAGTGAGATCCGTCCTCGAGGGTGATGATCACGTCGAGCCGGCGGCGCCCCGCACAGGCACACACCGGCTCCAGAAGGCACTCAAGGGGGAGCCGCCTCAGCGACTCCCCCCGTTCAGGAGTATGGCAAACCTTGTCTATATTTGGCAAGGCTGCGTTTTTGGATACCTTGACGCGTCAGGGCCAGTCTATGACGTCGGTGGCCTGCGCGGACGGGGCGCCCACCGACGCCCGCTCGGAGGACGGGGCCTGCGCGAGTCCCACAGCCAGGGACAGGGCGAGCGCCAGGGCGGCCAGCCCGCCGATGACAACCTTCACGATGAATCGGTCCTTTGCCTTGTTTCCAGGTCGAGTGGGATAGGCGCGATCACCTTTGACCGCGGACAAGGCGCACTCCAGAGGTGGCCATCTCCCCCGTGCGGCCCGCCTGACTCCCTCAAACTAGTCTCGACCCATCAGCTTGGCAAGGCTTGACAATAGTTGGCAATTACCGACTGTTCACTTCCTCATCCTGTTGACACCCCCTGGCATCCATGTGTTCCTCACCGGTGCGTTCGGCACACCGGTCACGGGTACAGGTGGCGCTCGTAGGCGGCCCCGTACCGCTCTTCGAGCACGTCAAGCGGCACGTCCTTCCACTCCGTGCGCTTGGCGATACGCGCTCTGGACGGCGCCGCGTCCGGTGTCCACGACTCGGGGTCCCAGACACCGGCCCGCATGAACGACTTCGCGCAGTGGAAATAGGCCTCTTCGACGTCCACCAGAAGCGCCAGTTTCGGCCGATTGCCCTTGACCACCATCGAGTCCAGCAGTTCCGGCGAACGGACCAGCCGCGCACGGCCGTTGACCCGCAGGGTGTCGCCCCGCCCCGGAATCACGAAGATCATCCCGACGTGCGGGTTCTGCAGAACGTTGAGCCAGCTGTCGAGCCGCCGGTTGCCCGGCCGGTCCGGTACCGCCAGCCTCGTGTCGTCCAGGACCCGTACGAAGCCGACCGGATCGCCCTTCGGGGACACGTCACAGGTGCCGTCCGCCGCCGCCGTCGCGATCAGCACCAACGGGGTGTGCCGGATCCACTCCCGCTCGAACTCGCCCAGCAGCACGCTCGCCTTGCCGTGGACGACCGGGTTCGCCTCACCGACCAGACCACGCAGCTCCTCCTCGGACGTGATCTCGACATGCCCGGGATCCACCGGAACGCCCGGCTCCCGCTCGGCCGGATCCAGTCGCGAGGCGCCGGCACGGTCGGTGTCGCCGGGGTTCGCCAGGCCTCCATTCCTCCTCTCGACCCGATCCCGTCGCGCCACAGGACTCGCCCCGTCACCGTCGCCGGCATCCGCCGAGGCATCAGGGCCCCGCTCGGCCCGGTCCGGTAGCGGCAGGGCGTCCATTCGGTCACTCGGTGGCATCGGCCGGTACTTCCGTGCGGACCACGATGGCCTCGGCCGTCTTGTGGGACAGGGCCAGTGCGGCGTCCGCGTCCGGGCCCACGGCGACGACCTGCCCGATCCGGTCCCAGCTGGAGCGCAGTGGTCGTACCGTGTCGCCCACCGCGATGTCGAGGGCGACGGTCAGCACGTCCGGGTGGTCGGCGGCCGTCTCCGCCCCCTCCACCGCCGTCACCGTGCCCGGCTCCGCACTCAGGAAGCGGGTCGCCGCGGCCTGCCGCAGCGCGGGGCGGGACGCCGGCTCCGGCAGGGTGCCGCCCGCCCAGGCGACGGTGTAGCGCTCGATGTCGAAGCCGTACGCCGCCTCCACCAGGTCCCGAATGCGGTCGCCGCCCGGCCGGTTGTGCGACTCGATCACCCGGGGTCCCCGATCCGAGAGCCGTACCTCCGTGTGGCTCGGGCCCTCCTGGAGCCCTATCGCGTCGAGGAACGTGTGCACACAGTGCTCGATCGCGCGGGCCGAGTCCGGATCCACCCGGGCGGGGACGACATGGCCGAGCTCCACGAAGTTGTCGGAGGTCAGCTTCTCGGTGATCGCCACGATCATGTGCCGGCCGGCGAAGGTGAACGCCTCGACGCTGAACTCCGGTCCGTCGATGTACTCCTCCATGACGAACCGCTCGATGGGGAACGCCGACGCGAACTGGTGCTCCACGCCACGCAGTTCACGGGCGGTCGCCCAGACGTCGTCAAGTTCCGCCTCGGACCTGACCAGTTGGAGGCCGAGGCTGGCGATGCCGTCCACCGGCTTCACGATGAACGGATATCCGTGGGCCGCCGCGAACCGGTCGAGGCTCTCCCGGCCGTCGAGTTCCTCGGCGGCGACGGTGATCTCCGGTGCCACGGAGGCCAGATGACGCCGCATCAGAAGTTTGTCCCGCAGCAGCAGGACCACCTCGTGGGAGACACCGCCGAGCCCCAGCAGGTCGTTGATGCGGGCGGCGGGCTCCACCCCGGCCTCGCTCGTCGTCACGGCGGCCGTGAAGCCGTACACCTGATGCGCCGCGGTGATCAGGGGCACGAGCGTGTCCCAGTCCCGGTAGTCGACCAGCAGAGCGGCATCCACCAGCTCGGCGTGGCCCGCGAGGAACAGCTCGGGGCGCTGCAGGAAGACGACCTCATGTCCCTGCTCCTTGGCTTTGCGGACGTTCTCGATCCGTCCGCCGACGATCAGCACGCGCTGCTTGGACTGGGACATGGAACTCCTCGCTGGGATGGGGTGTTGAGGGGCTGGGCCGGGGCCGTCACGCTCCGGGGACGGAGGATGTGTCGGCCGCTTCGATCTCCACCACGGCCTCGGCGACCAACCGCTCGGCCAGCAGGCGCAATTCGGGCCCGGTCGGGCAGGTGAGCACCGCCCACGCGAGGCGATCGCCCGAGTTCCGCGCGGGGCGCACCGGCGCGCCGGGGGCGAGCCGGGCGTCGTGTTTGACGACCTCGGGCCCGGCCGCCCAGGCGGTGAGGTCCAGTCCGGTCAGCCGGCCCGGTTCCGGTGCGGACAGGAAGAGGCTGCCGGCGGCGCGCATCGGGGCCGTCGGAGTGTCCGGCACCTCTCCGAGGGCAAGCCGCAGACAGGCGGCGAAGACGTCGAAGCCGTGGGCGTGGGCGACGAGTTCGAGGATGTGGTCGCCCGGGGTGCGGACGGCTACCTCCATGATCACCGGATCGTGGTCGGCGCGTGCCCGGAACTCCAGATGGACGATGCCGGTGCCGAAGTTCAGCGCCGTCACGACGTCCGCGCACAGGTCGTCCGCGGCCTTGCGCAGCAGGGGGCGGTCGGCGCCGTAGCCCGCTTCGTGGAACAGCTCGACGAAGTACGGCGGGCCGGTGGTCTCCTTGCGGGTCAGGTTGGTGAACAGCACCCGGCCCCGGTGCACCAGCGCCTCCACGCTGTACTCCTGGCCCTCCACGTACTCCTCGACCAGCAGTGGGCCCTCGTCGTCCCGCCGGGCCACCGCGTCGTCCCACTCCGCCGTGCTCACGATCCGCTCCACGCCCTGACTGCCCTGCAGCGACACGGGTTTCACCACGACGGGCAGCCGGGCGAGGGCCCACTCCCGCTGGTCCGACAGCCGTGGGGTGTGCCGATGGGCGGGCTGCGGCAGGCCCGCGCGCCGGAACTCGGCGCGCTGGAAGGCCTTGTTGCGGGAGACGGTCGCAGCGTCGAGGCCGGGGCCCGGCAGCCCCAGACGGTGCTGGACCATGGCGGCGGCCATGACGTGGGCCTCCGCGAACGCCCACACGGCGTCCGGGGCGAGCCGGCCGGCCAGGGTCATGGCCGGGGAGAGCCAGCTCTCGTCCCGGGTCGCGATCGCCTCCGGCACCGGTTCGAAGTCCACGACGCACGGGAAACGCCCCGTCAGGGCCGCGTACCGGGCGGGTGTCTCAACGACGCCCACACGCAGGCCCGCCTCCTGGGCCGCGTGCAGATAGCCCTCGGCCATCACACCGGCGCCGATCAAGAGAACGGTCTGCTGCTGTCGCGGGTCTGTCATGGGACTCTCCGGATTCGTGTCCTGTGTGCCTGTCTTCGTGTCTGTCGAGGGGTTTGGGGTCAGCCGTGTCCCACGGGCATGCGGTCCGCGGCGGGGTCCGCCGCGGCGGCGCACAGCAGGGCTTCCAGGTCGGCCAGCCTGCGCTCGGCCCACCCCGGGGACCGGACGTCCGTGTCGATCTGCAGGAGCAGCCGGACGCCGGAGCCGTCGACGTCGGCACTGAGGTAGTGGGCGGACTGCCAGAGCATGGCGCTGTCCACCCACTCGGTCTCGGCGTCGGCGGCAGCCCGGCGCAGCTCGTCGACATCGGTCTCCCGGATGGGCAACGCGGTCGCCCGGGGGCGGTAGTTGAGGGTGGCGACACCGTCCAGTCGTACACCGCGCTCCCGCTCCACCGCGGCGCGCAGTTCCGCCAGGGCGGCGGGCGGGCAGGGGCCGGCCGCGTAGGCGCGCAGGGAGGCGGCGGCGGTGCGGCGCACCAGCTCCGGGAAGGACGCGCCCTCGGTGTCCGCGCAGCACAGCACCGGCTGGGAGCAGGGGACGACCGCGTTCGCGGTCTCCGGGCGCAGCCGGTTCGCGGAGATCAGCTGGACGGCTGCGTACCGCTCACCGGTGTCCGCGGCGTCGAGTGCCAGGACGGCGGCGGCGAGTACGGCGGCGGGGCTCTCGCCGGTGCGGGCCGCCAGCGCGCCCACGGCGAGGTCGAGTGCGGCGGATCTCCGGCGCAGGAAACGGAACCGCTCACCGGTCCCCGGGCGCCCGGCGCCGACGGGTGTCGCGGGCATGCGCCGCAGCACCCGCTCGGCGTGGAGCAGGGCCCGGCGGGCGGCGCGGTCCCCCGCCCCGGACGCCTCGGCCTCGGCCAGCTCGCGTGGCTGCGGCCCCTCGGCACCGGACCCGGGCGCGGTCCGCGCGACCGGGTCCGCCAGTGCACACCGTTCGACCAGAAACGCACTGACCGGTAGCAACGCGTAGGCGTCGACGGCGACATGGCTGAAGGCCAGCGCGAGAAACCGGGGCCGTCCCCCGACCACGACCAAGGCGGCCCGCAACGGCCACTCCTCGGCGACGTCGAAGGGGCGGCGGGCGATATCCGCGAGCACGGCGTCGGCTGTGGCCCGGATGTCGTGTGGGGTGGGGGGTGCGGTGCCGGCCGACGCCGCGATCTCATGCACCGTCACCTCCAACGAGCCCTGGTGGTGGGCCTGTTGGGTGGGAGGGGTGGTCCGGGTCACTCGGGTGCGCAGGGTCTCGTAGCGCTCCGTGAGGGCGCGCAGCGCGGCCGTGGTCTGTTCCTCGCGCACTCCGGGGCGGAGGGGGTAGAGGCGGGTGATGGCCAGGCTGCGGCCGTGCGGGCGGGCCGCGTCCGTTTCCGCCAGGTAGTACTGCTGACTCCAGGTCAGGGGAGCCGGGCCGGTGCCACCCGCTTCGAAGGAGACGGTCACCGTGCGTGGGGGGACCGGTGCCGCCGGACCGGGTTCAGGTGTCATGCGGGCTGTGCCCCCACGCCGGCCGGCGACCAGACGAAGGTGAGTTCGTCGCCCGCCGCGTGCGCCCGCCCGAGGGCCTCGTCGCGGTCGGCTCCCTCGGCGATGATCCAGGCCGCGCGGTCCCGGTTGGAGCCGTTGGCCTCGTAGGTGATGCCCGCCTGGACCCCCGGACGGAGGTGCACCTCGTGGACGCCCTTGAGCGCCTTGGCCTGCGGCATGCCCTCGATGGCGTCGAGACGGCCGCTGCGCCGCAGCATCAGGAAGTGGATCGCGGCGGTCCGGTCGCAGCGCAGGGTCAGGTCGGGGGTGCCGCCGAGGAGCGCGATCATGTGGAGTCGGCACATGTCGACACCGCTGGCGATGCGGACCGCCTCGGGGATGCGGTCGCCCGCGATCCGGCCGTTCACCTCGATGACGCGGGCGTCCGTGGCGTCGGCGGTGAGCTTGAGTTCCACGTGCGCGGGACCCCAGGTCACACCGATCGCCCGTACCGCCTGCTCGGCCTTCTCGACCAGAAGCCGTTCGCGCTCGGGCGGCAGGGCCGCGGGGAAGACGTGCCCCATCTCCAGGAACAGCGGCGGCTCGCTGCCGATCTTCTCGGTGAGGCCGAGGACCTTGCCGTGCACGATCTCGGCCGAGTACTCGGCGCCGGGCACGCACTCCTCCACGACCACCTTGGGCGTCACGGTGTGGCCCAGGTACTCGCCCAGTTCCATGACCTGCGCGGTGATCGCGGTGACGTCGTCGGCCGAGTCGCAGCGGCGGACGAAGAGACTGCCGGTCAGGTCCAGCGGCTTGACGACCACCGGGTAGCCGATGCTCTCGGCGGCGGCCACGGCCTGTGCGGGGGACTCGGCGACCCGGAAGAGCGGGTTGAGGCCCGGTGTGTCCGCCATGGCCTCGCGCATCGCGGCCTTGGAGCGGCAGATCGCCACCGCCGCCGGGTCCGGTCCGGCCAGGCCCAGGCGGGCGGCTGCCTCCGCGCCCGTGTCGCAGTAGTACTCGTACACGGAGGTCACGCCGATCACCTCGCCCCGCGTTCCGAGTTCGCGGCAGAACTCCACGACGGCGTCGACGGAGTCCACGTCGCAGGCCTGGATCTCCACGCCGAGTTCGGCGTAGTCGTGCAGCAGGGAGGGGTGCAGGGCGGCCGGGTCGGCGGCCACGATGATCGGGGTGACGCCCTGTTCCAGCAGGTAGCGGGCGCAGTCCTGGCCCGCGCCGGTCCACGGCGAGTCGACGAAGACCACGAAACGGGTAGCCATGATCGCTCCATTCACTTGCTCAGGGGGGCGGTGCGCGCCAGAGGGAAGTCCTCGGGCGCGGGCAGGTCGCGCATGGTCCGCAGCCGGGAGCAGACCAGCCACAGTCCGCCGGCGCTCATCCCGGCCCCGGCGACGAAGAGGGCGGTCCGTACGCCGGTCCACTCGCCCAGCGCGCCGCCCGCGAGGGAGCCGAGCGGCAGGATTCCCCAGACGAGGAAACGCACGCTGGCGTTCATCCGGCCCAGCAGGTCGGGCGGGCACAGTGCCTGGCGGATGCTGGCCTGGCCGACGTTGTAGACGATGATCCCGAAGGCGGTGGCGAACCAGGGTCCGGCGAACAGCAGCGCGGCCCAGCCGTCGCCGGCGAACGGGATGAGCAGGGTGGTGGGCACCGCCGTGAGATAGCCGAGCCGCATGGCGCGGACCTGGCCGAGCCGGAGCGCGAGCCGGCCGGACAGGGCCGCGCCGAGCACTCCGCCGACCCCGCCGATGGTCATGAGGGCGCCGCCGAGGGTGCCGGAGAAGCCGATCTCGTCCACCAGCAGCAGGGTCACCAGCGGCAGGGTCATGGCGTAGAAGAAGTTGTACGTGGCGGCCGAACCGGTGATGGCGCGGAACACCGGGTGGCGCAGCACGAAGCTCAGGCCGACCCGGATCTCGGCGCCCATGCGCCGGTCGGGGCGGCCTTCGGGGGCCGCCTCGACGGTGCGGATGCGGGACAGCAGGAACACCGACAGCAGGTGGGCGGCGGCCTGGGCGCACTGGGTGGCGGTGGCGCCGGCGAGTTCCACGAGGGAACCACCGAGGGTGGGGCCGACCGTCCGGGAGACCGAATTGGTGCTCTCCAGGCGGGCGTTGCCCTCGACGAGCCGGTCACGGCCCACCACGACCGGGATGTACGACTGGTAGGCGATCTCGAAGAAGACGGTGGCGAACCCGATCAGCAGCATGCCCGCCAGCAGGACCGGGAAGGAGATCCGGTCCAGGTAGAAGCCCACGCCGATCAGGATCATCAGGGCGGCCCGCAGCAGGTCGCAGACGATGAGGATCGGTCGTCTGCGGACCCGGTCGACCAGGACTCCGGCGGGCAGTCCGACCAGCAGGAAGGCGAAGGTCTGCGCCGCCTGCAGCACGCCCATCTGCATCGGGGTCGCGGCCAGGGTGGTGGCGGCGAGCAGCGGGATGGCGGTCCTGCTCGTGTTCGTCCCGATCATGCTGACCGTCTGGGCACCCCAGAACAGCCGGAACTCGTGGTTCTTCAGGAGTGACATCCGGACTCCCCGTGGCCTAGCGGCCGGTCGTGAGGCTGGTGGTCCATACGCCGGGACCGGCGACGAAGGAGTCATGGGCGCGGTTGACCCGTGTCCGGCCGTCGTGTCCGTCGAGGTTCCGCAGCAGCTCGAAGACGTTGCCGGCGAGGGTGATGTTGCCCGCGTTGCCGCGGCTGCCGTCCGGGCCCACGACGACCGCGTTGGCGCCGATGGAGAAGTCGCCGGTGATCGGGTTGGAGGTGTGGGCGCCGTTGGCCTGCACGACGTGCAGCACGGTGCGGCCGGGCCGGAACTCGGTGCCCAGGTCGGTGGTGTGACGCAGCAGCAGACAGCCGGGCTGGACGGTGACCATCTCGCCGCCGGGGCCGCGCTGTCCGGAGCCGGTGCTGTTGGTGCCTGCCTCGGCCGCCGTGCGGCGGGCGCTGAGGAATCCGCGCAGGGTCCCGTCCTCGATCAGCGCGGTGGGCCCGCAGGCGGTTCCCTCGCCGTCCCAGGGGACAGGGAGCGGGCTGTCGGGTGCGGTCGGGTCGTCCACCAGGCTGACGCCGGGTGAGGCGACCGCTTCTCCGGTGCGGTCCGCGAGCGGGGAGCGCCCTTCGAGGACGGAGTCCATCTGGAAGGCGGGGACGATCAGCGAGAGCAGCTTGACCAGGACCCGGCCGTCGACCAGGAGGTCGTCGTAGGCGAGTCGTGGCACGGGTTCGGTGGCCAGCAGGCGGGCCAGGCCGATGAGTTCGGGCAGTTCCTCGGTGGCCAGCCGGTCGAGGAGGCCGGGTACGGAGCGGCCGTAGGACTGGTGGCCGATGTGGCCGATGCCGTCGCCGCGGGCGGTGATCCTGGTGTGCATCTGGACGACGCCGGTGTCGTAGCCGATGGGCGGGGTTCCGGCTCGGTGCAAGCGGATGCGGGAGCGGTCGGCGCGGGCGCGGAGTTCGACCTCCAGGCCGTCGTCGCCCGTGCTCAGCGTCCGGAGCCGTTCGGCGGCCTCGGTGTCCAGGCGGGGTGGCGGGGTGTCGGGAATCCGGTGGGGCGGGCCCGGGGCGGGCGGAGGTGGTGGGGCGGTGCCGGTGGCGGACAGGGCCCGGCCCACCGCGAGCGCGGCGGTGACCAGGGCGGGGTCGCGGGAGTCGGGGACGTTCTGGACGGCGTAGCCCTCGGTGCCTTCGAGCCACACGGTGAGGGCGGTGGCGCCGGTGGCGACCTCGCTGCGGCGCTCCACCGCGCCCAGGCGGCAGACCAGTTCCTCGGTCCGTCGGCGCAGCGTCCACACCTCGGCGTCGGCGCCGTGCAGGGCCGCTTGCTCGATCAAGGTGTCGCTCATCGTTCGGTACCGCCGACCAGGAGCGAACCGACCCGGAGGGTGGGGCCGACCACGCCGACCGTCACCCACTGTCCGAACTTGCCGCACTTGGCCGCGCCCACCGTGCTGTCGTCGGCCACGGCGTCGATGTCCCGGAGCACCTGCGTTCCCGTTCCCGTGATGGTGGTCTCTTCTATCGGGTCGGTGACCCGCCCGTTCTCGATGAGGAAGCCGTTGGTCACCCGGAAGGTGAACTCGCCGGTGGACTCGATGACTTCGCCGCCGCCGACGTGCTGGGCGTAGATGCCGTGCTCGGTGGAGGCGATGAGGTCGGCGACGCTCGACGTGCCGGCCGCCAGGCAGGTGTTGGTCATCCTGGGCTGGGGCGGCTGGAGTGCCGTGGTGCAGCGGCCGTTGCCGCTGGAGGCGCGGCCGAGGCGGGCCGCCGACTCCTGGTCGGTCAGGTAGCCGGTGAGCACGCCGTTCTCGATGAGGGTGGTCGGGCCGCCCGGGGTGCCCTCGTCGTCGTAGGTGTAACTGCCCACCGCCCGCGGCACCGTGGGGTCGTCGGTGAGCGTGACGAGGGGGGAGGCGATGTCCTCCCCGAGCCTGCCGGCGTAGACGGAGCCGCGCAGTACCTCGTCGCCCTCCAGCGGGTGGCAGCAGGCCTCGTGCAGCAGGACCATGCCCCGGCCGCCCGCCACGACGACGGGAAGCCGGCCGACCGGCGCCGGTCTGGCGTCGAGCCCGGTGACCGCGCGGCGGGCCACTTCCTCGCCGGCGGCGCGGACGTCGATGCCGCTCAGCGGGCCGCTGACGCCGGGGGTGTAGAAGCCGGTGGCGACGCGGCCCGCGCGGCGGGCGATCACCCGGATCGTGAGGTAACTCAGCAGGCGGTGTTCGTCGTGCAGCCCGGTGTCGTCGGCGAGCACCAGGTCCTGGTCGCCGAGTTCGAAGTCCACCACGACCTGGGCGACCGACGGGTCGAACTTCCGGGCGGATTCCTCCAGTTCGCCGAGGGCGCGGAGGGCGGCGGACAGTTCCATCCACTCCGGCACGGGACCGGAGTCCGGTGCGCGGTGACGGACCGGGTCAGGGGTGTCGTCGGCGGCGAGCCGGGCCACCGTCGGGTCGAGCCCGGAGACGGCGCGGTGCAGGTAGGAGTCGCGCAGCACGTAGCGGGCCGCGGTGGCCCGGCCGCGCTGCACGCTGATGTCACGGATCCTGCCCTCGGCGTACCGGCCGCCGACGCGGTGCCAGGACTGGACCGCGGCCGAGGCCGCGACGCAGTCGTGCGGGCGCTCCCGGCGGATCTCGGCGGCCAGGTCGTGGCCCACCGCGCGGAGGGAGTCACTGGGCATGGGCGTTCTCCTCGGCTGGACGTGCCGCGCCGCGTGACGGCGGGCGGCGCGGGGTCACTTGCTCGACCACATGCGGAACATGTAGCGGTTGACCTGGTCCGGGCTGTCGGTGTCCAGGTCGATCCCCCGGGGCTCGAACCGGTCGTAGAAGGCGGTGCGGGTGTGCAGGAACCGGTCGTCGGCGGAGACCAGGGTCTGGCCCCGTTCGAGCCGGATGCGGTACTGCACGGACGACTGGTCCAGCACGGCGTCGAAGAAGTCGAGGGCGGCGCGCTGTTGGTCGGTGATCGGCTCGCCCTTCTTGTCGTGGGCGACCTCGATGTACGTCCGGAAGTAGCGGACGAGCGGTTCGCCGTCGGCGGTGTAGCGGATGATCGGGGAGCGGAAGAAGCCGGTCTCCGCGCTCAGTGACATGCCGCGCTTCTCGAACCAGAAGTCCTGGGTGAGGATCTTGAGGACGTCGGGGTGCCGGGCGAGGACGTCGTGGACGGGCTTCGCGTCGACGAGGATGCTCTCGCCGCCGATGTGGGCGGACTGGCCGCAGGACAGCAGCAGGTAGTCGATGGGGTCGACGTCGTTGACGGCGTCGTTGTGCATGTACGAGCCCTGCTTGGTCTGGTGGTAGCGGGCGCCGTCCTCGATGGTCTTGCGGACGCCCCGGTCGTACACCTCGATCAGGCGCCAGCCGTCGGTGTTCTGCACCATGGGCCGGCCCAGCGCGGTGCCCAGCACCCAGGCGTACAGGGCCTGTTGGCGCAGTGAGCGGACGCCCGCGACACGGTCGTAGACGATGAAGTGGGCGCGGGAGTCGATGACGTCCCGGCTGCCGTCGACCTCGCCGGCGAAGCGCGGCACCGCGGTGAGGTCCACCTCGACGGCGTCGACGCGGCCCCGCGGGTGCTGCCGGTCGAGTGCGGCCACATAGCCGGCCAGTTCGCTCTGAGCCTGCTCCGAGAAGGTGTGGAACGCCTCGGCGGGGACTTCCAGAGTGCGTGGATGAGTAGGCGCGAGCGCGGTGCTCATTCTCTGCTGTTCCTCTCTGTTTCCCGTCGGCCCGACCCCGGGCCAGAACGATTGGAACACGTTGGCAATTGGTTGACAAGTCATTGACAACTCTTGCCGCTCGCTCTAGATTTTTGGACCGTGCCGATCGATCAAACGCCTCAACGGCCAGGTCTCGGCGCTTCACAGCAGCGCAGCGCACAGCTCAGCGCTTTGGCAAGGATTGCCATTCCACTGTCAAAAGACCAGGAGTTTCAGGCGTGCAGCGACCCATATACCCCTCATTCCGCTCCGTCCTGGCGGACAACGACGTCGTCCGGGTCGCGGGAGCGAACCACGCCCTGGGCGGGCTCCTGGCCGAGGAGGCCGGCTTCCAGGCCGTGTGGTCGTCGAGCCTTGAGGTCTCCGCGTCCCGCGGCCTGCCCGACGCCAGCATCCTGAGCATGACCGAGTACCTCGAAGCCGCCGCGAACATCCAGAAGGTGCTGCGCATCCCGGTCGTCGCCGACTGCGACACCGGCTACGGCGGCAATCTCAACGTGGGGCACATGGTCCACGAATTCGAGGCGGCCGGCATCACCGGGCTCTGCCTGGAGGACAAGCTGTTTCCGAAGATGAACAGCTTCGTGGCGGGCGGTCAGACACTGCTGGGCACCAAGGAGTTCGCCAAGAAGATCAAGATCGCCAAGGAGGCGCAGGCCTCCAAGGACACCTTCGTCATCGCCCGCACCGAGGCGCTCATCAGCGGCCTCGACGTGGCCGAGGCCCTGGCCCGCTGCCGCACCTACGCCGACTCCGGAGCCGACGCCGTCCTCGTCCACTCCAAGGCGAAGACCCGCGACCAGGTCGTCGCCTTCCTGGACGGCTGGGACTTCCGGGTCCCGGTGGTCATCGTCCCGACCACCTACCCCGACTGGCACATCGACGACATCCAGCGGGCGGGCGTCTCCGTCGTCATCTACGCAAACCACGGACTGCGCGCCACCGTCAGCGCTCTGCGCGACACCTACCGCTCCGTGTACGAGAACGGCGACACCACCGCCCTCGAAGGCTCCATCGCCTCGGTCAAGGACATCTTCGCGCTCCAGGGCCTCGACACCTGGCAGAAGCTCGACAGCTGATCGTCAGGACGGCCGCGCGGCGCGCGCGGGACGAGCGGACGGCGGCCGTGAGCGGGCCGGCGCACAGAAGCGGACAGGACCCTTGGCAATCATCTCCACTGCGGACGACCTGGTCGACAGCGACGTCTACATCGACCTGGACCACACGCTCGGCATCCCGCTGCACCTCAAGTGCGAGGGCTTCAACTTCGCGGGATCCGTGAAACTCAGGGCCGCCACGTCCATGGTCGTCACCGGCCTGAGGAACGGTCTGATCGGCGACGGCTCCACCCTCGTCGAATCCTCCTCGGGCAACCTCGGCGTGGCCCTCAGCGTCGTCACGGCGGCCCGGTCGATCCCCTTCGTCTGTGTCACCGACCCCAAGTGCAACCCGGCGACGGTCAAGCTGATGCGAGCCCTCGGCAGCGAGGTCGTGGTGGTGGACCGGCCCGACGCAAGCGGCGGCTACCTCTCGGCCCGCAAGGCCCTCGTGCGGGAACTGTGCGAGAGCAACACCGGCTATGTGTGGCTCAACCAGTACGAGAACCCGGCCAACTGGCTCGCCCACTACGAGAACACCGCGCCCCTGATAGCCAAACAGTTCCCCGACCTCGACGTGCTCTTCGTCGGCGCGGGCACCGGCGGCACGCTCAACGGCTGCGCCCAGTACTTCCGGGAGAACCGGCCCGGGGTGCGCGTCGTCGCCGTGGACACCGTGGGCTCGGTCAACTTCGGCCTGGCCTCGGGCCCCCGCCATCTGCCCGGCCTCGGCGCCGGCGAACCCATGCCCTTCGTACGGCGGGACCTGGTCCACGACGTGGTCCCGGTGCCGGAGCAGGACGCCGTACGGATGTGCCGGCGCCTGGCCCGGCACGGATTCCTCCTCGGCGGCTCCACCGGCACCGTCGTCAGCGGCGCCGCCGGCTGGCTCGCCCGGCACGACCCGGGCCGGTCGCTGAACGCGGTGGCCATCTCGGCGGACCTCGGCGACCGCTACCTCGAAACGGTTTACGACGACACGTGGGTCAAGGACACCTACGGCGACCTCCACACGGAACGGGAAGGCAGCAATGGCTGAGCAACAGGCCGAACCGCCGGGATTCTCCGTCGTCCCCGGCGCGGCCGTCCACCGGAGTCTGGCCGGACGCCGGGCGGAGATCATCGACCTGGTCGAGGACGCCTACCGGCTCCACGGCGAGGGGCGGACCGTGAACCCGCCGTCCTACTTCCTCCGGTTCCCCGACCGTCCCACCGCGCGCATCATCGCGCTGCCCGCCTCGGTCGGCGGCGGGCTCGGCGCGGACGGCGAGGCCGGTGTCGACGGGATCAAGTGGATCTCCAGCTTCCCCACCAACCTCGGCCTGGGCATTCCGCGCGCCTCGGCGCTGCTGCTGCTCAACGACCCGCGCACCGGCTACCCGTACGCCTGCCTCGAAGGGTCGATCATCAGCGCGGTGCGCACCGCCGCCTCGGCCGCGTCCGCCGCCCGCAGGCTGGCCGAACAGCGCGGCACCCCACGCCGCATCGGCTTCTTCGGCACCGGTCTCATCGCCCGGTACATCCACGACCACCTGTCCGAACTGGGCTGGCACATCGAAGAGTTCGGGGTGCACGACCTCAGCGCGAAGTACGCCGCGTCCTTCGCCGAGCAGGTCCTCGCGCCGACCGGCACACCGGTGCGGGTACACCCGGACGCCGAGTCCCTGGTCCGCTCCTCGGACCTGATCGTGTTCGCGACCACCGCGGCCACCCCGCACGTGGTCGACACCTCCTGGTTCGACCACAACCCCCTGGTGCTGCATGTCTCGCTGCGCGACCTGGGCACCGAGGTCGTACTGCGCAGCGCCAACGTCGTCGACGACGTCGAGCACGTACTCAAAGCCGACACCTCCGTGCACCTGGCCGAACAGGAGACCGGCAACCGCGCCTTCCTGGACGCCACCCTGTACGACGTCCTCACCGGCAAGTTCACCGCACCCGCCGACCGGCCCGTGGTCTTCTCCCCGTTCGGCCTGGGCGTGCTGGACCTCGTCGTCGGCGCCCATGTGCACCGGCTGGCCACCGCGGCCGGCGACACCGTCCCGATCGACGGCTTCTTCCACGAGCTGGACCGCCACCAGAGCGCGGGCACCTCATGACCACGCCCCTGACACCGGCGGAGCTGCCGCTCGCCCCGGGCGCCGCCGACCGCGCCCGCGAGCTGGGCCTGGGCCGCGACATCGGCCCGTCCGACACCACCTCCGGCGTGCTGGCCCGGGTGGCCGACACCGCGGCCCGGACACCGCGGCGCACCGCGGTCACCGACGGCGAATCCACCCTGTCGTACGCCGGACTACTCGCCCGCGTCGGCCGGTTCCGCACCGTGCTGAGCGAGGCCGGCTGCGCGGCCGGCACGGTGGTCGCGGCGGTCGGCGACCGTTCCGCCGACACCATCGCGGCATTCCTCGCCCTCGAAAGCCTCGGCGCCGTCTATCTCCCGATCGCCCCCGACTGGCCGGCCCAGCGCGTCGGCGAGGTGCTGGCCCGCAGCGGGGCCGGCCTGCTGCTCGACTACTCCGGCACCCCCGGAGGCGGCGGACCGCGCGGCCGTACGGCGGTGGCGGCAGCCGCCGAGCTGGGGACCGCCACGGTCGCGGCACCCGGCGGCGACACCCCGGTGCCCGTCCCGTTCGCCGGCGGGAACCCGGACCGCTCCCTGGAACCCCGCTACTGCATCTTCACCTCCGGGACCACCGGGCGGCCCAAGGGTGCCTCGGTGGAACACCGCGGCATGATGAACCACCTCTGGGCCAAGGTCGAGGACCTCGGTCTGACCGGCGCGGACCGGCTGGCCTTCACCGCTCCGCTGGTGTTCGACATCTCCATCTGGCAGATGCTGGCCCCGCTCCTCGTCGGCGGCGCCGTCGTCGTGGTGCGCGAGCCCGAACTCGCCTTCCCCCGGCGGCTGACGAACGTCCTGGAGCAGTCCGGCGTCACCGTCGTCGAACTCGTGCCGACCGTCGTCGGCTGGATCACCGAGCAGGCCGAACGCCGCACCGGCACGACCCTGCCCGCGCTGCGCTGGCTGATCTCCACCGGCGAGGAACTGCACACCGGACTCGCCGCCCGGTTCCTGGCCGCCGCGCCCCACGTCCGGCTGCTCAACGCCTACGGCCCCACGGAGTGTTCGGACGACATCACCCACCACGAGGTGACCGCGCGGGACACCATCCACCCCCGGCTGCCGGTCGGCGCACCGGTCCGCGGCGCCCGGCTCTACCTCCTCGCCCCCGAGGACGACGGACGGTGGCGGGCCGCCGGCGACGGCGAGAGCGGCGAGCTGTTCGTCGGCGGCGTGGTCGTCGGACTCGGCTACCTCAACGACCCCGACAACAACGCGGCGGCGTTCTTCACCGACCCCTTCGACCCCGGTTCCCCCACCGGGCGCCTGTACCGCACCGGAGACCTGGCCCGCTTCGAGGACGGCGTCGTCCACTACCTGGGACGCGTGGACCGGCAGGTCAAGGTCGCCGGGGTGCGCATGGAGCTGGACGAGATCGAGGTCGTCCTGCGCCGGCACCCGGCGGTCGACGAGTGCGCCGTCGTGGTGCCCGTCGTCGACGGGCGGCCCGAACTCGCCGCCTACTACACGCTGTTCGGCCCCGTCCCCACCGAGGAGCTGAAGGCCCACCTGGCCGACGCCCTCCCCGAGGCCATGGTGCCGCGCCGGCTCACCGAGCTCGACGCGCTGCCGCTGACCCAGAACGGCAAGACCGACCACCGTGCGCTGCGCCGGCTGACGCAGGACGGCTCGACCCCGGCAAAGGTGTGACATGGCACGCGAGAACACGACCCGAGTACCGGCCTCCGAAGCTCCCACCACCCCCGAGGTGACCGTCGACGACCTCCCCACCCACGCCCGGCTGCTGCTGGCACTTGCCCGGCCGCGGCTGGGCGAGAGCGACGTCGTGGAGGTCCGCGCCCTGGCGGGCCGGCCCGACCACGACTGGGGCGCCTTCCTGGAGGCCGCGGCCTGGCACAAGCTGCTGCCCCTGATCGGCCGGCACGTCGACCGGTACCGCCTGGACCGCAAGGCCGGCGACTCCCCCGGCTTCCCCTACTCCTGGGTGTTCATCGGCGCCTATCTCGCCAACCGCGCCCGCAACCAGGCGCTCGCCGACGAGTTCGGCCGCGTCTTCGCCGAACTCACCGCCGCGGGGCTGCGGTTCGCGGTCCGCAAGGGCTTCTCCCTCGGCGAAGGCGAGTACCACGACCCCGCACTCCGCCGCATCGCCGACCTCGACGTCCTGCTGGCCCGCGACGACGCCCCCGCCGCCCACGAGGTACTCGCCCGGCTCGGCTACCTCCAGGGCCAGGTCGCCGAGGACGGCGAGCGCATCGAGCCCTACAGCCGACAGACCCAGCTGTTCTGGAAGGTGAACCTCAGCAACCAGCTCCCGTACCGCAAACCCGGTGGCCGGCCCGACATCACCGATTTCAACGTCGACATCTGCCACGACATCTTCCAGAAGAAGTCCGGGGTCTCCCTCGCCGCCGAGGAGTTGCTCGACCGGGCCGTGCCCGTCGTGCTGTGCGGGGTCCCCGCCTGGGTCCCGGCCCCGGACGACCGGCTCCTGGACCTCTGCTCCCACCTCCACAAGGAGGCGGTGAGCCTGCACTTCTTCGAGAACAAACAGGACCTCCAGCTCAGCAAGTTCCTCGATCTGAGCCTGGTGGCCGAGGCCACCGACGACGACGCCTGGCAGCGGTTCCTGGACCGGGTCCGCGAGGTCGGTGCCGAGGCGATCGTCTACTACGCCCTGCACTTCACCGCCGTGCTGTACCCGCGCTCGGTACCCGCGTGGGTGCTCGACAAGGTACGTCCGGACGACACCGACTACCTGGAGCAGTACGGCTCCCTCGACGGGCGGACCGCGCGCTGGCAGCAGAGCTTCCTCGCCCGGCTCTTCGACCCCGGCCGGCACACCGCCGGCCCCGCCTCGAACGTGCCGCTCCAGTGACCGGCCCCGGCGCGCGGGCCGGTGAGCCGGGGCTCCTCGTCCTGAAGGTCGGCGGCAGCCTCCTCTCCGACAAGCGGGACACCGGCGAGACCGACTGGAGCGCCATCGACGACTACGCCGGGCTGCTCGCGGACCTGGTCGCCGCCCACCCCGGCCGGGTGGTCCTGGTGACCGGGGGCGGCGCGCTCTGCCACCCGGTCGGGCTGCGGATCAAGGCGGCGAAGGACGACCCGTACGCCGCCGTGGCCCTGACCGAACCGGCGTTCCGGATGCGCTGGGCCTGGACGACCCGGCTGCGCGCCCGGGGCGTACGGGCCGTCCCGCTCCAGGTCACGGCCATGTTCGAGGAACGCCCCGACGGCAGCCGGGTCTCCCACGGCGCGGTCGTCGGCCGGCTGCTCGCCGAGGGTGCGCTGCCCGTGCTGTCCAGCGACTGCTACCTCACCGCCGAGGGCACTCTGCGCATCCTCAGCAGCGATGACGTACCCGCCGCCCTGCTGGATCTCGGCGTCGGACCGGTCCGGGTGGTGGCCCTCACCGATGTCGACGGCATCCACACCGGAGGCCCCGGCTCTCCGGTGCTCGCCCACCTCGACCCCGACGAACTGGCCGCCGCCCGCGCCCTGTTCTGGACGGACGCGTGGGACGCCACCGGTGCCATGGAAGGCAAGGTCGAGGCGCTGGCCGACTCCGCCCGGCGCGGCGCCGAGTGCGTCATCACCCGCGGCGACCGCACGGCGGCGGACCTCAGGCACCTCTTCGCCCCGCTCGCGGACTGGCCGCCCGACACCCCGCGCACGCTGATCGCGCGGCGCGCCCCGAGCGGCACCACTCCCCCGCCCGCCCTCTTCCTGGAGAACGCCCCATGACCACCGCGTCCGACCGCCGGGACCGGGTCGTCCTGCTGAACCCGGGTCCGGTCAATGTGCACGACCGGGTCCGCACCGCCCTCGCCTCGCCCGACGAGTGCCACCGCGAACCGGAGGCCCAGGAACTCCTGGTCGGCGTGGCCGGCAAGATCGCCAAGGTGTGCGGCGGCGGGGACTCGCACACAGCCGTGCTGCTCACCGGCTCGGGCACGGCGGCCCTGGAGGCGGTCGTCAGCTCCGTCGTACCGGCCGACGGACGGCTCCTCGTCCTCGACAACGGTCACTACGGCGAACGGCTGCTGCGCATCGCCCGCGTCCACGGCATCGGCGTGGACCACCTGGAGTTCGGGTGGGCCGATCCGATCCCGCCGAAGGAGGTCGACCGCTTCCTGGGCGAGCACCCCGGTGTCACCCATGTCGCGGTGGTCCACCACGAGACCAGCACCGGCATGCTCAACCCGCTGCGGGAGCTGGGCGCCGTCGTCGCCCGGCACGGCAGGTCGCTGATCGTCGACGCCATCAGCAGCCTCGGCGCCGAGGAACTCGACGTCGTCGCCGACCACGTCGACTGGTGCGTCGGCACCGCGAACAAGTGCCTGGAGGGACTGCCCGGGATCAGTTTCGTCTGCGCCCCCAGGGAACGGTTCGCCGCGCTGGAACCGCTCACCCCACGCACCTTCTACCTCGACCTGTTCGCGGGCTACCGCGCCCAAGTCCTCGACCGCAACCCCCAGTTCACCCCGGCCCTGCAAGTCCTGCGCGCCCTCGACACCGCACTGGACCTCACCCTGGAGGAGGGCGTGGCCACCCGCGGCAGGCGTTACACGGACCGGGCCCGGGAGATCCGCGAAAACCTTGAGCGACGAGGCATAGAACTGCTGCTGCCGCCGCACCAACGGGCCGCCTCGATCACCAACGCCCATCTGTCCAACGGCCTGACGTACGACGAACTCCACGACGGGCTCAAGGAGCGCGGCTACGTCATCTACGCCACCCAGGCGAAGTCCGCCGGAGCGTTCCGGCTGGCCAACATGGGCCAGCTCACCGCGGCCGACATCACCGGCCTGTTCGCCGCGTTCGACGACGTCCTGAGCAAGCACGAGACCGAGCAGAAAGGAGTGGCGAACCGGTGACGACCGACAACTCCCGTGCCGCTGCGCCGATTCACCTGGCCATCGTGGGCGGCGGACCCACCTGCACCTACGTACTGGAGCGGCTCGCCGCCCTGGTGCGCGCGGCCGGCCGGCCGGTGCCCCTGGAGATCGTGATCTACGACCTCTCGGGCGAGTTCGGTCCCGGGCAGGTGCACAGCCCCGACCAGACCAGGACCAGCTATCTCAACCGGGTCGTGGGCCAGGTGGCGTTCGCCGCCGACGAGAGTGTCGTCGCGGCCGGCCCGCTGCTCACGGCCGGCGAGCGGCCCACCTTCCTTGAGTGGTGCCGCAGGAAGTTCCAGGAGACCGGTGACCCGCGCTTCGACCTGGTCGCCGAGGACTGGCCCAAGCGCTATCTGCACGGCCTCGCCCTGAAGGACCAGTTCACCCAGTACGTCGAGATCCTGCGCGCGGCCCAGGGTGTCTCGGTGACGTTGCGACGGTCCGAGGTGGTGGACCTGGAAGAGCGCGGCGAACGGTTCGGGATCCTCACCGCGGACACGGCAACGCCGTACGAGGCGGACTACGTCCTGATGCTCACCGGGCACTCCTCCAACCGGCCCGAACTCGACCCCCGGCAGACCGCCTGGGCGGACTTCGCGGGCCGGCACCAGGCTCATCTGATCCCGAACGCCTACCCGTTGGAGCGGTCTCTCGACCCGGCGTTCACCGGTCCCGGGACCACCGTGGCCTGTCTTGGCATGGGGCTCACCGGTATCGACGTGCTGCTCTACCTCACCGAGGGCCGGGGCGGCACCTTCGAACGCGGCGCGGACGGCCGGCTGGAGTACCGGCCGTGCGGACGCGAGCCCGACTCCGTCGTCGCCTTCAGCCGCTCCGGACTGTTCACCTTCGCGCGCCCCTACAACGAGAAGGAACGCGACATCGCGGCCCTGGAGTACAAGGGCCCCTTCCTCACCACGGACGCGGTGGCCCGGCTGCGCGCCACGGTGGGCGTGCCCAACATCATCGGCGGCCACGAAAAGCGCCAACTCGACTTCGAGGCACACGTCTTCCCGCTGATCCTGCTGGAGATGTCGCTGATCTACTACGGCACCCTGTACGGCGCCGAGTTCCGGGCGGCGGCGATCCGGGCGGCCCGACCCGGGTACGAGAAGTTCCTCGCGGACGCCGACGCGTTCGCCGGCCACCAGGAGGCGGCCTCGTTCCTGCTGGCCCCGCTGGAGGAGCTGGCACGGTCCGCCGCCGCCCAGGTGGACGAGGCGCTCGCGGGCCGCGCGGCACCGCGGGACGGGCAGCTCCCCCTGGCCGCTCTGCTCGGTTCCTTCCTCACCGTGGTCCACGGCGCCGACCAGGCCGCGAAACTGCTCGAACTGGCGGATGCCCCGGAGGAGTTCGCGACCGCCGCGGCCGCCGCCGAATCCCCGTGGCGGCACCCCCGGCGCGCCGCCGAGCACCGCTTCTCCTGGGAAAGCACGATCGCCCCGGTCCCCCGCGACGGCTACCCGGACGCGGAGGCGTACGTCGGGGCCTTCCTCGACTTCCTCGACAGGGACATCCGCTGGGCGGCCCAGGGCAACCTGAGCAATCCGGCGAAGGCCGCCGCCGACGCGGCCTGGCGCGACCTGCGCGGAGTCGTGATCGACGCGGTCGACTTCGGCGGCCTGCGCGCCTCCTCGCACCGCACCTTCCTCGGCGTGTACACCCCGCACCACAACCGGCTCTGCCAGGGCGCCTCCGTCGAGGCCATGGAGAAGGTGACCGCGCTCATCCGCTCCGGCCACGTCGACATCTCGGCCGGCCCCGGCGCACGCGTCGAGACCGACGAGGAAAGCGGCCGGTTCCGGGTCAGCGGGCCGGTAACCGGCACCACCCGACAGGCCGACGTACTGGTCGACGCCCGGGTGCACTCCTTCGACGCCGAGCGCGACGTGATGCCGGTCTACCCCAATCTGCTGCGCCGCGGACTGGTGCGGAAGTGGACCAACCCCGGTGTCGGAGAAGGTGACTTCGTCCCCGGTGGCCTGGACCTGACCCCCGAATTCCATCCGGTGCGCGCGGATGGCACGGTCGAGTCACGGATCACCTTCCTGGGCCCGCCCAGCGAAGGGGTGATGTACCACCAGATCGGCGCGCTCCGTCCGAACAAGGACCACCACGTCATCCGGGACATCCTGTGCTGGATCAACGCGTTCATGCCGCAGGGGGCCCCGGCCGGTTCGGAGCCGAAGAACATCGAAAGGACCCCGACATGAGCAACACCCCCTACAACGCCCCGGAGTACGGCGGAATCGAGATCCCGGAGCGGCTGAAGGAGATCACCGCGGCGCACGAGCGGCTGCGCGCCGAGGCGGCCGGACTCACCGAACAGGACGCGCGGGCGGCGATCGAACTGCCCGGTTGGACCCGCGGTCATGTCCTGATCCACCTCGCGGACCTCTCCCGGGCCTTCGCCCGGCAGGCCAGGTACGCCGTCGAGGGCCGCACCGTCGAGGTGTACGACGGCGGCCGGCCCACCCGTGACCGTCGCATCGAGGAACTGCACGACCGTCCCGTGGAATGGCTGCGCGAGCAGCTTGAGGAGGGCCTGACCGCCCTGGAGGAGGCGTGGGCGGCGCTCGGCACCGAGGACTGGGACCTGCCCTGCGCCTACCGCAACTCCCCTTTGTTCGCGACCCAGTTGGCGTGGTGGCGAGAGACCGCGCTGCACGGGGTCGACCTCGGTCGGGGCGACCGCTCCGAGGACTGGAGCGCCGCGCTCTCGGTCCATGTCGTCTCCTTCCTCCAGGTCCGGCTGCCCGACGGCACCGCCCTCGTCGCCGAGGACACCGGCCAGGAGTGGCACAAGGGCACGGGTGACGGCGCCGAGGTCCGCGGCACGCTGCGCTCGCTGGCCGCCTGGATCTCGGGCCGCCCGCACTCCGCCGCGCCCACCACGACGGCCGCCGCCCTGCCCGAACTGAACGCCTGGCCCTGACCGGCCCGTGCCGCGCGTCCGACGGGCGCGCGGCACCCGTACCCCGGAAGTGAGTTCACGTCATGACCGTCACCCAGACCGGCCCGGCACCGGCCGGACAGCTTGAAACCCCGGCCCAGCAGCTCGTCCGGGCCTTCGCCGAGCGGGGGTTCACCCACTTCACCGGCGTGCCCTGTTCCCTGCTCAAGGGCGTGTTCAAGGTCCTCGAAGGCACGGAGGCACCGCTGGCCGAGGGACTGTCCTACCTGCCGGCACCGCGCGAGGACTCCGCACTCGGCGTCGCCTCGGGCCTCGCCGCCGCCGGAGCCAGGCCGGTGGTCCTCATGCAGAACTCCGGTCTCGGCTACTCGCTGAACGTGCTGACATCGCTGAACCTGATCTACGACCTGCATGTGCCGTTGATCGTCAGCTGGCGCGGCCATGACGGCAACGACGCGGTGGAGCACGACGTGATCGGCCGTGAACTCACCCATCTCCTGGACGTGTTCGACCTGAAGCACACGGTTTTCGACCCGGAGCAGCCCCACGTCTCCGTCGACCGCTGCCTGGCGAAGGCCGAGGACGGCCGCTTCACCCCCGTCCTCATCGTGAAAGAAGGCATCTGAGCATGTTCGGCATCCAGGACGCGATCCGCGCGGTCACCGAGAAATACCCCACCTCGCTGTACGTGTCGACCTGCGGGTTCATCACCCGCGACCTCTACAACATCGCAGACCGGCCGCAGAACCTGTATCTGGTCGGTTCCATGGGCATGGCCGCCCCCGTGGGTCTCGGTGTGGCGCTGGCCCGCCCCGACAAACACGTCGTGGTCCTCGACGGCGACGGCTCCTTCGCGATGAACCTCAGCGTGCTGCCGATGATCGCCGAGCACGCCCCCGACCTGGTTCATGTGGTGCTCGACAACGGTCTGCACGAGAGCACCGGCGGCCAGCGCTCGGTCCGTGTCGGCGACCCCGCTGCGCTGGCCCGCGCCGCGGGCTACCCGGCCGCGTACGCCGTCGACTCGGCGGACGCCTTGGCGGCCGCGCGGCCCGAACCCGGCGTCACGTCCCTGCTGCACATCCGATGCGCCCCGCGCGGCGCGCACGCGGGCGAGCGCGTGCGGTGGACCCCGCAGCAACTGGTGGAGCGCTTCCGCGCCGAAGCGGTCGCCTGAGCCCCGGCCGGAAAGGAACACACCTCATGGAAGAGACGACGACCGCGGCTCTGGAGCCAGCCGTCCGGGAGATCCTGCTGCCCCTCCTCGGGCCGTCCACAGACCCCGCCGGCATCGGCCCCGACACCGACCTGTGGCAGGCCGGCCTGGACTCACTGGGCAGCGTGTCCCTGATGGCAGGGCTTGAGGACACCTTCGGCATCGAGTTCCCCGACGCCCTGCTCACCAAGGACACCTTCTCGACCGTCGGCCGGATCGTCGCCGCACTCGACGGCCTGGTGCGCTCATGACCCTCGACCTACGGCAGCTGCCCAGGCGTTCGTCGAGAGTGGTCGACCTGAACCTGCTGAGGATCAGGATCTCTTCGAACCTGCCGGAGTTCGACGCGTACGCGTACTTCTCCCGCTTCTCCGACGAAGGGCGGTCAGGCGAAGGTCCGTCCGCCGAACCGGCCGACTACGAGATCCACTGCGTCGATCTCGACCGGGACACCTTCGACACCGAGGAACTGCGGGCCCGCGCCGACCGCACCCTGCGCGCCAAACGCTTCCGGGCCGGCTACTACCTGAACCACATCTTCGGCACCCCCGCGTACCTGATCACCGAGGGCCACCGGTCCTACGTCTTCGGGCACCGGCTGGAACGCACGGTCTGGCCCTATTTCGTGAAGCGAATCCTGACCGACTTCGCCGTCGACCACGGATATCTCCACCTCAAGGCGGGCGGGTTCACCTTCGACGACGGCAGCGCCACGCTCCTCGTCGGCCCCAACGGCGGCGGCAAGACGGTCTTCCTGACACAGGCCTGCCGCGCCGGGGCCAGGTTCCTGACGAATACCCATGTCCTGGTGCGGGACGGCGTGGCCTTCGCCGTCCCGTCCTCGGTCCGGATCCGGCGCGACCCCCAGTTCGACGACCTCGTCGAACGACACCGGCTCACGCCCCATGTGGAGAGCGGCGACCATCTCGCCGCTCCGGAACTGCTGTTCCCGGGCACCCCGGCGGACACCGGCCGGATCCGCAACATCGTGATCACCGCCCACGATCCGGCCGGGCACCGCGGCTTCGAACCCGTCTCCGCCGACCAAACCGCCTTGTTCCTGGACCAGTTCGCGTCCGCGGTCACCAACTACGGCCTCAAGGACGACCTCCTGGCCCACTTCGGCGGCGACTTCGAGAAGTTCACCGCCGCGCTGGCCACGTTCAGGACCCAACTCACCGAACTGGTGGCCCAGGCCCGCTGTTTCCGGGCCAACGTCGACATGCTCGACGTGGGCCGCAGGACGGAGGTGCTGGCGGAGCTCGGCGGTGGAGTGGTGGGCGCGACCGGGACGGCCGGGTGACGCCGCTGGTCGCGCTGGTGGTGCTGCTGGCGGCGGTCACCCACGCCAGTTGGAACGCGATCACACACCGGATCAAGGACGAACTGGGCGGCCTCACCCTGGTCGGCATCGGCCGTGCGGCCTCGGGTGCGCTGCTCGCCGCCGCGGCCCCGCTGCCGGCGGCGGATGTCTGGCCCTTCCTGATCGCCTCCGGTGTCCTGCACGTCTGCTACCAGGTGGCGCTGATCACCTCCTTCCGGCTCGGCGACTTCGGCCAGGTGTATCCGATCGCGCGCGGGGTGTCCCCGACCGTGGTCACCCTGTTCGCCACCTTCGTCCTGGGCGAACGGATGGGCGACGCGGCCACCGTGGGTATGGTCCTGGTGACGTCGAGCCTCGTCGGCCTCGCCCTGTGGGGCGTCCGCGGCCGGTCGCGTCGCCGCCCGCAGTGGCCGGCGATCGCCATGGCCGCCACCACCGGACTGACCATCGCCGCCTACACCCTCGTCGACGGCGTGGGCATCCGCACGGCCGGCGCGGCCCTCGGCTACATCGGCTGGCTGATGCTGCTCGACGGCACGGCGATTCCCACCTACGCGGCGATACGACTGCGCGGCGGCCTCGCCGCACGGTTGCGCCCCGTGGCACTGCCTGGACTGCTCGGCGGGGTGCTGTCCGTCGTGTCGTACGGCCTCGTGCTGTGGGCCCAGACCCGGGCCCCGCTCGCACCGGTCGCGGTGCTGCGGGAATCGAGCGTGATCGTCGGCGCGGCCATCTCCGTGTTCCTGTTCAAGGAGCGGTTCGGTGGCGCGAGGATCGTCGCGGCGAGCGTCATGATGACGGGCATCGCCCTGATGCTCGCCACCACCTGAGAGGAATGGCACGGGCCGGGAGACAGAACGGAAGTTCCTGCTGAGGGCCCAACCCACGACCTGACGGCAGCCGGCCACACCGGGGATGACATGTTCACAGCTTGGACAACTCGTCGTGAATTGAGCCCTGTTGATGTTGGTCTTGCTGCACACTCCTTGCCGGAGGCGAGACATCATGCTGGAGATCAACACGAGCAAGGTGAGCCGCTGGGACCAGCACGGACGCGAGCATGTCGTCCGGGTGCTGCGTACCGGCGCGAAACGCATCATCAGTTGCGAGACGTGCGGCTGGAAGAAGAGCGCGCAGTTCCTGCCCTGGCTGAAGGCGCAGGAGCATCTCGCCGAGGAGCACCAGGCGACGGTGGACCCGTCCGCCGACTGACCGGGGAGCGATGAGTTCGGGAGGCGAGGAGAGTCGTATCCGACGTGTTCGACCACGACTCTCCCGACCGGAAGGCCGACCGATGAGCAATCTCCACGACACCCTGCGCCGACGCGTCGACGACGGCACCGTGCCGGGGGCGGTGGGCCTGGTGGCCCGGGGCGACGACGTCGAGGTGGCGGCCGTCGGCTCCGTCGACGTCGAGGGCACCGCACCGATGACCCGTGACTCGATCTTCCGGATCGCCTCCGTCTCCAAGCCGGTCACGGCGGCGGCGGTCCTGGCGCTGGTGGAGGACGGGCGTCTCACGCTGGACGCCCCGGTGGAGAAGTGGCTGCCCGAGCTGGCGAAGCCGACGGTGGTGCGCACCCCCTCCTCGCCGGTCGAGGACGTGGTCCCGGCGGACCGTCCGATCACCGTCGAGGATCTGCTGAGTTTCCGCGCCGGGTGGGGCTTCCCGGACGACTTCTCCCTGCCGGCCGTCCAGGCGCTGCTCGCGTTCCAGCAGGACGGCCGCGCGCCCTACCTCCAGCCCGGCCCCGACGAGTGGCTCGCCGCCCTGTCCCGGATCCCGATGGTGCGCCAGCCGGGCGCCGCGTGGCTCTACAACACCTGCTCGGACCTCCAGGGCGTCCTGGTCGCCCGCGCCTCGGGCTCGTCCTTCCCCGACTTCCTGGCGGAGCGGTTCTTCGGACCGCTGGGCATGACGGACACGGCGTTCGCGGTCCCGGAATCGAAGCGGGACCGGTTCACCACCGCCTACACGCCGGGCGAGCAGGGCACTTTGGAGCAGGCGGACACCCCGGACGGCGGCTTCAGCCGGCCCCCGGCCTTCCCCTCGGGTGCCGGCGGCCTGGTCTCGACGGCCGACGACCTGCTGGCGTTCGGCCGGATGCTCACGCACGACGGCCTCGCGCCGGACGGCACCCCGGTCCTCTCCCCCACCTCCGTCAGCCGCATGACCACCAACCACCTCACCGCCGCCCAGCGCGACGCCTCGACCCTGTTCCTGGAGGGCCAGGGCTGGGGCTACGGCGGCCAGGTCGACGTCACCCCGATCGACCCGTGGAACGTCCCCGGCCGCTACGGCTGGGTCGGCGGCACCGGCACCACGGCCCACGTCGTCCCCCCGACCGGCACGGTGACCGTCCTGCTGACCCAGGTGTCGATGACCAGCCCGACACCGACACCGCTGATGCGGGAGTTCTGGGGGTGTGCGGCGGGCCGTTCCTGAACGGTACCTACCGATTTCGGGAGAAATAGTAAACGCAGATAACGGCGAGCGCCACGACGAAAACTCCACCTATCAAAGCGGCAGGCGCATCCCCGGACGGAATGAAGATGAGTGATTGTGTCGACATTCCTCATCCGTTCGATCGGTTCTTGTTTTTGCGGCTCACCCAAGTCGAGATCCCGACTTCGGTAGCGAAGGCACCCGCACTGTAAAGGCCAATGGTGTCGAGGTAGGCGCCGGCGTAGCCGAAGGGCTGATCGACTGTGACGCTGGTCGTGGGGCGGGCGTTCCCGGTGCTCGACGAAATGCTTGCGGCAACCGCCGTCGACCCAGACTCTCGTACTGGACGTACTTGGGTCTGGGCCCGGTGCGGCGAGAGTGCGTGCCGGGCGTCGCGGGGCAGGCGGGACTTTCGCAACAGGCCCTAGCCCCGCAACCCCCTCAGCAGCAGCTCCACCATCTCCCCGAACTCCCCCTCCACGCCCGGCTTTCGCCACTCCCGTGCGTACGACGGGTCGTGGAAGCGGCCGGTGGCCTGGAACACCGTGCGGGCGGCGACGGCCGGATCGGGGACTGTGAAGACGCCGCTTGCGATGCCAGCCTGGACGATCTCGGTGAGTTGACCGGTCAGCTCGTCAATGTGATCGCTGACCACCTCGCCCGCCTCGTCCGCGAGGACCTGGTACGTGGCGAACAGTTCGGGATCGCCGCCCGCCTTCTTCCGCTTGGCGTCGAACAGGCCCGCCAGCCAGTCGCGCAGGCGGGCTTCCGGATCGCGGTCCTCCGTCACGAAGCGGGACAGCGTCTGCGACGTACGGTCCAGCCAGCGCTGGGTGACCGCCTCCCGCAGCGCCGCCTTCGTGCGGAAGTGCCGGTAGACGGTGCCATGGCTGACGCCGAGCGCGCGGGCCACGTCCACCACGGTGGCCTTCGCCGGGCCGTGGCGGCGCAGCACCTCCTCGGTCGCTTCGAGGATGCGCTCGGCGGTCAGGGTCTCGCTCGCTGCCATGGAGATGACCGTACCCGCAGGCCGGATCAGCGCTCGCTGTCGAGGTGTGCCATCGCCGCGGCCGGATAGCGGTCCCCGAGCGCCGAGTCCGCCGGTACGGCCGCCTCGATCGCGGCCAGGTCCTCGGCGTCCAGTACGACGTCCAGCGCGCCCAGCGACTCCGTCAGCCGCTCCCGGGTCCGCGCGCCGACCAGCGGCACGATGTCCTCGCCCCGCGACAGCACCCACGCGAAGGCGAGCTGCGCGACGGAGACGCCCTTCTGCTCGGCGATCTTCCGCAACTGCTCGACCAGGGTCAGGTTGTGCCGGAGGTTCTCGCCCTGGAAACGCGGCGAGTACGCCCGGTAGTCGGTGGCGGCGAGCTGCCGGTCGGCACCGAAGTGCCCGGAGATCAGGCCCCGGGACAGCACGCCGTACGCCGTGACGGAGATGCCCAGTTCACGGGTGGTCGGCAGGATGCGGTCCTCGATGCCCCGCGTGATCAGCGCGTACTCCAACTGCACATCCGCGATGGGCGCGGTGGCCGCGGCCCGGCGGATCGTGTCGGCGCCGGCCTCGCTGAGGCCGATGTGCCGGACGTGGCCCTGGTCGACCAGTTCGGCGATCGCGCCGACCGTCTCCTCGATCGGCACATCGGGGTCGACCCGGGCGATCCGGTACACGTCGATGTGGTCGACGCCGAGGCGCTGGAGGGAGTACGCGGCGAAGTTCTTCACGGCGGCGGGCCGGCCGTCGTACCCGGACCAGCCGCCCTCCGCGTCGCGCAGGGCCCCGAACTTCACGCTGGTGAGCGCCTGTTCACGGCGGGCGGCGGGTGCGGTGCGCAGGGCCTCGCCGATCAGCATCTCGTTGTGACCCATGGCGTAGAAGTCGCCGGTGTCGAGGAGTGTCACGCCCGCTTCGAGGGCGGCGTGGATGGTGGCGATGGCCTCGGTCCGGTCCGCTTCGCCGTAGACCGAGGACATGGCCATGCAGCCGAGGCCGAGGGCGGAGACCTGGGGGCCGGTGGTGCCGAGTGAGCGCGTGGGAATCGTCATGCGGACCACTTTGGCATGACAGATGACAGATTTCAATATCTGTCATTCCATACTTGCCGGAGCGAGAGCGTGGTACAGACCTCTTGACGAAAGGTCTGGACCACGAGCACTGTCATGGCAGCACTGTCATGCCTACGACACCTCACCGCACCCCCACCGGGAGGCCCCGTATGCTCCGCCGCCTGTTCACCGCCGCCGTCAGCGCGGCCGCCCTCCTCGTCCCCCTGTCGATCGCCGCCGCCCCCACCGCGTCCGCCGCCGACACCTGCGCCGTCAAGTCCCGCCCGTCCGGCAAGGTCCTCCAGGGCTACTGGGAGAACTGGGACGGCTCCTCCAACGGAGTCCACCCGCCCTTCGGCTGGACCCCGATCACCAACTCCGCGATCGCCACGCACGGTTACAACGTGATCAACGCGGCCTTCCCGGTCATCCGCTCGGACGGCACCGCGCTGTGGGAGGACGGCATGGACACGGGCGTGAAGGTGGCCACGCCCGCCGAGATGTGCGCGGCGAAGGCCTCCGGCCAGACGATCCTGATGTCGATCGGCGGCGCCGCGGCGGGCATCGACCTCAGCTCCACCACCGTGGCCGACAAGTTCGTCTCGACGATCGTGCCGATCCTGAAGAAGTACAACTTCGACGGCATCGACATCGACATCGAGACGGGCCTGGTCGGCAGCGGAAACATCGGCCAACTCTCCACGTCCCAGGCCAACTTGATCCGCATCATCGACGGCATCCTGGCCCAGATGCCGTCCAACTTCGGCCTGACGATGGCCCCGGAGACGGCGTACGTCACCGGTGGCAGCATCACGTACGGCTCGATCTGGGGCGCGTATCTGCCGATCGTGAAGAAGTACGCGGACAACGGCCGCCTGTGGTGGCTCAACATGCAGTACTACAACGGCAGCATGTACGGCTGCTCCGGCGACTCCTACTCGGCGGGCACCGTCGCGGGCTTCACCGCCCAGACCGACTGCCTCAACAAGGGCCTGGTCGTGCAGGGTACGACGATCAAGGTCCCCTACGACAAGCAGGTCCCGGGCCTGCCCGCCCAGTCGGGCGCGGGCGGCGGTTACATGTCACCGTCCCTGGTCTCCCAAGCCTGGCAGCACTACGGCACCTCCCTCAAGGGCCTGATGACCTGGTCGATCAACTGGGACGGCTCGAAGAACTGGACCTTCGGCGACAACGTCAAGTCCCTGCAAGGGCGTTGAGGCTCACTTCGCGGTGAGCGCGAGCTTCGCCCCCAGCGCCACGAACGACCCCGCGAAGCTCCGCCGCAGCCATGTCATCACCCCGGGCCGGGAGGTGACGTGGCTGCGGACCGAGGCCGCGAGGATGCCGTAGCCGGCGAAGACGACGAACGTCGCCAGCATGAAGACGCCGCTGAGCGCCAACATCCTTACGGTGGAGTGGGGTTCGTCGGGGCTCACGAACTGGGGCAGGAACGCCAGGAAGAAGATCGTCAGCTTGGGGTTGAGGACGTTGATCAGCACACCCCGGGCGATGACCCGCCCGGCCGAGCGGGGCGCGGTGTCCTCCTCCACCGTGATCGCCTCCTTGTCCCGCACGGTCGCCCACGCCATGTACAACAGGTAGACGACACCGGCGTACTTGACGATCTGGAAGGCCGACGCGCTCGTGTTCAGCAGCGCGGCGAGGCCGGTCACGGTGGCGAGGATGTGCGGCACGATGCCGAGCGTGCAGGCGAAGGCGGCGACGACACTCGCGCGCCGCCCCCGGGCGAGACCGGCGGCCAGGGTGTAGACGACGCCGGTGCCGGGAGTGGCGACAACGACAAGGGTGGTCAGCAGGAACGCGATGCTCATGCCGACCACCCTGGTGCCGCCGCGGACCCCGTTACAGGTCCAATGCGGCACCGTCATCCAGGGCCAGTCGTGCCCTAGGCACCGATCAGGCGCGCCGCGAGGTACCCCTCGATCTGGTCGAGAGACACCCGCTCCTGCTTCATCGAGTCGCGCTCGCGGACCGTCACCGCGTTGTCCTCAAGGGTGTCGAAGTCGACCGTCACGCAGTACGGCGTGCCGATCTCGTCCTGGCGGCGGTAGCGGCGGCCGATGGCGCCGGCGTCGTCGAACTCGATGTTCCAGTTCTGCCGGAGGGCCGCCGCGAGGCCCTTGGCCTTCGGGGAGAGGTCGGCGTTGCGGGACAGCGGAAGGACCGCGACCTTCACCGGGGCGAGGCGGTGGTCGAGGCGCAGCACCGTGCGCTTCTCCAGCTTGCCCTTGGCGTTGGGCGCCTCGTCCTCGACATAGGCGTCGAGCAGGAACGCCAGCATCGCCCGGCCGACACCGGCCGCGGGCTCGATGACGTACGGCGTCCAGCGCTCCTGGGCCTCCTGGTCGAAGAAGAAGAGGTCCTGGCCGGAGGCCTTGGAGTGGGCGGTGAGGTCGTAGTCGGTGCGGTTGGCGACACCTTCCAGCTCACCCCACTCGTTGCCGCCGAACTGGAAGCGGTACTCGATGTCGGCGGTGCGCTTGGAGTAGTGGGAGAGCTTCTCCTTGGGGTGGTCGTACCACCGCATGTTCTCCTCGCGCAGGCCCAGGCCGGTGTACCAGTTCCAGCGCTGCTCCATCCAGTACTCCTGCCACTTCTCGTCCTCGCCCGGCTTGACGAAGAACTCCATCTCCATCTGCTCGAACTCGCGGGTGCGGAAGATGAAGTTGCCGGGCGTGATCTCGTTGCGGAAGGACTTGCCCATCTGCGCGATGCCGAACGGCGGCTTCTTGCGCGAAGTGGTCTGCACCTGGCCGAAGTTGGTGAAGATGCCCTGGGCGGTCTCGGGGCGCAGGTAGGCGATGGAGCCGGTGTCCTGCGTCGGGCCGAGGTGGGTGGAGAGCAGGCCGGAGAACTGCTTGGGCTCGGTGAACTGGCCCTTGTTGCCGCAGTTGGGGCAGTTGATGTCGGCCAGGCCGTTCTCGGGGACGCGGCCGTGCTTGGCCTCGTAGGCCTCTTCCAGGTGGTCCGCGCGGAACCGCTTGTGACACGCGGTGCACTCGGTCAGCGGGTCCGAGAAGGTGGCGACATGGCCGGAGGCGACCCAGACCTCGGGGGCCAGGATCACGGACGAGTCGATACCGACCACGTCCTCGCGCGACGTCACCATGTAGCGCCACCACTGGCGCTTCAGGTTCTCCTTGAGCTCGACACCCAGCGGCCCGTAGTCCCAGGCGGCGCGCTGGCCGCCGTAGATCTCACTACAAGGGAATACGAAGCCACGGCGCTTGCTCAGGCTGACGATGGTGTCGATCTTGTCGGCGGCCACGGTGCTCTCTTCATGACGAATGGACGGCAGCGAATGCCTCAGGTTACCGGCGCCTCCCGCCCCCGTATCAAATCGGTTCCGTACCCTCACCTTGTTGACAACGGTTTCCATGTCAGTTGAAAATGACTGTCATGAACGTACGACGACGCCACATATCCGCGATCGCGACAGCCGCGGCCACCGCCCTCGGCCTCGGGACCCTCTCCGCCTGCTCCGACAGCGCGGCCGCCGCCAACACCGACAAGTTCGACGTCGTCGCGGCGTTCTACCCGCTCCAGTACCTCGCCGAGCAGATCGGCGGGGACCATGTGCACGTCACCAGCCTGACCAAGCCCGGCCAGGAGCCGCACGACCTGGAGATCAGCGCACAGCAGACCGCCGCGCTCGGCGAGTCCGACGCGGTGCTCTACCTCAAGAACCTCCAGCCCGCCGTCGACGACGCGGTGAGCCAGTCCGGGCTCAAGACGAAGATCGACGCCGCCTCCCTGACCACGCTGGAGAAGCACGGCAACGAGGTCGGCGGCCACGCGGCCTCCCACGACACCTCGAAGAACACCGAACTGGCCGGCCTCGACCCGCACATCTGGCTCGACCCGGTGCGCTACGCCCAGGTCGCCGAGGGCGTCGGCAAGGCCTTCGAGAAGGCCGACCCGAAGAACGCGGCCGACTACAAGAGGAACACCGCCGCGCTGGTGAAGAAACTCGGCACTCTCAACACCGAGTTCAAGACCGGCCTGGCGCACACCAAGACCAAGGTGTTCATCACCACCCACGCCGCCTTCGGCTACCTCGCCGAGCGCTACGGCCTCACCGAGGAGGCCATCAACGGCCTCGACCCCGAGTCGGAGCCCAGTGCGCAGCGCGTGAAGGACCTTGAGAAGATGGCCAAGGCCGACGGCGTCACCACGGTGTTCTACGAGACGCTCGTCAGCGACAAGACCGCGAAGACCATCGCCGCCGACGCGAGCCTGAAGACCGACGTCCTCGACCCGATCGAGGGCATCACCGCCAAGTCCCGCGGCAAGGACTACTTCTCGGTCCAGCAGGCCAATCTCAAGGCACTGCGGACCGCGTTGGGTGCCAAATGACCGTTGTCACGGAGGACGACATGGGCGCATCGGACCTGGGCGCATCGCCCGAGCCCGTCATATCGCTGCGCGGTGTCCGCGCCGAGCTGGGTTCGCGCCCCGTCCTGCGCGGGATCGACCTCACCGTGCACCGCGGTGAGGTCGTCGCGCTGCTCGGCGCCAACGGCTCCGGCAAGTCGACCGCGATCCGCACGGTCATCGGCCAAGTGCCGTTGTCCGCAGGGGAGATCGAACTGTTCGGCACCTCGCGCCGCGCCTTCCGCGACTGGCGGCGCGTGGGCTACGTACCGCAGCGCACCACGGCCGCGGGCGGTGTTCCGGCGACGGTCACCGAGATCGTCGCGTCCGGCCGCCTCTCCCGCGCCCGCTTCGGTCTGCTGCGCAAGGCGGACCACGAGGCCGTACGGCACGCCCTGGATCTGGTCGGCATGGCGGACCGCGCCAAGGACTCGGTCAACGCGCTCTCCGGCGGCCAGCACCAGCGTGTGCTGATCGCCCGCGCGCTCGCCGCCGAACCCGAACTCCTGATCATGGACGAGCCGATGGCGGGCGTCGACCTGGCCAGCCAGAAGGTGCTCGCGGACACCCTGACCCGTCAGGTCGCCGAGGGCACCACCGTCCTCCTCGTCCTGCACGAACTCGGCCCGCTGGAGCCCCTGATCGACCGGGCCGTCGTACTCCGTGACGGCTGCGTCCAGCACGACGGCCCGCCCCCGCGCGCCATCGGCCAGCACGCGCTGCCCGGCCACGACCACGTCCACCCCCACGAGCCGCTTCACACGGGACTGCTGAGCTGATGGAGATCCTCGACTACGCCTTCATGCAGCGGGCGCTCATCGCCGCCGTCCTCGTCGGCATCACCGCCCCCGCGATCGGCATCTACCTGGTCCAGCGCCGCCAGCCCCTGATGGGCGACGGCATCGGCCACGTGGCGATGACCGGCGTCGGCCTCGGCTTCCTGCTGAACACCTCCCCCGTGTGGATGGCCACCGCCGTCTCCGCCCTCGGCTCGGTCCTCATGGAACTGATCCGCTGGTACGGCAGGACCCGCGGCGACATCGCCCTCGCGATGCTCTTCTACGGCGGTATGGCGGGCGGCGTGATGTTCGTCAACCTCGCGCCGGGCGGCTCCAACGCCAACCTGAACTCGTATCTCTTCGGCTCGCTCTCCACGGTCTCGCCCTCCGACGTGACGGCGATCGGCATCCTCGCGGCCTTCGTGGTGATCGTCACGCTCGGCCTACGGCGGCAGCTCTTCGCCGTGAACCACGACGAGGAGTTCGCGCGGGTCACCGGCCTTCCCGTGCGCGCCCTGAACCTGCTGACGGCGGTCACGGCGGCCGTCACGGTCACCGTCGCGATGCGGGTCGTGGGCCTGATCCTGGTCTCCGCGCTGATGGTGGTGCCGGTCGCCGCCTCGCAGCAGCTCACCCGCAGCTTCGGGGCCACCCTGGCGATCGCGGGCGCGATCGGCGTGACCGTGACCGTCAGCGGCACCGTCACCTCGTACTACCAGAACGTCCCGCCCGGCGCGACGATCGTGCTGCTGACCATCGCCGCGTTCATCGCGCTCACCGCCCTGGCGGCCCCGCTCGCCCGCCGCCGGGCCCGGGCCGCGGCCGCCGCGCGACCCGCCGGGGACCCGGTGGAGTGCGCGATTCCAGCCACTCGGGGAGCCGCCGACGAGGTCGGCGTCTGACCATGCACAGCCCGGGCTGGCACAATGGCTCGGCAAAGTGCAGACGTGAGGAGGCAACGGTGACGACGGCCGGTCCGCCCGTAAAGGGACGATCCACCCGCCAGCGTGCGGCCGTATCGGCGGCACTCAACGAGGTGGACGAGTTCCGCAGCGCCCAGGAACTCCACGACATGCTCAAGCACAAGGGCGACTCGGTCGGCCTGACCACGGTCTACCGCACCCTCCAGTCCCTCGCCGACGCCGGCGAGGTCGACGTCCTGCGCACCTCCGAAGGCGAGTCCGTCTACCGCCGCTGCTCCACCGGCGACCACCACCACCACCTGGTCTGCCGCGTCTGCGGCAAGGCGGTCGAGGTCGAGGGCCCGGCGGTCGAGACGTGGGCCGAGACGATCGCGGCGGAGCACGGGTATGTGAACGTGGCGCACACGGTGGAGATCTTCGGCACCTGCGCGGACTGTGCGGCGGCTGCCGGCTGAGGTCCTAGACCCGGCTCAGGTGGGCGTCGAGTATCGCCCGCAGCCGGTCCACGTCGGCGGGGTCCCGCAGACCGCGCTTGGGCAGCACGGTGAAGTTGAGGGCGTTCTTCTCGGAGCTGAACATGTAGAAGCCGTCCGCGGTCTCCCGGTAGCGGGGCTGCACCGTCCAGTTCAGCGACGTGGACGCGTCGTCGGTGACCACCGACACCCCGGTGTCCGTCACGGTCACCCGGAACTCGCCCCGGCGCTCCGCGAGGCGCTGGAACTGGCGGGCCACGAGCCGGGGCTGGAACACCAGCAGGAAGAGGGCGAAGACCATACCGGCGAGCAGCGGGTACGGCAGCGAGTCGCCCTTGGCCAGCGCGGTCCCGACCACCAGGGCGCCGAAGCCGAGCACGAGGCCGATCAGCCACTTCTGTCTTCGCGCGGACCGGCTGACCCGCCCGCGCGCTCTCAGCGCCGCCACGAAGTCCTCGGCCGTCGGCCGGTACACCAGCTCGACAACCTGCCCTGCCACGTCATCCCGCCCCATGTCCATGAGGCGGGATGGTAGCCGTCCCGCCTAGCCCTCCTCGGGCCGACCCCGCATCCCCTGCTCCATCTCCAGCAGCTTCTCGTTCGGTACCGCCCCGCCGAACCGCCGGTCCCGCTGGGCGAATTCGACGCAGGCGCGCCACAGGTCGCGGCGGTCGAAGTCCGGCCACAGGACGTCCTGGAAGACCATCTCGGCGTAGGCGCTCTGCCAGATCAGGTAGTTGGAGGTGCGCTGCTCGCCGCTGGGGCGGAGGAAGAGGTCGACCTCGGGCATGTCCGGGTAGTACATGTACTTGGCGAAGGTCTTCTCGTCGACCTTGGCCGGGTCGAGCCGGCCCGCCTGCACATCCTCGGCCAACGCCCTTGCCGCGTCGGCGATTTCGGCCCGGCCGCCGTAGTTCATGCAGAAGTACAGCGTCAGCGCGTCGTTGTCCTTGGTCTGCTCCTGCGCGACCTGCAACTCCTTGGCCACCGACCGCCACAGCTTGGGCATCCGGCCCACCCACCGCACCCGGATGCCGAGTTCGTCGAGGGTGTCGCGGGTCTTGCGGATGAAGTCACGGTTGAAGTTCATGAGGAAGCGCACCTCGTCGGGCGACCGCTTCCAGTTCTCGGTGGAGAAGGCGTAGAGGGAGATCGCGCCGACGCCCATCTCGACGCCGCCCTGCAACACGTCCAACACCCGCTCGGCGCCCACCTTGTGGCCCTCCGTGCGCGGCAGCCCCCGCTCCTTCGCCCACCGGCCGTTCCCGTCCATGACGATCGCCACGTGCTTCGGGATCAGCTCACCGGGCAGCTTCGGCGCACGGGCCCCGGACGGGTGCGGCTCAGGCGCCTTGTACTCGCGCCGCTGGCGCCCCAGGATCCCGCGTACAACCATGACGTTCCTGTCTCCCTCTAAGGCCTACTACCTACGACTTTTCCACGTACCGCAGCGAACGCAGCCCGCGTTCCAGATGCCAGTGCAGATAGGCGGACACCAGCCCGCTCCCCTCCCGCACATGCCGCCCCTCGCACGCGTCCGCCGTCTCCCAGTCTCCCGTGAGCAGCGCACCGAGCAGTTCGAGGGCCTGCGGTGAAGGTACGACGCTCCCGGCCACCCGGCAGTCGGCGCAGACGACCCCGCCGGACGCCACGGAGAAGAACCGGTTCGGCCCGGGCATTCCGCACCGCGCGCAGTCACCGAAGCTTGGCGCATAGCCGTTGACGGCGAGGGAACGCAGCAGGAACGCGTCGAGGATGAGATGCGGCGCGTGCTCCCCGCCGGCCAGCGTCCGCAGCCCGCCCACCAGCAGCAGATACTGCTGCACCGCGGGCTCGCCCTCGTGATCGGTGAACCGCTCCGCCGTCTCCAGCATCGCCGTACCGGCGGTGTACCGCGCGTAGTCGCTCACGATCCCGCCACCGTACGGAGCGATCGTCTCACTCTGTGTGCACAACGGCAGCCCGCGCCCGACCAGTTCACTGCCCCGCGCGAAGAACTGCACGTCCACATGCGAGAAGGGTTCCAGCCGGGCCCCGAACTTCGACTTGGTCCGCCGCACCCCGCGCGCCACCGCGCGTACCCGCCCGTGACCCCGCGTGAGCAGCGTGATGATCCGGTCCGCCTCACCCAGCTTCTGGGTGCGCAGCACGATGCCGTCGTCGCGGAACAGACTCATGCGGCCCATTGTCCCCTACGGCTCCGCACCTCCACGACGCTTCAGGGCACCTCGCCCCGGCTGCGTGCGTTCGCATACGCGGTCGCCGCGCTCAGCCGCTCGGCCGGGGTCGCGTCCCGCACGGCGGCCGGCTCGGCGTCCCACTCCCGGCCGCCACCGTACGGCCGCAACTGGACGTAGGGCCCGACGTGCCCCATGACGATTCCCACTCTCCCCGTACAGGTGTCCACGGCGACCGATCCGACGGGTGGCTTCATCGTTCTCCTCGCACCCGAATCCGCAATTCCACCAAGGTGTCCTTCGCCTCCGCACAGTGTGCCCACACCTGGCTCCCCGCCCTTTTCGACTTTCACGCTTCTCGACTCCGGAGTGTGCTTCCACCTCTACACTCGGCAGGATTCGCATCTCGTCACCGATCGTCCGCATTGGCGCCGATCCCGTGAAGGTCGGCGTTGCGATCGGGTGCGCCCCCGCTCCCGTTCCGACTATGGAACGAGGCTCGAACGGGGGAGACCACCCATGTCGGTACGCATCCACTTCACGGACGACGACCTCGCCCACATCAGGCTGGCGCAGACACCGGACCCCTTATGGGAAGCGCTGCTCAGCATGCACGTGCTCCAGACGAACGCCGCGTCGGCCGTCTTCGGCCCCTGGCGGCGGGCGGTACGGCCCGAACTGCCCGCCCCGGTAAGAGAGTTGCTCCGGCTCGCACCGCCCAACGGGTACTCGCCGGACTTCCTCACCCCGGCGGGCGGAGCCGGTGGGCTGGAGGCGGGGATAGGCGCCCTCCTCTCCACCCCGCGACAGCGGCTCCGGCGCGATCTGCTCGAACTCGCGCACACGGGACGGCGGTTACCGTCCTGGGCCGCCTCGCTGGCCGACGGCGACCGGGAGGCCGTAGGGCAGCTGGCGACGGCGCTCCGCAGTTACATCCGGATCGCCCTGGCACCCTGGTGGGACGCCATCCGCACCCGTCTGGACGCCGAACGCTCCCTGCATGACCGCTTCCTGACGGAGAGTCACCTGGATGGCCTGCTGGGCCGGCTCCACCCCGGCCTCTCCTGGCAACCGCCGGTTCTCGAGGTGAGGGGGGTGGGCGGCGTGGACCGGGACGTACGGCTCGACGGGCGGGGGCTGCTGGTCCTGCCGTCGTACTTCTGCTGGCGGCACCCGACGCTCCTGAAGGACCCCGGCCTGCCGGTCGTCGTGGTCTATCCCATGGCGCACGACTCCGTCGTAGGACAGCCCCGGCCGCGCGCGTCCCTCGGCGCACTGCTCGGGCAGACCCGGACGGAGGTCCTGGAGTCGCTCGCGGAGCACCACGGCATGACGACCACCGAACTCGCCCACGGCGTCGGCATCGCGCCGGCCACCGCGAGCCATCACGCGGGCGTGCTGCGGGAGGCGGGCCTGCTGAGCACCTCCCGCGCGGGCCAGGCGGTCCTGCACACACTCACGCCACTCGGGCTGGCCCTGCTGGACGGCTAGGACCGGGCCACCGAACCCTTCGACCACCGTCGAAGGGTTTTCCTTTCCCTGTACGGCAGTTGAGAGCCTGACCGCATGCTGACCGCACTCCGCAAACGCAGCGTCCAACTCTCCGTCCTCGGCCTCGCGCCCCTCGCGCTGTTCCTGGCGCCGGGCACCGCGCAGGCCACCACCTGCGACGGCGGCTACCAGTTCCACTGGCACTGGAACTCCGACTCGCTCTTCTTCGACACCACGATGGCCAACTCGACGATCACCATCACCCGTTGCTGGGACGGCCAGGGCAACCTCACCAGCGGCACCACGGCGTCGATCACGAGCACCGATACCGGCTGGGGCACCATCAACCAGGCCAAGACGATCGACGGCACCTTCCAGGTCACCAACTCCGCCCCGCAGCAGTACCAGGGCTACCTGCCCGAGAAGCTCGGCTACGGCGCCAGCCCGCCCGCCGGTGAGGTGAAGGTGACCGTCAGCATCAACGCCAACGGCGACATGTCCGTCAACACCGACCCGCCGCCGTACATCGAGCAGGGCGAGGACCCCGGCTTCCTCGCGGACGGCGACTACTCCAGCAGCGACTACGAGCAGCTCGTACCGCCGCCGCCCGGGGCGTGATCCCTAACCCACCGAGACCAGGCCCGCCTCATAGGCCAGGATCACCAACTGGACGCGGTCCCTCGCGTCCAGCTTGGTGAAGAGGCGGGTCAGGTACGTCTTCGCCGTGGCCACGCTGATGCACAGCTCGGCCGCGATCTCCGTGTTGGACAGCCCCGAGCCGACCAGCGTCAGCACCTCGCGTTCCCGTCCCGTGATGCCCGTCAACTCACGGCGTGGGCGGGTCTGTTCGGGGCGGGAGGACGCGAAGTCGTGGATCAGGCGCCGGGTCACACTCGGGGCGATCAGGGCGTCCCCGGCGGCCACCACCCGTACCGCGCCGATGATGTCGTCCAGGGCCATGTCCTTGACCAGGAACCCGGACGCACCGGCGCGCAGCGCACCGTAGACGTAGTCGTCGTCGTCGAAGGTCGTGAGGACGACGACCCTGGCGGCGGACGATGCTGCTGGGACTTGTCCGGCCCAGCGGCGGGAGCGCCACGATCAGCGGGCACGCCTTCCGCCGCCATGCGCGCGGGCTGCGGCACGTCGGCGCGCTGCTCGACGCGGGCGATGTGCACGGCGGGCGGTCCGCACGGGCGCATCTGCGGACGCTGGCCCGCAGCAACCGCATCCCGGCGGGCCGGGTGGAGAAGGTGCTCGCCGAGGTCGGGCTCGACGGGGCGGCGGCCCGGCGCCAGGTCAGTGGCTACTCCCTCGGCATGAAACAGCGGCTCGGCATCGCGACCGCCCTGCTCGGCGACCCGCCCGTCCTGCTCTTCGACGAACCCCTCAACGGGCTTGATCCGGAAGGGGTGTTGTGGGTGCGGGGCCTGTTCCGGAGGCTGGCGGCGGAGGGCCGTACGGTCTTCGTCTCCAGCCATCTGATGTCCGAGATGGAGAACACCGCGGACGAACTGATCGTCATCGGCCGGGGCGAGCTGATCGCAGCCGAGAGCCTCGCGGACTTCGCCGCGCGCGGTACGGCGCCGACGGTGACCGTCCGAACACCGGACGCGGGCGCGCTGACCGCCGTCCTCGCGTCGCAGGGTGCGGTGGTGGCGCCGGACGGCGAGGAGACGCCGAAGGTGACCGGGATGGGCGCCGACCTCATCGGCGAGCTGGCGCACCAACACGGCTTTCTGCTTGGGGAGTTGACGACCGAGCACGCCTCCCTGGAGGCGGCCTTCATGGAACTGACCGCCGACAGCGCCGACTACCTGGCCGGAGACTCCCGATGACGACCACCACCCTGGACATGCCCGTCGCGCGCTTCGGCGATCTGCTGGCCGCCGAATGGCTCAAACTCCGTACCCTGCGCTCCACTTACTGGGCGCTCGGCATGGGCGCCCTGGCCGTGGTCGCCTTCAACGCGAACGCGGCGCGCGCCGACTACGTCAACTATCCGCACTACAACACGATGATGCGGTCCCGCTTCGCCACCACCGCGCTCTTCGACGCCTTCACCGACGGTGCCGCGATGATCCTGGTCCTGACGGTGGCGAGCATCGGCGCGGTCACGGTCGTCGGCGAGTACTCGACCGGGCTGATCCACACGACCTTCGCGGCCGTGCCGGACCGCCGGGCCCTGATGTCGGCGAAGGCGGCGGTGGTGACCGCGGTCATGACGGTGTACGGGTGGTCGTCGCGTCGGCGCTGCTCGCTCCGGTGTCCGCGCTGGTCGGCATGGCCATGGGCGCGCTGATCCGGCACAGCGCCACGACGATGGTCCTCACGACCGGCCTCCTGCTCCTCCTCCCCACCTTCGTCACCGACCGCTACCACTGGACGGCCTGCGTCCGCAACGCCCTCCCGTTCAACGCCTGGCGCCGCCTCGTCCAGGTCGACTACGGCCATATGCCCTACACCTTGGCCGAGCGTTATCCGACGACCGTCGCCGGTGGCTGGGTCGTGTTCGCGGTCTGGGCGCTGGTCGCGGCGGTGGTCACGGTTGTCGCAGTGGATCGGCGGGACGTGTGACCGTCCTGCGGCCCTCCGGGTCCGGCTCCGGTTCGGGGGCGCGGTCCGGTTCCGTCGCCTCCCACAGGACGTCGAAGCGGTGTACGCGCTCCGCCACGTGCTCGCGCGTCATCTTCAGCGTCGTCTTGGCCGGCATGATCCGGATGTCGGGCTCGGTCTCGTAGGAGAGTTCGCCGTCGAGGACGATGAAGTCGTTCAACGAGTTCATCTGCGCGGTCGGTTCCAGCAGGGACCGGACCGCGATACGCGCGTCGATCCCGAACTTCTTGTGCCGCTCGCAGAGTTGGCGGAGGCTGGGGGTCACCTCCGACTCCTCGTCGACGAGGAACACACGCCGGATCTGCACCCGTCGGGTCTTGATCGCGACCTCCTGGGCAGCGAGATAGCGCCGCGCGGGCTCGCTCTGCCAGAAGTCGCGGTCCACGGACGTGCTGGTGGCGTAGAGCGTCCGCTTGACGCACTTGGTGAGGTCGATCAGCCACTCGTGGTTCTCGCCGGGGCAGTCCGCCGTGCCGTTGCCGAGGTTCTCCATGAGCAGCGCGAGCCGGCCCAACTCCTCCTCGGCGAAGGCCTTCACGAGGTCCGCGCCCTGCTCGCCGACTTTTGTGTAGCCCAGGACCAGCCGGGTCACCTCGTCGGAGCGCAGCACCGAGCCGTCGACCTTGCTGTACAGCTCCGTGGCGGCGTTGATCTTGGCGAAGCTCTCGTCCACCGCCGCGCGCATCTCCAGATGATGGCTGGAAAGGCTGTCCTTCATGTCCCGCATGCGCCGCTTCTGGTTCTCCTGGACGGCCTCCAGCCGCTCACCGAAGTCCACGAGCAGTTGCAGGATCAGGGTCGCGCAGCCGAGCAGGATGGACATCGTCCACTGCCACAGGTTGCCGTCGTCCTCGTTCAGGACGTTGGTCACGAAGAAGGCGACGCCTCCCGCTAAGATCGCGAACAGCGTCTTGAGGAACAGTTTTGATCTGCGCTGGGCCTGGTCCTGTTGCGGTACAGACCGCAGTCCGCCTGCCCCTGTTGTCGTCGCTCCGTCCATGTCGAGCCTCTCCCCCGTCGGATATGCGGTTCGTGCCGCCCCGTCAGCGCGTGCTCAGCGCCTGGTGCAGCAACGGAATTGCCTGTATGGCCAGTTGGTCCCGGATGCGCTGGCGAAGGTTCTCCCATTGGCGGCTGAAGCCCGGTTCTCGCTCCAGTACGTCCCACAGGTGTCCCAGCGTCCGGTCCACGTGCGCGCGCGGCATCCACAGATGCAGCAGGTGATCCACGGCCGGGCGCAGCGCCAGGACCGCCGCGGGCCCGTCCGCCGCTCCGAGCCGGCTGTTCTCCAGCATGTGCACCACCGTCGTCAAAAGCCAGTCGTGCAACGCGAGGTCTTCGCAGAGCCCGGCGACCGCGGCGGCCGGGACGCTCTCGGGCACCGTCAACTCGACGGTTCGCAGGCCGTCCTGGGCCAGCGTGAAGCGGTCAAGGGACGGCTCCTGGTCCTCCGGCGTCCGTCGTGCCGCCCAACGCAGGTGGGTGCGGCGGGACTTGAACGGCGCCTTGTGGTCGAGGAGCGGATGGCGCACCAACTGCGCCAGCAGACCCTCGGCGATCATCCCCAGGTCTAGGTCGCCGCGCCCGCCGCCCCGCAACACGCCCTGGGCAATGGCCTGTTCGGGCAGTTTCCCGAACGGTTCGACCACTCCGGGCCGCACCAGGTAGTGCCCCCAGGGACGGCGTACGTCGGGGCCTGTGGCCGGGGCGCTGAAGTAGGCGGTGGACTGCAGGACCCGGCCCTCGGTGAGCGCCGCGCGGGCGGCCACCGTGCCGACGGCCCGCACCTTGGCGCCGTTCGAGGTGGGCAGCCGGCAGTCCACTCCGGTCAGCACCTCGGGCGAGAGGGCGTACAGGTTGGGCCGCTCGGAGACCCGGACGTGTTCGTCGGCGCGCAGCCTCAGCAGTTGGGCGGCGGCCCGGCCGTCCAGTGCCTGGAAGGACGGCAGCAGAGAGGTGCGCACCTCGCCGCAGGCGAGGACCGAACGCGGGGCCCGTCCGGGGGTCGTCATCTCAAGTCCCGTCGGGTGAGGCGGGGTTGGCGGGCTCCTCGTAGAAGACGTAGGTGGCGCGCTGCGCCACCGCCTCCGGTACCGCGACGCCTTCGCCCGCGGAGCGCTTGGCGACCTGTGCGAGTGCCTCGGAGTCGACGTCGACCTGGTCGAGGATGAGCCGTACGGCGTCCTCGACGGCGAGGAAGCGGTTCGCCATCAGCGTGCAGGTGCGGTAGGCGCTGAAGGCGACCTTGGAGTCGTTGAGCTTGAGCAGCGGCGGCAGCCGGTCCCAGTCGCGTGGGAAGTCCCCGCCGGCCCAGGGCTTGGGGACCAGCACGGGTTCGCCGAGGTGCCGTAGCAGACCGAGGCGTGCCAACTGCCATACGGCGGCCAGGAACGGGCAGGACCACAGGCGGCCCTTGTCCGTCTCCGACCACAGCTCGACGTCCATGAAGACCGAGTGGTTGCGCGCCGCGGTCTCCTGGGGCGGCTGCCAGGTGACGATCTCGGCGAGGGCGCTGCGGGTCGGCGTGGTGCGCAGGCCGTTGGCGAGCCAGCCGGTCTGGCTGACCGGCGGGCGGGAGCCGTGGCTGCCCGGCGGCGGTGATTCCACGAGGCGGTGCATGACGGACTCGGCCAGCTCGATCCGGTCGGCGACCGCGCAGCCCGACTCGCGGGCCAGGTAGTCGATGACGAGTCCGGCCCTCTCGGCCTCCTCGAGGACCAGCGGGATGAGTTCGGCGGGGGTGGAGAAGCGGGTGAAGTAGTCGTCGATCAGGAAGCAGGTGCTGATCCGGGGGCGTTTGCCGCCGATCCGGCGGGCGGTGGCGGCGCGGGCCGCCTCCACCCAGATCCCTACCTCGGCGAAGTGCTCGCGCAGCCGCTCGGGACCCGCCTCGAAGTCCTCCATGTAGAGGTGGCCCAGCTCCAGTGAGAGATGGGCCAGCGGCACGGACTGGGTGCCAGGGTCCGCGGTGGTCTCCCGGAAGACGGCCTCCGTCATGCCTCCTCCCAGTACTTGTCGTCGGTGAGCCGCGCGGCCAGGTCGCTCAGCGCCTGCCAGGTCTCCATGGTGGCGATCTGGCTGTCCAACACGTCCTCGTCGGTGATGAGTTGCTCACGCCACTGCAGGACGGGTTCGAGGGGCACCGAGCCGAGGACCTGGCTGTAGCCGATGCCGTGGTGCGAGGCGAGCTGCTTCAGCTCGGTGTCGCACTGGTCCATCCACGCCGACTGGGTGGGCGTGGCCTGCGACCACAGCGCCGAGTCGGGATCGGGTACGGCGGCCCGTACGAAGCGGATGGCGCCGCGCAGCGCGTCCTCCTGGTGGCCGCGGGCGACACCGCCGGCGAGGATGCCGCGCTTGCCGTAGACCAGGCTCGCCGCGGCCTCGACGTGCTGGCGGGTCCAGCGGTGGAAGACCAGCCAGCGGGCCAGGACACCGCTCATCGAGCGCTGCGAGGTGGCCGCCAGTGCCATGTCGACGGCGTAACTGCGGCCGGCGCTGAGGTCGACGATGATCAGGTCGAACTCGCCGTTGAGGCGCAGCAGCAGGTCCACGCAGCGGCGCAGATTGTCCCCGGAGGTGGCGAACTCGCCGCCGCTGAGGTCACCGGGCATCAGGATCAGCCGGCCCGCGCCGGGCGGCTGGTTGCGCAGCACCCGGTGTTCGGTGTCCGCCCAGACGTCGATCCTGACCGGTTCGCTGATCTCGCCTATCAGATAGGAGTGCAGTCCGCGGTCCTCGGCGGCCTGCCGGGCCTCGGGCACGTCGAAGACGGCGGAGGCGGTGGGCGAGCCGAAGTCGAAGTCCAGATAGCAGACGTCGTCCCCCGTCAGCGCCCGCTGGTAGGCGAGGTTGGCGCTGGTGACGGAGCGGCCCGTGCCTCCCTTGTCGGAGGCCGCGAAGATCAGCACGGGTCACACTCCCTGGACCGCGGCGGCTTCGCGGGCCCGGGCGAGTGCGTCGAGCTGGCCGAGCACGTCGAGGGTCAACGAGTAGGCGGTGCCGGGCTGTTCGTCGACCAGGGCGCGGGCGCGGCGTAACTTGACTTCGATTCCCCTGAGTTGCATGCCACGTTTTCCGTCGGAGTTGGGCGCGGGCGCCATCTGCTCGTTGCCCAGGAGGTGGGTGGACTCGCTGAGCAACGCCTTTGCCAGCTCGGTGAGTTCGAGGCTGCGGATCGGTGGCTGGGCGTACATGTTGTGGACCTGGACCATCACCTCGGTGACCCGCTCGGTGATGCTCCAGGACACCGGGCCCTCGGTGAGGGCGGTCTCCGGGTAGGCCGCGTGCACGTTGTCCCACAGGCCGACGCCCTCGCCCTCGCCCATGCGGCGGCGCCACACGTGGCCGAAGATGTCCTCGGCCAGCCTCAGCAGCCGGTCGTGCGCGGAGAGGTTGCGGGAGAGCGTGCACAACTGCACGGTGCGCTTGAGGAGTTGGGCCGAGAAGTCGCTCATCGTCCAGTTCATCGGCGGGCCGATGGTGCCGCCGCCCTGGAGCGGCAGGGTGACACCCGGGTTGTGCAACTGGATCATCGGGTCGTCGCGCGTCATCCGGCTGGTGATACGGCCGCGTTCGGCGAGGCGCTCCATGACGCGCACGGTGCGGGTGAGGTCGTCGTCGGTGGCCCGGCGGCGCATCAGGTCGTGCACGAGGATGGCGGCGACGGAGAGGGAGAAGTACTCGGACTCCAGCCGCTGTCCCGTCGTACGCCAGGGGATGTCCTCCAGCGGCCAGCGGTCGCGGTCGAAACGGGCGATGCGCGACCAGTACTGCTGGGTGATCTCCCAGCGCAGTCGCAGCGCCTCGGCGAGCTTCTGCTGTTCGGCGTTGAGCAGGCCCAGAGTCAGGGTGCGGTCCGAGAACAGGTCCTGGATGCCGTCGAGCGCGACCACGGTGAAGTAGAGGTACGGCACCGGGTTGGCGACGCCGGTGGGCTGCTCCCCGATGGGTTCGTCGGTCTCCACCTCGGGCGCGTCCCGCACCAGGCTCCAGGCCCAGCCGCATTCGAAGAGCTGGCTCTCGTCCTTGAGCGCCTCCTGGACGTCGAGGCCGAGGATGAAGCTCTCGATGATGGCGGCGCGCAGCGGCCTGAACCGCCGCTGGAACTTCTCCAGCACCTGACGCTGCGACAACTGTCCCTGGCCGAGGATTCCGCAGAGCGTCTCGCCCTGGGCGGACTCGGTGTCGTAGACGTTGACCGTGAAGGAGCGCAGCAGGCTCACCATGGCGGCGGTGAGCCGGTTGCTGGTCGCGATCTTCAGGTCGCGGATCATCTCCTGCATGTCACCGCGGCGGGTCTTGGACTCATAGACCTTGAGGAAGCCGAGCAGGGCCAGGCAGAGGGTGATGGACATGGAGAACGAGTCCACGACGCCGAGTTGGCGCTGTTCCTCGGTGAGGTCCTGCTCCTTGTCGCGGGACTGGAAGTAGTAACCGCCCGCGAACGTGGGCCTCTTGTCGTCGGTGTGGGTGCGCATGAACTCGACGGCCGCCGTGACGATGTTGGCCGGAATCTCCAGCCGCCCGCCGGCCCGCTTCAGGGCCTGCTGGACATCGGTCAGCGTGGTGTCGGGATCGTCCAGCCGGAACGACGGCAGTTCGGTCGCGGGGTAGAGCAGGCAGAGGAGGCGCTCGGCGTCGGCGACGCTGCTCTCTCCGCCCCATTTGCCCCAGGCCCACTCACCACCGTCGAACGAGTGGCGGGCGACCGCCTGCCAGATGTCCAGCAGGTGCTGCCGCGGCTTGATCTCCATTCCATGCCCCTCACACAGACCGCACTGCCCTCAGCCGAGGAATATCCCTCTTCTGTTGTGAAGATTCACCGATCGACTCGATGATCGGCCCGGTCATTGGCCCGATCATCGACCTGATCAGAGAATCGGAACAGCAGCGTCCGAATTCCCGCGCCAACCGTAGGAGAGGATCATCCCGGAATAGCCGGCACGTAGATTGGGCTCTGTTTTCAGCCGGTACACCTCGAAGTCACCCGCGAATGGTTCGAGACTCGCACGCACTTCGGATTCTCCCACGTCGCACGCCGGAAAGAACTTCTTTCCCGTGTAATAACCCTTTGAATGCTCCATGAAAGCTGCGGCGAAGGGTGCGCCTGGGGCCAGGGCGCGCATGAAGCGCTCCACGCCGAGGCTGAACTCGTCCCGTGAGGAGGTCATCGACTCGGCGACGAAGAACATCGTCCCCACGGACCACCGGCCACCGAACCGCTCCAGGCCGAAGATGTTGCCCTGCTCGACCTTGACGACCTTGCGGAACTGCTGACGCGGGTCGACGGCGAAGCCGCCGTACGCCTTGTTCTCCCTCAGGACGCTCCAGAACTGGTCCCAGTTCTCGTCGTAGGAGTCGACCTGGCTCTCCAGATACTCCACGTTCGAGGGCGAGCGCTCGAAGAGGGTGACCTCGTCACACCACGGGATCATGGAGAGCGCGGGGTAGAGGTTGGCACCCGCGCCCACGTCGATACCCGAAACCGGGCCGACGTCCTGTTTCCGGAAATGACCGCCGAAATGATCCCGGACAATAGGAAGGATCTCCGCGTCCTCCGACTGTAAGTCGCGGTAGTTGTGATCAACGTAGGCGATCGGGTCGAATGCACCCCAGGCGACGTCTGCATTCTTCACCTGGTGGCCCCCCGGGGATCTGACGGTCATTTGGCCACGATACCAACATCGCAGGCAAGGAGGATACCCTTTCGTCAATGAGCCGAAACCATTGGGTCACGAGGGATCCTTCGCCGTGATGCACAGGGGGCGCATCGCGGCGAATACATTCATGCGACCTGATTCGGCCTTGAACTGCCGGATTGCCCCACCCAAGATGTTCGGAACCCTCTCGAACACACCAGAAAGGAAGATCGTTCGCGTCTCGCCCGTACCACCCGTACGAGTGGCAACACGCACGTGACCCTCTCCCCGCAGGAGGCAGTATGACGGCTTTTCCGGAGGAACGTTTCCCCCCTCTTGGTCGCCGCGCTGACCAGGCGTTCTTAGCCGACCGGGCCGACCGGCACCTGACCCTGAGGGGCATCACCGAGGCCGATCTGCCCGAGCTGCTCCGCGTGGACAGGGAGGCCTTCCCCGAAGAGCCCTACCCCGCCTTCGTGCTCCGCCAGCTCTGCGACATCTACGGCGACCGCATCCTCGTCCTCGACGACGGCGAGGGCCTTCTCGGCTACATCCTCTTCGTCAACACCTCGGACGGCTACGTGAGTTGGATCATGAGCCTCGCCGTCACACCCCATCAGCAGGGCCGCGGGCTGGGCCGCCGTCTGATGATCGAGGCGCTGCGCCGGCTGCGCACGGAGAGCGTCCACCAGGTCCGGCTGACGGTGGAGCCGACGAACGCCGCCGCGATCGTGCTGTACCGCTCGCTGGGCTTCTCGTCGGAGGAGGGAGTGCTCAAGGACTACTTCGGGCCGGGCGAGCACCGCCTCCTCATGACCCTCGCGCTGTGAGCGTAGTGCCGGGCCAGCGCGTGGAAGGCCTCCTTCGGCTCCCAGTGCCACGGTGAACTCGGGTCATCCGGGCGGTCCTTGACGGTCTTGGTGATGGCGTAGCTCGCCATGTCGAGGTCGTGTCGCGGGTCGTCGGCGCGGTGCGGGGCGTCCGGGGTGACGAACTCGAAGGCCATCGCGGCGTAGAGGTTCATCGACTCAAAGACCTCCAACAGGTCCACCACGTACGCGGCTTGGGTGTGTTCGCTGCGTGTCGGATGTCCCTTGATCTCCTGCGGGTTCTTGTCGTAGTCGACGACGTTCCAGCCCATGCCCGCCGTCTTCTCGGCGCCCTTGTACGCGCAGGTGCCGAACTCGGTGATGGCCACGGGCTTGCCCCAGCGCTGGTAGCGAAGCAACTCCCGTACATAGTCGGCAGGTTGACGGAAGTACGAGTAGTAGTCGATGCCCACGATGTCGAAGAGGTTCCAGTCGACCTCGTCGTCCTGGGCGGCGGCGTAGCAGAGGTGGCCGTGGAAGACGGAACGGCCCAGTGCCGCCGCCTTCTTGGTGAAGGCATCGAGCCTGCGCTGCATCCTGACCGGGTCGAAGGTGCCGTTCAGGAGGTTCTCGACGCGGTCCAGGACCGTCGCGCCCGGCACGATCCCCGGCACGAACAGCCAGAACTCGCAGCCCACGCTGAAGTCGACGCTCGCACCCTGCCGCCGAAGACGTTCCGCGAACCGGCCGGTTTCCGCGAGGTGTTCGAGGATGTCCCGCTCCGGGGCGTCGGCCAGGGTGGGCTGGAGCCAGATGTGCAGGCCGAGTTCGGCGGCGTGGGCGGCGGTGGCGGTGAGGCGGTCGACCCCGTCGCCGGTGACGTCGACCGTGTCGGCGTGCAGTTCGTCGCGGATGGCGCGGAGGTCGGCGCGCATCCGGCGGGGGTTCCAGGCGGTGGCGGGGGTCTCGCCCTCACCGACCGTGTAGACCACACCGTGGTGCCGCAGACCCCGTCGGCCGTCCGCCGCCCGCGTCCGCGCCGTGGCCTGCCCGGACGGCAGGAGCGCACCCGCCGTCCCGAGGGCCAGCGCCCCCGCCAGGAACTGCGCCCTGTTGATCCCCTGAGTGTTCGCCATGAGCCCACTGTGCCGATCCGGCGCCCTGCCCCGGGTCGCCCGATGGTCTACGGCGACGCAACCAATGGATGAGGTCTCGCGTCGGTCACTGGAGAGATCGTTGACGGAAATCGACCGATCGTCGACGGAGACCGCACCGAATCTCATCGACCGAACCTCATCGGCCGAATCTCATCCAACCGAACGAAGGAGAGCGCGATCTCAGGCTCCGAACAGTCCTCTACGCCCCCTGCCGCACCGGTGACCACCCGGCGTACTCTGCTCACCGCCGGTGCCGCCACCGCCGCGACCGTCCTCACCGGCGCCTCCTCCGCGCAGGCGTCGGACGGCACCGACACCACCGCCGACATCACGACCCGCCTGCGCGCCCTGGAGGAGCAACACAGCGCCCGTGTGGGCGTGTTCGCGCATCACCTCGGTACGAGGAGGACCGTCGTGCACCGCGCCGACGAACTCTTCCCGATGTGCTCGGCGTTCAAGACGCTCGCCGCCGCGGCCGTCCTGCGTGACCTGGACCGGCACGGGGAGGTGCTCTACAAGGTCGTGCACTACACGGAGGCCGACCTGGTCGACGGTTCCGACCGGACCCGGGCGCATCTGGCCGAGGGCATGACGGTCGAGCAGTTGGCGGACGTGGCGATCCGGTACAGCGACAACGGCGCGGGCAATCTGCTCCTGCGCGAACTCGGCGGCCCCACCGCGATCACCCGCTTCGCCCGCTCCCTCGGCGACCGGGTCACCCGGCTCGACCGCTGGGAGACCGAGCTGAACTCGGCCGAGCCGGACCGGATCACCGACACCACCAGCCCGCGCGCGATCGGCGGTCTCTACCGCCAACTGGTCCTCGGTGATGTGCTGCGCCGCCCCGACCGCGACCGGCTCACCACCTGGCTGCTCAACAACACGACGAGCGCCGCCCGTTTCCGTGCCGGGCTCCCCGCGACCTGGACGATCGCCGACAAGACGGGCAGCGGTGGCTACGGCACCGCCAACGATGTCGGCATCGCCTGGACGGAGGCAGGGGACCCGGTCGTCCTCGCGGTCCTGACGACCAAGCCCACGCTGCCCGACGCGCCGTACGACAACCAACTGGTGGCGGACACGGCCGAGTTGGTGGCGACCGCGCTCGGCTAGCGCGGGAAGTACTGCCTCGGTGTCACGCCGACCACGCGGTGGAACGCCGCCGTGAAGGAGCTCGCCGAGGCATACCCCACCCGCCGTGCCACGGACTCCACCGGCAACCCCTCGGCGAGGAACGGCAGCGCGGCCTGCATCCGCAGCCGCTCCCGCCACTGTCCGAAACCCAGGCCGGTCTGCGTGACGAAGAGTCGCGCCAACGTCCGTGCACTGGCGCGGACTTGGCGGCCGTACTCGGCGAGGGGCCGGTCGTCGGCCGGGTGGGTCCGCAGTGCCTCGGCCACCGCGCGCGCCCGTGGGTCGCGGGGTTCGGGGACGGCCACGCTGGTCACCGGCACCGGTCGCAGCTCGTCGAGCAGCACCAGTTCGGCACGTGAACGGACGTCCGGTGACAGGTCCGTGCGGTCCAGGTGCTCGACGAGCGCCCGGAGCAGCCGGGTCATGGCGACGACCGTGGGGTCCCGCCAGTCGATGTGCGGGCAGCTCACCGGGTCGACGTACACACCGCGCATGACGGCGTCGCCCTCCGACCCCGTCGCGTGCGGGACGAGGGCGGGGATCCACAGGGCCAGCGCCGGTGGCAGCAGCCAGGTCCCCTGTTCACTGCGGATTCTGAGTAACCCCCGTTCTGAACACAGGAGTTGGTGAACGGGATGCTGGTGCGTGGTGAAGAACGTCCCGCGCGGCATCGTGAACTGGCCGACGAGGATGGCCGTGTCGTGGGGGTGGCCCGGGTCCTGTCCGTTCCGCGACATGACACGGCAGCCTAGCCCGTGGCGGACAGCCGGCGGTGCCGCCTAGCGTCGACGTATGCCGATGAACCGAGCACACCGCAAGCTGTGCAGCTCCGAGGAGTGGGCGCGGACGACGAAGGACCGCATCCTGCCCTGGGCCCTGGAACACGTGGAACTCGGCGCGGACGTACTGGAGATCGGCCCCGGCTACGGCGCCAACCTCCGTGTCCTCGTCGAGCGGGTCGACCACCTCACCGCCACCGAGATCGACGCCGACACCGCACGCCTGCTGCGGTCGCGGTGGGGCGACCGGGCGGAGATCCTGCACGCGGACGGCGCCGAACTGCCGTTGGGGGAGGGGTCGTTCGACACGGTCGTCTGCTTCACGATGCTGCACCACGTACCCACGGCCGCCCACCAGGACCGTATCTTCGCCGAGGCGTTCCGTGTGCTGCGGCCCGGCGGCACCTTCGCCGGCAGCGACAGCCAGCCGAGCCTGCGCTTCCGGCTGCTGCACTTCCGGGACACGATGAACACCCTCGATCCGGCGACACTCCCGGCCCGGCTGGAACGGACCGGTTTCGCGGACGTGACGGTCGACCTCCACCCGGAGACCGGCGGCCTACGCTTCCGCGCCCGCCGCGCCTGAGTCCACCCCGAACCGCCGCACATACCGCCGCTGCCACGGCGTCTCCACCGCGCGCCGGTCATAGTGCGCCCGCACATAGGCCACCGCCTCTCCGGCCGGCACCCCATCCAGCACAGCGACACACGCGAGCGCCGTCCCGGTACGCCCCCGCCCACCCCCACATGCAACCTCGACCCGCTCCCCGTCGGCCCGCCGCCACACCTCGGCGAGGACGGCACGGGCAGCAACACGGTCCACAGGCAGCCGGAAGTCCGGCCACCGAATCCAGTCCGCGTCCCAAGACACGTCGGGCGGCCGCCGGCCCAGCAGATACACGCCGTACGACGGGGTCGGCGCCCCGGTCGGGAGGGGGTGCCGCAGCCCACGGCCCCGGATCAACCGCCCGGAGGGCAGCCGCAGGACACCGGGGTCGTTGGGGTTCCAGGTGTCGGTCACGCCGCCAGCGTAGGCCGCCGGGGACGGAATCGGCTGCCCGGCGGCTCCGCCGGGGGCGAGACCCCGTGGCTTGGCAACCCCCGGAGCGCGAAGGGCGGTTACCCGCGCTGCCCGAGCGGCGGAACGCCCGTGTGCTGCCCCGGGACCACGGGGGCGGGGCCCCCGGGACACGGGCGAAACTCCACGCCCCGCCCCCGACACCGCCTCGCACGACCACCCGCGACACATCACAAGCCGCCCCGCACCCCACCGCCCCCTACCCCACCCCCCGAGACTCCTGCGCCGCCCTCGCCTCGATCCCCCTGAAGTGATCCGCCATCGCCCGCTGCGCCCCCTCCACATCGCGCGAGCGCAGCGCGGTGACGATGTCGCGGTGGCGCCGCACGGTGATCTCGGGGGTCGGGTCGTCGGTCCAGCCGCGGGCTCCGGCTACTCGGCGGAATACCGTCCAGAAGGCGCCGAGGAGTTGGGGGACGAGTTCGTTGCCGAGGGAGGCGTAGAGCAACTCGTGGAATTCGCGGTCCAGTTCGGGGAAGGGGTGGCCCGCGCGGCCCGCGTCCTCCATGCGGGTCACGACCGCATCCAGTCTGTCCAGTTCCGGCTCGGTGACGGTGGCGGCGACCCGATGAATCAGGCCTTCCTCCAGTACCTCGCGCACCTGGAGGACCTCGGCCAGGGCGTCCGCGTCGTCCTCGTGGCGGGTGAGGGTGCGGAAGGTGAGGCCGTCGACGAGCGGGGTCAGCGAGGCGCGGCCGACGTAGGTGCCGTAGCCGTGTCTGATCTCCACGATGTCGAGGGCCTGGAGCGCCTTGAGGGCTTCGCGGACGGAGTTTCTGCTGATACCCAGGGCTTCCATGAGCTCGGCCTCGGTGGGCAGCGGCGCACCGGGCAGGAGCTTGCGGTCGAGGATCAGTTGGACGACCTCGCGCTGTATCCGACTGTTCCTTGGCTCCCCGGACATGCGCCGCATCGTAGCCTCACCGGACGTCCCACGTCCCATGTCTGACCTCGCCCAGCTCGGAAGAGGCGTCAACTTACGCCATTTCACGTGCCCTTCAAACTGCCATTGGTCCGACCTCTGACGGCTACGCCATTCGTGTGCGATGCCTTGACCGCCCCCACGGGCGCTCTTATGGTCGCGCTGACCGCAGGACGTAGGACGTCGTACCTCCTGGAGTAACCATGCGCGAAGACGTGACCCAGAACGTGCCCGCGCTGCACCGCCGGGCGTTCCTGAAGTACTCCGGCGCGCTGGGCGCGGCGGCCGCGATCTCCTCGTCCCTGACGGCCTGTTCGTCGGGGCCGCAGTCGACGAACGACACCGGCGGCGGGGGCACCGGCAAGAACCGCACCCTGACCGCGGTGATCGGCTACGGCAACGACGGAAGCTGGGACCCGACGCAGACCGCCTCCGCGTTCGGCATGGCCGGCAACAACCACATCTACGAGGGGCTGATCGACACCGATCCGATCACCCGGGCGCCGTACCCGGCACTGGCGACCGCGGTACCGAAGGACACGAGCGGCACCTCGTGGAAGTTCACGCTGCGGGCGGGCGCCAAGTTCCACGACGGGCACCCGGTGACCGCCGACGACGTGGTGTTCGTCTTCGACCGCATCCTCGACCCCAAGACGACGACCCTCGCCCAGGGTTTCTTCGCGAGCTGGCTGAAGGAGGTCCGGAAGATCGACGCGCAGAACGTCGAGCTGGTCCTCAAGTTCCCCTTCCCCGAAGGGGTTTCACGCCTCACCCTCGCGAAGATCATGCCGAAGCACATCTTCTCGAAGCCCGGCGCCTGGGACGACGCGATCAAGGGCAAGGCGGTCGGCTCGGGGCCGTACCGGATGACCGCGCACCACCCGAAGTCCAACACCACCTTCGCCGCGTTCGCCGACTACAACGGCCCGTGCCCGCCCGCCTTCAAGACGATGAACTGGCTGACGATCGTGGACGCGGCCCCCCGCGTCGCCAAGATCTCCGGGTCGAGTGCGGGCGCGCAGATCGCCGACAACATCCCCTACGCCAACATCCAGCGCCTCCAGAGCAGCGGGCTGACGGTCGCGGGCGGCGCCGGGATGAACAACCTGTTCCTGATGTTCAACACCCAGCACAAACCCTTCGACGACGTACGGGTGCGGCAGGCCCTGCACTACGCGATCGACACCGACAAGATGGTCCAAGTCGCCCTGCGCGGACACGGGAAGCCGTCCTCGTCCTTCCTCAACGAGGGCAACCCGACCTACCGGCGGGCGAAGACCGTCTACGACTACGACCCCGACAAGGCGAAGGCGCTGCTGAAGGCGGCCGGGGTCACCGGGCTGAAGGTCAACATCCTCGCGGTGAACGTGAGTTGGATCGTCGACTGCCTGCCGACCATCAAGGCGTCCTGGGACGCGATCGGTGTGAAGACGACCCTCTCCCCGCAGGAGACCACGGCCGTCTTCACCAAGATGGACCAGAAGCAGGACTACCAGGTCGTCGCCGCCGCCTCGAACCCCAACCAGTTCGGCCTCGACGCCGACCTGATCATGCACTACAACTACGGCCCCCAGAACCTCTGGATGGGCTACGCCCGTTGGGCCGGCAACTCGACCGCCAAGCAGCTCTTCAAGGACATGGACCAGGCGACGCAGGAGCCGGACGCGGCGAAGAAGAAGACGATGATCCAGGACTACATCGACATCGTCGCCGAGCAGGCCGTGCTCTACCCGGTCGTCCACAACGAGCTGATGACCGCCTGGGACCCGAGGAAGCTGACGGGGATAAGGGCACAGCCCTATCCCGGCATAAACGTCCTCCAGGCCAAGTGGGTCTAGCCCTACAGGAGTTGGCGTGATCACAGTCGTCAGGATTCTGGCCCGCCGTGTCGCCCTGCTCGTGCCGCTGATGCTCGGCATCGTGCTGTTCGTGTTCGTGGTGATGCGCTTCTCGGACGTCGACCCGGCGTCGGCGTTCTTCCAGGGCGCCAACCCGACCCCGCGGCAACTGCACGACTTCCGCGAGCGGAACGGCCTGCTCGATCCGCTGCCTCTGCGCTACGTCCACTTCGTGGGCTCGCTGCTCCACGGCGACATGGGCACCAGCGCGCTGACCCGCGCGCCGGTCGTCGACCAGGTCACCACCGCGCTGCCGCTGACCCTCCAACTCACCTTTCTGGGCCTGGGGATCGCGGTCGTACTGTCGCTGCTCGGCGGGGTGACGGCGGCCATCTACCGGGACCGGCTGCCCGACCAGATCATCCGGGTCGTGTCGCTGACCGGGGTCGCCGCGCCCGGCTTCTGGCTGGCGCTGCTCATGATCCAGTACCTGGCCGTCGACCGGGGCTGGTTCCCGACCGGCGGCTACATCAACCCGGCGGACTCCCTCACCGGCTGGCTCAAGACGATGGCGCTCCCCGCGCTCGCGCTGTCCCTCCCGGTGGCGGCCCAACTCACGCGCATCGTACGGACGTCGGTGGTCGAGGAGCTGGACAAGGACTACGTCCGGACCGCGATCGGCAGCGGGCTGCCGCCGAGGGTGGTGGTCGGCCGGAACGTGCTCCGCAACGCGCTGATGAACCCGCTCACCGTGCTGGGCCTGCGCGTCGGTTACCTGCTCGGCGGCGCCGTCGTCATCGAGACCATCTTCTCCCTCCCCGGGATGGGCAAGCTGATGATCGACGCCGTGCAGAACGGCGATCCGGCCGTCGTCCAGGGCGTGGTGCTCACGACGGCGACCGGGTTCGTCGTGGTGAACCTGGTCATCGACATCCTCTATCTGCTGGTCAACCCGCGCCTGAGGGATGCTTCCTGATGTTCACTCAGTTCTCCCGCAAGGGCCTCGCCGAGACGCTCTCCCGGCCCGGCATCCGGCTGCGCGGCCGGCGACGGCTGCCGCTGCTGTCGAGGGTCGCGGTGTGCTTCCTGGCGATCGTGGTCCTGGTGGCCCTCTTCGCGCCGCTGCTCGCGCCCGACGATCCGCTCGACCAGCAGCTCCCCGTCGACGGCACCGGGCACCCGTCCGCCGACCACTGGATGGGGCAGGACAGCCTCGGCCGGGACATCCTCAGCAGGCTGATGTACGGCGCCCGTTGGTCCCTCGCGATCGGCCTCGGGGCGACCGCGCTGGCCCTCGTCGTCGGCGCGCTGATCGGCGCGGTCGCCGCGACCTCCCGCAAGGGCGTGGACGAGACACTGATGCGCTGCCTGGACGTGGTGATGGCGTTCCCCGGCATCGCGCTCGCCGCCGTCCTGATCGCGGTGTTCGGCGGCGGGATCACCGTGCTGATCTGCGCCATCGCGTTCCTGTTCACCCCACCGGTGGCAAGGGTCGTACGGGCCAACGTACTTGACCAGTACGGCGAGGACTACGTCACCGCCGAGCGGGTGATCGGCGCCCGCACCCCGCACATCGTGGCCCGGCACGTGGCCGTCAACTGCGCTGCCCCGATCCTGGTGTTCTGCACCGTGCAGGTCGCCGAGGCGATCGTCTTCGAGGCGTCGCTGTCGTTCATCGGCGCGGGCGTACGGCCCCCGGACCCGTCCTGGGGCAGTGTCATCGCGGACGGCAAGAACATGGTGCTGACCGGAGGTTGGTGGGCGACCGTCTTCCCCGGCCTGCTGATGCTGATCACCGTGCTGTCGCTGAACATACTGTCCGAGGGAGTCTCCGACGCCTGGGCGGCCCCCGCCCCGCGCGAGGTGGACGTACGGCACGACGACGACCCGCTCGGCGCCCCGGAGCCCGGCAGCGGCGAGGTGCTCCCGCTGCCCGGCCTGACCGAGGCGGCGCTCCGACTCCGGTCCCGCGCACGGCCGTTGCCCGACCCCGACGGGCAACCGGTGCTCGCGGTCGAGAACCTCGCCATCGGCTTCGAGGGCCGGCACCAGGGCGTGGACATCGTCGACGGCATCAGCTTCGAGGTGCGGCCGGGCGAAGTCCTCGGCCTGGTCGGCGAGTCGGGCTGCGGCAAGTCGCTGACCGCGCTCGCGGTGATGGGCCTGGAACCCAAGGGTGCCCGGGTGCGCGGCCATGTCCGGTTCAGCCAGCGGCAGTTGGTGGGCGAGCCGATGCGCGTCCGGCGCAAACTGCTCGGCCACGAGATGGCGATGGTGTACCAGGACGCGCTGTCGTCCCTGAACCCGGCGATGACCATCCGCGCCCAGCTCAAGCAGGTGATACGGCGCGGCGGCCACCGGGGCGCGGGCGAGCTGCTGACGATGGTGGGCCTCGATCCCGAACGCACCCTGCGCAGCTACCCGCACGAACTCTCCGGCGGCCAGCGCCAGCGTGTCCTGATCGCCATGGCCCTCTCCCGCGACCCCAAGCTGATCGTCGCCGACGAACCCACGACCGCCCTGGACGTCACCGTGCAGGCGCAGGTCATAGAGCTACTGCTGCGACTGCGCGAGGAGTTGGGCTTCGCGCTCGTCCTCGTCTCCCACGACCTGGCGCTGATCGCCGACGTCACCGACCGGGTGGTGGTGATGTACGGCGGACAGATCGTGGAGACGGGCGTGACCGCCGACCTGGTGGAGTCACCGGCCCACCACTACACGCGCGGCCTCCTCGGCAGCGTGCTGTCCCTGGAATCGGCGGCCGAGCGGATGACCCAGATCAAGGGTGTCGTCCCCTCCCCCGCCGACTTCCCGGCCGGCTGCCGCTTCGCCGACCGCTGCCCACTGGCCGGCGACCTCTGCCGTACGACCGCACCGGACCTGGTCGGTCCGCGCACCCACACGGCCGCCTGCCACCACCCGGCGATCGACCTGCTGACGACGGAGAGCGAGACGGTGTCATGAGCGCGCTGGTCGAACTGTCCGACGCCCATGTCGTCCACAAGGCGCGCAGCGGCGGCCTGTTCACCCGCGACCGGGTCTACGCCCTGACCGGCGCCGATCTCACCATCGCGCCCGGCGAGACGGTCGGCGTGGTCGGCGAGTCCGGCTGCGGGAAGTCCACGCTGGCCAAGGTGCTGGTGGGTGTGCAGCGGCCGACCTCCGGCACGGTGACCGTGCGGGGCCGCGACCTGTGGACGATGCCGGCGGGTGAACGCCGAACCGCCGTGGGCACCGGCATCGGCATGATCTTCCAGGACCCGTCGACCGCCCTGAACCGCCGTCTGACGATCCGCCAGATACTGCGCGACCCGCTCGACGTGCACAGCCGTGGCACACGGGCCGAACGGGAGGACCGGGTAAGGGAGTTGATGTCCCTGGTCGGCCTGCCCCGCGCCCTCGCGGACGGCCTCCCGGGACAGCTCTCCGGCGGCCAGCGCCAACGCGTCGCGATCGCACGGGCGTTGGCCCTCGACCCCGACCTCGTGGTCGCCGACGAGCCGACCAGCGCCCTGGACGTCTCGGTCCGCGCCCAGATCCTCAACCTCCTCCTCGACCTGAAGGAACGCCTCGGCCTGGCCCTGGTGTTCGTGTCCCACGACATCCAGACCGTACGGCGGATGAGCGACCGTGTGATCACCATGTACCTGGGCCGGATCGTCGAGGAGACCCCGGCCGACCAGGTCACCGACCGGGCGAGGCACCCGTACACCCGGGCCCTGTTCTCGGCGACACCCGGACTGCTGCATCCCATCGACCCGATCCCGCTGATCGGTCCTGTGCCGTCGGCGACGCGACCGCCGAGCGGGTGCCCGTTCCGTGCCCGGTGCTGGAAGGCGGACGAGGTGTGCGCTTCCGTCATGCCGGACTTTTCATCCGCGTCGACACCGGAACATCGCTACCGCTGCCACCATCCTGTGGAGGAGGACCTTTCCACCCGCGACCTCGTTCGCCAGAGCCTCCCCAGGGAGCCTTCATGACCTTCCCCGCCCCGCTGACCGGTGTCGTACCGCCCGTCTGCACACCCCTGACACCGGACCGCGAGGTGGACGTCCGCTCGCTCCTCGGGCTCGTCGACCATCTGGTGGGCGCCGGGGTGCACGGGCTGTTCCTGCTCGGCTCGACCTCGGAGGCCGCGTATCTGACGGATCGGCAGCGCAGGTACATCGTGGAGACCGTCGTCGCCCACATGGGCGGTCAACTCCCGGTGCTGGCCGGGGCGATCGACATGACGACACCCCGGGTGCGCGACCACGTCACCGCCGTGACGGACGCCGGCGCGGACGCGGTCGTGGTCACCGCGCCCTTCTACACCCGCACCCATCCCGCCGAGATCGCCCGGCACTACCGCCTGGTCGCCGCCGCGTCATCGGTCCCCGTCGTCGCCTACGACCTCCCCGCCTCCGTACACAGCAAGCTGCCCGCCGACCTCGTCCTCGAACTCGCCGCCGAAGGGGTCCTCGCCGGCCTGAAGGACTCCAGCGGCGATCTCGGCAACTTCCGCAGGGTCGTCACCGGCGCCCGGGCCAACGCCGGCATCACGGGCTTCAGTGTGCTGACCGGTTCCGAGGTGTTCGTCGACTCGGCGCTCGCGCTCGGCGCGGACGGGGCGGTGCCCGGTCTCGCCAACGTCGACCCGCACGGGTACGTCCGCCTCGACGCGCTGTGCCGGGCCGGGGACTGGGAGCGCGCCCGGGCCGAACAGGAGCGCCTGTGCGCGCTGTTCGGGCTGGTCGGCGTCGGTGACCCGGCGCGGATGGGCGGCAGTTCGTCGGCGCTGGGGGCGTTCAAGGCGGCGCTGCAGCTGCGGGGGATCATCGAGTGCGCGGCGACCGCGGAGCCCCAAGTGCCGTTGTCCGCCGACGAGGTGGGGCAGGTGGGGAAGTTCCTGGCGGCGGCCGGGTTGCTGTGACCGCTACTCCCCGAGACCGTGCAGCAGGGTGTCGACGACGATGTCGGCGGCCTGCCCGGCGCCCAGCTCCGGCAGTTGCCGGGATACCAGGTGCATGAGCTGGGGCAGCAGCGCGCTCGCCCACCCCTTCGGCAGTCCCGGACGTAGCAGACCCTCCTCGGTGGCCCGCTCCAGGAAGGCGTCGACCTCGCGGACGGCCGCGTCCCGGCGCTCGCGGACGGTCTCGTCGGCGAGCATGCGGGCGAGGTCGACGGGCCAGGTGCGGTTGACGGTGATGATGTTCTCGACATAGCGGTGCAGCGCGACGGCCACGGGGGCCTCGCGCAGCCGGGCGTCCTCGATGGCCCGCTCGATGGCCGTGAGGCGGGACGCGTAGATGACCGCGAGGAGTTCCTCGCGGGAGGCGAAGCGCCGGTAGACGGTGCGCCGGTCCACGCCCGCCTCGGCGGCGATGGCGGCGATGCTCGCGCCGGGATCGGCGGCGAGCATACGGGCCCCGGTGGTCAGGACGGCTTCCAGGTTGCGTGCGGCGTCGGCTCTCACGGCGTCGATCCTAACCCTCACTTGTGGAACCTGGGACATCTAGCGCCTCACCAATGCGCTCTTATCTTCAGTAAGTGCTACATTGAAGTGACAGATAGATCCGATAACGCACCCCGGCGGGCGGAACGCACATGATCACCTACGACCGACTCTTCATCGCGGGTTCCTGGGTCGAGCCCAGCGACCCCGAGCCACTCGACATCACCTCGCCCCACGACCGCTCGGTGATCGGCCGCGCCGTCCAGGCCCGGCCCGCCGACATCGACCGCGCGGTGGCCGCGGCACGGGTGTCCTTCGAGTCGGGCGAGTGGCGGCTGACCCCGCCCGGGGAACGGATCGCGGTCCTGCGCGCGTTCAACGCGCTGCGGGAGGAGAACGCGGAGAAGATCGCGCACCTGATCTCCCTGGAGAACGGCTCGGCCGAATGGTTCACCCGTGCGGGGCAACCCGGTCTGAGCCGCCAGGCCAACGCCTATCTGAAGGCGGCGGAGGAGTTCGGCTGGGAGGAGACCCTCGCGCCCTCCGACCCCGACTCCCCCGTGCGCAGCGTGGTCCGCCGGGAGGCGGTCGGCGTCGTAGCGGCGGTGATCCCGTGGAACTCGCCGTTCTCCTCGGCCACCACGAAGATCATCCCGGCACTGGTCGCGGGCAACCCCGTGGTCCTCAAGGTGTCCCCGGAGAACTCGCTGAGCATGGGTTTCCTGGCCGAACTGCTGGAGCGGACGGGCCTGCCCGAGGGTGTGATCAGCGTGCTGCCGGCCGACCGCGAGACCAGCGAGCACCTGGTCTCGCACCCGGGCATCGACAAGATCGCCTTCACCGGCTCGACGCGCGCCGGACGCCGTATCGCGGCGATCGCGGGCGAGCAGCTCAAGCGCGTCAGCCTGGAGCTGGGCGGCAAGTCCGCGGCCGTCATCCTGCCCGACGCCGACATCGAGAAGGCGGTCGCGGGCCTGAAGTTCGCCTCCCTGCTCAACAACGGCGAGTCGTGCATCGCGCAGACCCGCGTCCTGGCCCCGCGCGAGAAGTACGAGGAGGTCGTGACCGCGCTGAAGGAGCTGGTGGAGTCGCTGAAGGTGGGCGACCCGAACGACCCCGACACCTTCATCGGCCCGATGATCCGCCCCGACCAGCAGCGGCTCGTCCGCGACTACATCCAGCTCGGCATCGACGAGGGCGCCCGTCTGGTCACCGGCGGCCCGCGGATCCCCGAGGGCCTGGAGAAGGGCAACTACGTCACGCCCACCGTCTTCGCCGACGTCGACAACTCCATGCGGATCGCCCAGGAGGAGATCTTCGGCCCGGTCCTGGTCGTCATCGCCTACGACGACGAGGACGACGCCGTCCGCATCGCCAACGAGTCCGAGTACGGCCTCTCCGGCGGCATCTGGTCCGCGGACGAGGACCACGCCCTGCGGGTGGCGCGCCGGATCCGCACCGGCACCCTCACGGTCAACGGTGCCTCGATCGCCTTCGACGGGCCGTTCGGCGGCTTCAAGGCCAGCGGCATCGGTCGCGAGTACGGCACGGTCGGCCTCGGCACCTACACCGAGTACAAGACCATCACCGTCTGACCCGGCGACGGCCCGGGCGGTCAGCCCCCGCCCAGTGCGCCCGCACCCACCCGACGGAACTCGATCGTGTCGTACGTCCCCGTCGCCCCGGTCTCGTACAGCACCCCCACCGTGTCCGGCCCCACCCGCACCAGGTCGGAGTAGCCCGCCCGCTGCTGCGACAGCGTGAGCACCTTGGTGAAGCTCTTGCCCGCGTCCCTGCTCCGCCAGATCGCCATGGCCTGGCGGACGGTGGGCACGGACGGCGCCGAGAACAGCAACGGGCCACCGGCGCCCGGCAGTTGGAGCACGCTCCCCTCCACCACCGGCACGTCGTCCAGCGTGTGCTGCACGGCGTAGGGGCGGTCGAGCGACACACCCCCGTCACTGGAGTACGAGTCGAGCCGGTTGCCCGCACTCGTGCCGAGCTGGTCCCGTGAGCTGAAGTACAGCCTGCCGTCGGGGAGTTCGGCGGCGGTCGACTCGTTCGCGTTCTCGACCCCGTCGTACGTGGAGTCCACGAACCCGAGCCGCCAGGTGTCACCCCCGTCGTCGCTGTACAGGTCGTGGCCGCCGTAGTACTTGGCCTCCTGCCCGGTGTCGGTCGAGCCGGCCGGCGGGGCGGCGGAGTGATTGGCGGGGACGATCAGCCGTCCCGTGTGCGGGCCCCGGGTGAGGGCGACCGCGTGGCCGGGGCCGGTGGCGTACCAGCGCCAGTCGGGCCGCTTCACGTCGCTGGTGATGTCCTTGGGCGGGGTGAAGGTGCGGCCGTCGTCCCAGCTCCGCTGGACGAACACCCGGCGGCTCTGCTCCGGGGTGACCTCGCCCCGCATGATCTGGCCCTCGGTCACGGCACCGCTGTTGTAGGAGGTGAGGAGCACGACGGCGCCGGTGCGGGGGTCGACCGCGGGGGCCGGGTTGCCCCGGGTGTCCCCGTCGCCGGCGGCCACCACGGACAGCGGGCCCCAGGTGCAGCCGCCGTCGGTGGAGCGTCTGAGGACGACGTCGATGTTGCCGGTGTCGCCCGCGTCGTTGTGCCGTCCCTCGGCGAAGGCCAGGACCGTGCCCCGGTCGGTGACGACGGTCGCCGGGATGCGGTAGGTGTCGTAGGCGCCGTCCCCGGAGACGTACGGCACGGAGGAGGTGCAGCCGGAGTGCGCGGAGGCGGACGCCGTGCCGGCCGTGAACGGCGCGACCAGTACGGCGGTGACGAGCAGCGTGCGGCTCAGGATGGTCATCGCGCTCCCTTACGGAGGTCGCCCTTCGCGGGGCGACACAGACCTGGCCGTCACAGCCTCCCCTCAGTCACCGCCCCCGACTCGTACACGACTGCCACCGCCGGCACCTCGGGCACATACGAGCCACGGTCGGCATGCTGTCGCACAGAGGCCCAACCCACCGTCGTATCAAGGACGTTGAGGCCGCACGCAACCGGCAGGGCACCACTCGCCGCACCACCGCGCGGATCGCGGCGCGGAGTTCGGCCGGACGGAGTACGGGGTCTACGACGGGGTGCGTGCCGCCGCGAGCAGTCGGGTGACGTCGTCCGCGCAGATGGTGAGGGCCGCGCCGACGGTCGCGAGGGCGTCGCGTTCGGCCGGTGTGTAGGGGCCGTCGGCCAGCGCGATACGGGCGCCCTGGAGCAGGATCGATTCGCGGCCCGCGGGGGCGAGGTGCGGGGCGAGCGGGTCGAGGGCCTCGTGCAGCTCTATGGCGAGTCCGGCGCCGCTGGGTTCGCCGAAGACGCGGCCGGTGTCGGCGGCCAGGGCCTCGACGAGCGCGCCGAGCTGGTCCTCGGTGCAGTCCTGGAAGCCGGCGGCGCGGACGGTGCCCGCGGCGGCCTCCAGGGAGGTACGGGCGCAGGTGCCGCCGGCCGCGAGGACCGCGAGGGCGACCGTGTGGACGGCGTCGCGGAGCATCGCGGAGAAGCGGGTCGTGGTGGGGTGGTCGAGGACGTCGGTGCCGTAGTGGCCCTGGCAGGCGGCGCACTCGACGACCGGGCCGGTGTCGCCGCGCGGCAGCACGGGCACGCCGAGCACGGTGAAGCGGCGGCGCCCGGTGAGCCGCTGGTAGTTGCGGTCGCCCCCGCATCCGGGGCAGAAGAACTCGCCGTCGCCGACGCTGGTCCACGCGGTACGGATGCCCAGGACGCGCGCCGCACGGCCCTCATGGACAACTCGGCCGTTTCGTCCCCGTTCTGGCAGCACGTCGCACCTCCGTAACGCCGCGGCAACATCGCCGCGCTGGCGTGATGTTAGCCACATTGTTGAGCCGGAGTCAGTACCCCGGACGAGACCTGCTCGTGACCTGCACATCGAATGGCCGGGAAACGACGGGGCCCCGCCCGCCGGAGATCGGCGTGCGGGGCCCTTGGAGCGCGAGTAAACCGCCGGTCAGGCTGGTTCAGCGGGTGGCGCGGTTGACGGCGGAGACGACCGCCTTCAGTGAGGCACGTGTCGTATTCGCGTCGATCCCGATTCCCCACAGAACCTTGTCGCCGATCGCGCACTCGATGTACGAGGCGGCCTGCGCGGAGGCGCCCTCGCTCATCGTGTGCTCCTGGTAGTCCAGGAGCCGTACGTCGATGCCGACGGACTGCAGGGCGTCGAAGAAGGCCGAGATCGGACCGTTGCCGGAGCCGGTCAGGACGGTGTCGACGCCGTCGACGGTGGCCTCCACCTTGAGCGTGTCCACGCCGTCGGTGTCGGTGGTCGACTGGCCGGTCTTCACCTGGATACGGCCCCAGGGGTTGTCCGCATTCGGCAGGTACTCGTCCTGGAACACCGACCAGATGTCGGCGCCGGTGACCTCGCCGCCCTCGGCGTCCGTCTTGGCCTGGATCAGCTTGGAGAACTCGATCTGCATCCGGCGCGGCAGGTCCAGCTTGTGGTCGTTCTTCAGAACGTACGCGATGCCGCCCTTGCCGGACTGCGAGTTGACGCGGATGACGGCCTCGTAGGAGCGGCCGACGTCCTTCGGGTCGATCGGCAGGTACGGGACGGCCCACTCGATGTCGTCGACGGTGACGCCCTTGGCGGCGGCGTCGGCCTCCATGGCGTCGAAGCCCTTCTTGATGGCGTCCTGGTGGGAGCCGGAGAAGGACGTGTAGACCAGGTCGCCCACGTACGGGTGGCGCGGGTGGACCTCCATCTGGTTGCAGTACTCCCACGTACGACGGATCTCGTCGATGTCGGAGAAGTCGATCTGCGGGTCGACGCCCTGCGAGAACAGGTTCATGCCCAGGGTGACCAGGTCGACGTTGCCGGTGCGCTCGCCCTGTCCGAACAGGCAGCCCTCGACGCGGTCGGCGCCGGCCATCAGCGCCAGTTCTGCGGCGGCTACGGCCGTGCCGCGGTCGTTGTGCGGGTGGATGGAGAGGACGACGTGCTCGCGGCGGGACAGGTGGCGGCCCATCCACTCGAAGCGGTCGGCGTGCGTGGACGGGGTCGAACGCTCCACCGTGGCAGGCAGGTTGAGGATGATCTCGCGACCGGGACCCGGCTGCCAGACGTCCATGACCGCCTCGCAGACCTCCAGCGCGAAGTCCAGCTCGGTGTCGGTGAAGATCTCGGGGCTGTACTGGTAGCCGAACTCGGTCTCGGGGCCCAGCAGTTTCTCGGCGTACTCCATGACCAGGCGGGTGCCGTCGACGGCGATCTGCTTGATGTCGTCCTTGGAGCCGCGGAAGACCACCCGGCGGAAGACGGGCGCGGTCGCGTTGTAGAGGTGCAGGGTGGCGCGCTTGGCGCCCTTCAGGGACTCCACGGTCCGCTCGATCAGGTCCTCGCGGGCCTGCGTCAGCACGGAGATCGTGACGTCGTCCGGGATCGCGTCCTCGTCCTCGATGATCGACCGTACGAAGTCGAAGTCCGTCTGGCCCGACGCCGGGAAACCGACCTCGATCTCCTTGTAGCCCATCTTGACCAGCAGGTCGAACATCGCGCGCTTGCGGGCGGGCGACATGGGGTCGATCAGGGCCTGGTTGCCGTCCCGCAGGTCGGTGGAGAGCCAGCGGGGGGCGACGGTGATCCGCTGCTGGGGCCAGGTGCGGTCGGGGATGTCGACCTGCTCGTACTGGCCGTACTTGTGGATCGGCATGGAACTGGGCTGCTGGCGATTGGCGCTGTGGGCCATGATGCGTGGGCTCCTCGTGGTGTCCTGAAGGACGGCCGACGGCGCAACGCCAGACTCCGCGGGGAGGGGGTCGGCCTCGACTACAGGCCCTCGCCGCGGCAGCTAAGGAGAAGCAGCCCGAAACGCATGATGTCCAGCAGACTAGCCGAGTCGTGCGCCGTGCGGGGGGCTGTATCACTATGCGGGACATTCGCGGCTGTATACCACTCTCCGCTACCGCACTGTGATGATTGTCCCCGTATTTCACCAATCATGGTTGCCGGTAGTGACAGTCACAGGACTCAGTGCCAATCTGCCGGGCATGACGACTCACGGGGGCTTCGAGCCCGTCTTCTGCACGATCGTCCCGCCGCATGTCCTCGACAAGCTCGCCCGGCACGAGGACCCCGCGGTCTCCGGTCCCGCCCGCGAGACCCTTCAGCGCGACGCCTACGAGCGCACCCACCGCCGGCTGACCACCGTCATCGGCGCACCGGCCGTCGCCGCGCCCACCGAGACCGACAAGCCGCGGCGCACGATCTACGACGCGAAGCACAAGCAGGACCTGCCCGGAAAGAAGGTCCGCGCCGAGGGCTCCGAATCCGGCAAGGACGCGACCGTCAACCGCGCCTACGCGGGCCTCGGCGCCACCTTCGAGCTCTACCTCAACGCCTTCAACCGCCACTCCATCGACGGCCAGGGCCTGCCGCTCAACGCGTCCGTCCACTACGACGTGAAGTATGACAACGCGTTCTGGAACGGCGAGCAGATGGTGTTCGGCGACGGCGACGGCGAGCTGTTCCTCGACTTCACCATCCCGGTCGACGTCATCGGCCACGAACTCACCCACGGCGTCACGCAGTACAGCGCGAACCTGACCTATTTCGGCCAGTCCGGCGCCCTGAACGAGTCGATCTCCGATGTCTTCGGCTCGCTCATCAAGCAGTACACACTCGGCCAGACCGCCGCCGATGCCGACTGGCTGATCGGCGCGGGCCTGCTCGCCCCGCGCGTCTCCGGCGTCGCCCTGCGCTCCATGAAGGCGCCCGGCACGGCCTACGACGACGACGCCCTCGGCAAGGACCCGCAGCCCGCGACGATGGACGACTTCGTGAACACCGGCAGCGACAACGGCGGCGTGCACATCAACTCCGGCATCCCCAACCACGCCTTCTACCTGGTCGCCGACGCGCTCGGCGGGCACGCCTGGGAGAAGGCCGGACAGATCTGGTACGACGTGCTGACCGGCGGCGCGCTCAAGCAGGACGCGCTGTTCGCCGACTTCGCCAAGCTCACCGTCGCCGCCGCGAAGACCCGGTTCGGGGACGGCGGCGAGGAGTTGCAGGCCGTGGCGAAGGCGTGGGAACAGGTCGGGGTGCAGATCACGTAATTCCGTACTAGAGATGACCCATGCGTATTCATGTGCGGCGCACGGGTGGGTTCGGCGGCACCGAACGGCAGGGCGAGGTGGACACCTCGGGCCGACCAGATGCCCATGAGTGGCACGCCCTGGCCGAGAACGCGATCACGTCCGGCCGGGGCGCGCCCGTGACGGGAGTCCCCGACGGCTTCCACTACGAGATCACGGTGGACGGGACGACCGTGCACGCGGCCGATCCCCGGCTTACGGAGGAGCAACGGACACTGATCTCAAGGGTGTTGAAGGAAGGTGCGTAAGCAGGTGTCGAGGGGTGGGCGTAACTGCTTGTTCACGCCCGCCCGTTGACACCCGTTACCACCGGTACGGATGATCCGGCGCATGGCGACTGATGCAGGCAACCCGATACCTCGGTTCCCGGCCGGCTTCCTCTGGGGCGTCTCGACCTCGGCCCACCAGATCGAGGGCGCGGCGGACGCACGTGAGCCCTCGATCTGGGACGCGTTCGAGGCCGAGCCGGGCCGGATCAAGGACGGCTCGACGGCGGCGGTGGCCTGCGACCACTACCACCGCCACCCCGAGGACGTGGCGCTCCTGGCCGACCTGGGCGTGGACGCGTACCGCTTCTCGATCTCCTGGCCGCGCGTCAACTCCCCCGGCGGCCTCGACTTCTACGACCGTCTCGTCGACGAACTGGGCGCGGCGGGCGTCCGTCCGGTCCCGACCCTGTTCCACTGGGACCTCCCGGTCACCCAGGACTGGCTGGACCGGGACACGGCCTCGCGGTTCGCCGAGTATGTGGCGGTGGTGGCCGACCGGTTGGGCGACCGGGTGAAGAAGTGGATCACCATCAACGAGCCTGCGGAACACACCCTGTTGGGGCACGCGCTGGGCGCCCACGCTCCCGGCAAGGCCCTGCTGTTCGACGCGCTGCCGGTCGCCCATCACCAACTGCTGGCCCACGGCCTGGCGGTACGGGCGCTGCGCGCGGCCGGTGCCACCGACATCGGGATCGCCAACTCGCACGGCCCGACCTGGCCCGCCTCGCAGGAGCCGGAGGACATCGAGGCGGCGAACTTCTACGACCTGCTGCTGAACCGCCTGTTCGCCGACCCCCTGCTGCTGGGTGAATACCCCTCCGGCCTGGGCGAGTTGATGCCGGGCGACGTCGAGTCCGACCTCAAGGTGATCGCCGAGCCGATCGACTGGTACGGGATCAACTACTACGCGCCGACCAGGGTGGGCGCACCGCAGGGCGCGGAGATCGAGTTCGGCGGACTCACCCTCCCCGCCGAACTTCCCTTCTCCGTAAGGGAGATCGAGGGCGTCCCGGTCACGGACTTCGGCTGGCCGGTGGTCCCCGAGGGCCTGACGGAACTCCTCACCACCTTCCGGGACCGGTACGGCGACCGACTCCCGCCCGTCGTCATCACCGAGAACGGCTGCTCCTACGACGGCCTCGACGACCAGGACCGGATCACTTACCTGGACGGTCATGTCCGGGCGCTGCACGGGGCGTTGGAGGCGGGCGTGGACGTCCGCGGCTACTTCGTGTGGTCGCTCCTCGACAACTTCGAGTGGGCGGAGGGCTACGAGCGCCGCTTCGGCCTGGTGCACGTCGACTACGACACCCAGGCGCGCACCCCGAAGGCGTCGTACGGCTGGTTCCAGGACCTGCTGCGGGCGCAGAGATCACAGGTGCGGGGATGACGACGGCCGACGCGGTCTCCTCGCCGTCCGGTGCCCTCGCTGAACCCGTCGAACGCGTCGGCCGGGGCTGGACGTCCGCGCTCTCGCTCGCCAACGGGGCGATCTGGGTGGGCTGGTACGGCCCGTTGCAGATCCTGCTGGCCTCCCAGGCCAAGGACTTCGCGCCCGGCACCGGTATGTCCAAGGAGACGATGCTGGCGTGGGTGACCGGCGCGGGCGCGCTGGTGTCCCTGGTCGCCAATCCGCTCTTCGGCGCGCTGTCGGACCGTACGACATCGCGGTGGGGCCGCCGTACGCCGTGGATCGTGGCCGGTACGGCGGGCGGGGCGCTGTCCCTGCTGCTGCTCGCGGGCGCGGGCGGGGTGTGGACGATGGCGGCCGGCTGGTGCCTGGTCCAGTTGACCCTGAACGCGGCCTTCGCGGCGGTCACGGCGGCCGTCCCCGACCGGGTGCCGCGCCTTCAACGGGGCTCTGTGGGCGGCTGGTTGGGGGCCGCGCAGATCCTGGGCGTGGTCGGCGGCACGGGGCTGGCGACGGCGGCCGGGGGCATCGGGGCGGGCTATGTGGCGTGCGCGGTGTTCACGGCGGTGGGCGTGCTGCCGTACGTGCTGCGCCACAAGGATCTGCGGCTGTCGGTGTCGGACCGCCCGCCGTGGTCCTGGCAGGGCTTCCTGCGCGGCTTCTGGCTGAGCCCGCGCCGCCATCCCGACCTCGGCTGGGCCTGGCTGACCCGCTTCCTGATCAACCTGAGCAACGCCCTGGTCCTGCTCTACCTCCTCTACTACCTGCGTGACCGCCTCCACTACCACGACCCCGACCAGGGCGTCCTGATCCTCACGGCGGTCAACGGCCTCACGCTCCTCGCCACCGTCGTGGTCGGCGGGGTGTGGTCCGACCGGGTCGGTCGCCGCAAGCCGTTCGTGATCTGGTCGGGCGTCCTGATGGCGGTGGCGACGGCGGTGCTGGCGGGCTGGCAGACCTGGCCGGGCGCGATCACCGCGGCGGCGGTCCTGGGCATCGGCTTCGGCGTCTTCACGTCGGTCGACTTCGCCCTGATGACGGACGTACTCCCCAAGGCCCTGGACCGCGGCAAGGACCTCGGCGTCATCAACGTCGCCAACGCCCTCCCCCAGGTCGCGGCACCCGCCCTCGCCGCACCGATCGTGACGTATCTGGGCGGGTACCGGGTGCTGTATCTGGTGTCGGCGGTGATCGGGATGGCGGGGGCGTTGCTGGTGCGGCGGATTCGAGGGGTGGACTGAGGCGGGTGGGTCAGAGCACGCCCGCGTCCCGTGCCGTCCACACCGTCGGGAACAGCGGGCGGTATCCCAGCTCGCGGCGGATCCGTTCCGTGGACATGATGCCGAACCAGGGGTCGGGGTCGGTCCGTTCGTGCATGTCGGTGGGGAGTTCGACGCCGTTGAGCTGGTGCAGGTCGACCGCGGTGACCGGGGCGTCGTCGGCGATGTTGTAGACACGGCCGGCGACTCCGGGGGCGTGCAGGATACGGAGCAGGCCCTGGGCGACGTCTGCGTGGTGGCCCATGTGGAGGCGCTGGGTCGAGGCCCAACTCGCCGCCCAGTGCATGGAGTTGGCGAGGTGGGGGTCGCCCTCGCCGTAGACGAAGGGGAGGCGGGCGACGCGGACGTCCATGGTGTCGAGGGCGAGGAGTTCGCGTTCGGCGGCCACCTTCGACTCGCCGTAGGCGCCCCACATGTCGCCGCCGGGGCGGCTCTCGTCCTCCTCGGTCAGCGGGCGGCCGCGTCCCGTGCCGTACACGATCGCGGTGCTGACCTGGACGAAACGCCGTACGCCGGAGGCCTGCGCGGCGCGGCCCAGTGCGACCGCCGCGTCCCGGTTGACGGCCCACGCCTCCTCGTCCGGCACCCCGCGGAAGGACGCGGCGACGTTCACGACCGCGTCGACTCCGGAGACCGCCTTGCCGAGGACCGCATCGTCGCGCAGGTCCCCTTCCACGACCTCGGCGCCCAGCGCCGCGAACGGCTCCGCGCGGGCCGCGTCCCGTACCAGGACCCGTATCTGCTCCCCCGGCCGGCTCTGCGCCAGCAGCCTCGGTACGAACCGCTTGCCGACCTGTCCTGTCGTCCCTGTGACCAGTGTCAACATCGTCTGCTCCTCACGTTCTGGTGGCTCCAGCGTGGGCCGGGCCCGGCGTGACCGGGAGAGACCTGTCGATCGGGGGATCGGCAGACCCTGGATAAGCCGGGCGGACTCCCGCACGCTGGAAACGTGAACCGAGCCGAACTCGCCGACTTCCTGCGCCGCGGCCGGGCCCGCCTGGACCCCTCCGACGTGGGCCTGACGCCCGGCGCCCGCCGCCGTACACCGGGTCTGCGCCGCGAGGAGGTGGCATCGCTGGCCGGTATGTCGGTCGACTACTACACGCGGCTTGAACAGTCCCGGGGCCCGCACCCGTCCCGCCAGATGCTCACGGCGCTCGCGCGGGCGCTCCGCCTCACGGACGACGAACGGGACCACCTGTTCCACCTGGCGGGCGAGGAGCCACCGCGCCGGGGCAGCGCCTCCGCGCATGTGCGCCCGGGTCTGCTGCTGGTCCTGGACCGGCTGCACGACACCCCGGCGTCGGTGCTGAGCGACTGCGGTGACGTGCTGGCCCAGAACGCGATGGCGAAGGCCCTGAGCGGGGACGCGTCGGCCCGCCCGCACCGGGACCGCAATCTGAACCGCCGCTTCTTCCTGGAACCGGCGGCCCAGGAACTGTTTCCGCCGGAGGACCGGCCGGAGCTGGCGCGGGCCCATGTCGCGAACCTGCGGGCCGTGACGGCGGCCCGCCCCGACGACCCGGAGCCTGCCGCCCTGGTGGCCGAACTACGTGCGGGCAGCGAGGAGTTCGCCCGCCTGTGGGACGAACACGAGGTAGCCGTACGGCGCCGCTCGACGAAGCGCTTCCAGCACCCGCTGGTCGGCCTCCTGGAACTGGACTGCGAGGTCCTGCTCAACGAGGGCCACGACCACCTGCTCGTCATCCACACGGCCCGCCCGGGGACGGAGTCGTACGAGCGCCTGCAACTGCTGCGGGTGGTGGGGTTGCAGGACCTGACCCCGTCAGAAACCCAGCTTCCGTAGCTGCCGAGGATCCCGCTGCCAGTCCTTCGCCACCTTCACATGAAGGTCGAGGAAGACCGGCGTACCCAGCAGTGCCTCGATCTGCTTGCGGGACTTGATGCCGACCTCCTTCAGGCGGGCGCCCTTCGGGCCGATGATGATGCCCTTCTGGCTGGGCCGCTCGATGTAGACGAAGGCGTGGATGTCGAGGAGGGGCTTGTCGGCGGGACGGTCCTCGCGGGGGAGCATTTCCTCGACGACGACGGCGATGGAGTGCGGGAGTTCGTCACGGACGCCTTCGAGGGCCGCCTCGCGGATCAGTTCCGCGATCATGACCTGCTCGGGCTCGTCCGTGAGGTCGCCCTCCGGGTAGAGGGCCGGGCCCTCCGGGAGGAGGGGGATCAGGAGGTCCGCCAGCAGGTCTACCTGCTGGTCCGCGACCGCCGACACCGGCACGATCTCCGCCCACTCGAAGCCCAGCTCCTTACCGAGCTGGTCGATGGCGATGAGCTGCTCGGCGAGGGTCTTGGAGTCGACCAGGTCGGTCTTCGTGACGATCGCGATCTTCGGCGTCTTCTTGATCGACGCCAGTTCCTTCGCGATGAAACGGTCGCCCGGGCCCAGCTTCTCGTTCGCCGGCAGGCAGAAGCCGATGACGTCGACCTCGGCCCACGTCGTCCGGACGATGTCGTTCAGCCGCTGGCCGAGCAGCGTGCGCGGTTTGTGCAGGCCGGGGGTGTCGACCAGGATCAACTGGGCGTCGGGCCGGTGGACGATGCCGCGGACCGTGTGCCGCGTGGTCTGCGGCTGGTTGGCGGTGATCGCCACCTTCTGGCCGACCAGAGCATTCGTAAGGGTGGACTTGCCCGCGTTGGGGCGGCCCACGAAGCAGGCGAAGCCGGCGCGGTGGGGAGCCGCCGACGACTCAGACGGCTTGGATGACGGGGTACGAACGCTCATGGCGCCCATTGTCCCTGATCCACAAGCCCCTGCCGCACAACAGTCCACCCGTGCCTCACCCGGTGAGCTTTCAGAAACCCTGCGGCAATGAAACATCCCGGAAACACGGCCGTGCACAACCGGAAACCCGGGCCGGTGACCCTCTGACGAGCCCCCACCCCGTTGGAGACGACCGTGACCCTCGCCGCCGCCCATGTCGACACCGGCGACACCGCCTGGCTGCTCGCCGCCACCGCCCTGGTCCTGCTGATGACCCCGGGCCTGGCCCTCTTCTACGGAGGCATGGTCCGCACGAAGAGCGTCCTCAACATGCTGATGATGAGCTTTGTGTCGATCGCCCTGGTCACGGTGGTGTGGCTGGTCGCCGGGTACTCGCTCGCCTTCGGCGACGACATCGGCGGCGGGCTGCTCGGCGGACTGAAGCACGCCGGCATGGCGGGGCTCGGCCCCGACAGCGTGCACGGCACGGTCCCCACCCTTCTCTTCGCGACCTTCCAGCTCACCTTCGCGATCATCACGGCCGCGCTGATCAGCGGGGCGGTGGCCGACCGGGTGCGGTTCGGGGCGTGGCTGGTCTTCGTGCCCGTCTGGGCGCTGCTCGTATACGTTCCCGTCGCGCACTGGGTGTGGGGCCCCGGCGGCTGGATCGCGGCGCACCTCGGCGCCCTCGACTTCGCGGGCGGTCTGCCCGTCGAGATCACCTCGGGCGCCTCCGGACTCGCCCTGTGCCTGGTCGTCGGACCCCGCCTCGGCTTCAAGAAGGACGCGATGCGCCCGCACAACCTCCCCATGGTGATGCTGGGCGCGGGCCTGCTCTGGTTCGGCTGGTTCGGCTTCAACGCCGGGTCCGCCCTCGGCGCCAACGGCCTCGCCGCCGCGGCCTTCCTCAACACCCTCGCCGCGGGCTGCACCGGCCTGCTCGGCTGGCTCTTCGTCGAGCAGAAGCGCGACGGCCACCCCACCACCCTGGGCGCGGCCTCGGGCGCGGTGGCCGGCCTGGTAGCGATCACCCCGTCCTGCGGCTCGGTCTCCCTGCTCGGCGCGCTGGTCGTCGGCCTCGCCGCCGGCGCGGTCTGCTCGTACGCGGTCGGCTGGAAGTTCAAGCTGAACTACGACGACTCGCTCGACGTCGTCGGCGTCCACCTGGTCGGCGGAGTCATCGGCACCCTCCTGATCGGCGTCTTCGCGGTCACCGCCATGACCGGCGGCCCCGAGGGCCTCCTCTACGGCGGCGGACTCGCCCAGCTCGGCAAGCAGCTCGTGGCCGTGGTCGCCGTAGGGGCGTACGCGTTTCTCGTGACGTACGGCATCGGCAAGTTGCTCGACAAGGCGATGGGTCTGCGGGCCAGTGAGGAGGAGGAGCGGACGGGTCTTGACCTTACGGTGCACGCCGAGACCGCATACGATCACGGCGTCCTGGGCCACGGGGCCCCGGTCACCGCCTCCGTCCTCCCCTCCGCGCAGAAGGTCACGTCCCAGCCATGAAGCTCATCACCGCGATCGTCAAGCCGTACCGCCTCGACGAGGTCAAGACGGCGCTCCAGGAGCTCGGCGTGCACGGCCTGACCGTCACCGAGGCCAGCGGCTACGGCCGGCAGCGCGGCCACACCGAGGTGTACCGCGGCGCCGAGTACCGCGTCGATCTCGTCCCCAAGGTGCGGATCGAGGTCGTCGTCGACGACGCGGACTCGGACGCCGTGATCGACGCGATCGTCAAGGCCGCACAGACGGGGAAGATCGGGGACGGGAAGGTGTGGTCGATTCCGGTCGAGACGGTCGTACGGGTACGGACAGGTGAGCGCGGCCCCGACGCGCTCTGACCGCCAGCACTCCCCCGACGAACCCGACCGCGAGCAGCAGCGCCGCCGCCAGCCAGGGCAGCGCGAAGAACGAGGCGCTCGCCGACTGTTTGGTGCCCGGCGCGCTCGCGGTCAACGTGATGTCGCCCCAGTCGAGTTGGGGCGAGCCCTTCCACGGCTCGCTGAGCTTCACGCTCTGCCCCGGCAGCAACTCCGAGGGGATGCGGGTGAGTCCGCGCGACAGCAGGGTCCGGCCGAACAGGCCCTGTGCCTTCAGCGTCACCTTCGGGTCGAGGGTGACGTTGCCGGTGTTGTGCAACGTGTAGGAGATCGTCGCGTCGCTGTCTCCCAACCCCGGTACCAGCGGCTGGTGATGGGACACATGGACGTGCTCGACGGCGAGCGCGGGCAGCGTGGGTCCGCTCACCCGGAGATAGACACGGGCGCCTACGGCCCGCTGCACACCGAGGGCGAGTGAACCGTCGCCCTTGTCGACGCGTTCGTCGAGGGCGACCAACGCGCCCGGGTGGTCGCCCGGTTCGGCCCCTTCGGGCACGTGGAGGGTGAACGGCACGGCGACCGTTTTGTGGGCGGGCACGGTGACCCGGGACCTGGCCGGTTTGGCCCACGCGCCGACGCCCCGCATCGTCTCCTTCACCGTCCGTACGGCGAACCCGCCGTCGCGCGCGGTGTTGTAGGCGTCGGCCGCGTACAGCCGGAAAGTAAGCGGCTGCGCCGTCTTGTTGGCGACGACCACCTTGTCCTGGATGGTCTGGCCGGGGTCGGCGGAGAGATAGAAGTACGGCCGCGCGGCGATCTTCGACGCGGCCGGGTACACGGACCAACTGCCGTTGTCCGCCGCGTGGGAGGAGGGTGCGGTGAGCACACCGAAGCAGAGGGTCAGGAGGAGGACGTACAGCTTGCGCATGGGTGCGGACCCCCACGGACGAGGAGTGTGGCGGTCGGGCGGGTGCGGGCGCCCGGCCACCGGAGGTGGGTCGGTACGGTCAGGTGAGCGTGAGCGTCAGAACGCCGGAGTACGAGCCCGGAGGCGTGAACGCCGGTACGTTCAGGGAGAGTCCGGCGTCGACGGTGAACTGGCCGCCGGTGAGCGTGCCGTCAGGGGTGGACGCGAGCGTCGCCCCCGAACTGCCCACGGTGCCCGCCGAACCGGCCGCGCAGGTGCTCGGGCTGCCCGCCTTGGTGGCGCAGGCGGGGGTCCAACTCAGCGCTCCGGCACCGATCTTGGCGCCGGGACCGGTGAAGTCGGTGACCTTGCCGGTCAGGGACCAGCCCGCGGGTCCGCCGCGGAAGTCCTGGACCGTCACCGTGTTCAGAGCGCCCGTGGAGGCGCCGCCCTTGCCGAAGTCGACCGCCGAGAGGCCCACGGCGTCCCCGGCCTGCGCCATCGACAGCGTGCCCGCCTTGACGGTGGTCGTCAGCTTCTGACTCCCGGGCGGAACGGGCGTGGTGTCGTTGACGACGTAGGCGGCGGGACCGGCACCCAGATCAGCACTCCACGCACTGCCCTCGTATGCCACGATCCCGGTCGTCGACTTGTCGTTGACGACGAGCGAGCCGCTGATGGTGCCGGCGCTGGTGGCCGTGACGGTCGCCGTGTCCGCGGTCTGGGCGGTGCCGGACCGCCCGGCCAGGGTCACGGTGGCACCCGGGGTGAAGTTGCTGCCGGTCACGGTGACGCTGTCACCGGCGTTGCCGGAGGCCGAACCCAGGCTGATCGCACGGGTGTTGACCGGAACGGTGGCGGTCGCGGTGACGGTCTCGGAGACCGGGGCCGGCGGGTTCGTCACCGTGCAGGGGGTGTCCAGCTCCAGGATGTAGCTGGTGTGGATGTTGTAGTCGCCCGGCGAGAGGGTGATCGCGCCGGGGGTGGTGACCGTGAAGGTGCCGGTCATGGAGAAGGACGGGAAGGCGCCGTTGCCCGGCACCGGGTCGTTCTTCTTGGGCCCGGCCACGGTGACGCTGCCGGTCTGGGCACCGCCGAGGGTGACCTTCCCGGTCGGCGTCATGATGTCGGCCGGCAGGGCGATCGCGGTCGGGTTGCTGGCGGCGGGCTTGACCACCGTGTAGGTCACGGTGACGGTGTCGCCGACCTTCGGCGCGGTGTTGTCCACCGTGATCGCGGCGGTGGTGGTGCCGTCGATCGGCGGGATGCCCGCGACCGCCGGCGGGATGCAGTGCGTGGCGAAGTCCACGTTCGTGGACGCACCGGCCGGACAGGCCAGCGCACCGCCCGTGGCGACCGCGAGCGCGGTCACCCCGAGCAACGACGCCCATCGGCGTCTTCGGGATGTCGTAGCCATGGCTGTGCCCCCTCCTGAGGACGGTGGGCACAGCGGCTCGTCCGCGCCCACAGAGGGCATTGATGTGGGGATCGCGTGAGAAGTCAATGGACACGGAGAAACTAACTGATGGACCGTCAGTTCCTGCCCAACGGCGGGAACTGACGGCCCAGTTGAAGCCGTGGGGGGAATTCTCAGTCGAACACGAACGGACCCGGTGACTGCGGTCCGGTCGCCGTGCAGGTGACCGCGATCCCGAAGATGGTCATCTGCAGCGACCCGCCGTACGCCTCCAGGCTGTCGCCGGAGGCCACGGTGCCGTCGAGCGGACCGACGGTGACCGGGTCGCCGGTCGCCATGGCCGGGTTCTTCGTACCGGTGAACACGGTGGTGCCACCGCTCGCGTTCTCGAACGTGAAGGTGGAGGAGATGGAGTCCTGCGACAGGGCCAGCGGCGCGGTGATGGACGAGGTGACGGTGACCGTGGCCGCCGTCCCGTCCTGCGTGGCCGTGATGGTGGCGTCACCGCCGCCGAAGATCCCGCAGTCCGCGGTGATCGTCGCCGTCTGGGGAGTGACGGCGAGCGCGGTGGGCGCGAACGCCAGCGAGACGGCCGCGAGGACCCCCGTCACCAGTGCCGCACCCGTTCCGATTCGCTTGCTTCTCAGCTTGCCTTCCATGGATCCGGTTCCCTTCCCGTGTCTGGGAATGCCATGTGGGGACGGACGGCAGAAACACCTCAGAGCCACCTCACGGACGCGGTGCGGTGCGTCACGCGAGCGAGAATCTGACGGTCCGTCGGAACTTACGGTTCCATTGATGCGCGGGAGGCGGGGGGAGAGCAAGGGCGAAATCTGGACGGGTGACTTCCGGTCACCCATGTCCGCTAGCCCGCGGCGACCGTCAGCCGCACAACCCCGTCCGGCGCGGCCAGCAGCACTGGCGTCCCTGGTCCGCCCAGATCCCGTACCGCCGCCCGGTCCTCCGTCGACACGGATTCCGCCTCCGACACGACCGCCGCCGCCTCCAGGGACTTCGCGCCGGACGCCACCGCCATCGCCACCGCCGTCCGCAACGCGCTCAGCTTCAGCGACGGAAGGTCGACCGTCCCGGCGACATACGTCCGCCCCGTCTCGTCCCGTACGGCCGCCCCCTCGGGCACACCGTTGCGGGCCCGCGCGGAACGGGCCAGGGTGACGATCTTGCGGTCCTCGGGGTCAAGCGCGCTGGTCTCGGTCATGAGCAGAGCATACGAAGGACCAGGGCCCTCATCCCGCCACGGGGTACATCGCACCCCGCCGCCCCTCCGGCGAGGCCAGCCACTCCAGCTTCGCCACCGTGTTCGCCTCCTCCAACGGCGTGTGCAGCACGATCGTGAGATCCGACCGCGCGGGCACCTTCAACGCCGTCGACTCGACACACAGCAGACCCACCAGCGGATGATCCAGCTCCTTGCGGACCACCCCCGCGTCCAGGATGTCCCGCCGCTCCCACAGCTCGGTGAACTCCGGGCTCACGGAGGTCAGTTCGGCCAGCACCTCGCGCAGCCCCTCGTCGTCGGGACGGTCCGCGCACATCGCCCGGAACTGCGCGACGACCGTACGCGCGTTCCGCTCCCAGCTCTGCGAACGGGCACGGTAGAGCGGGTCCGTGAAGAAGTCGATCAGGCAGTTCTGCGTGTTCTCCGGCCGCATGCCCAGCACCCACCCGGCCGCGTCGTTGTACATCACGCAGTTGTAGTACCGGTCCATGATGTGCGCCGGGAACGGCATCCAGGCGTCGATCAGCCGCCGTATGCCCTCACAGCCGTGATCGGCGGCGGGTTCGGGCGCGGGCGGGTTCAGCCCGGCCAGCACATACAGATGCCGGCGCTCGGCGTTGCTGAGCCGCAGCACCCGGCCGACGGAGTCGAGGACCTGCGGCGACACCGAGATGTCCCGCCCCTGCTCCAGCCACTGGTACCAGGAGGCGCCCACCCCGGCGAGCACGGCGACCTCCTCGCGCCGCAGTCCCGGCGTACGACGTCGCGCCCCGCCGTCCGGCAGACCCGCCTCGGCCGGGGAGACCCGGGCCCGCCGGCTCATCAGGAACTCACGCAGTTCACTCAGCCGACGACTCTTCAGGGCGTCCTCGGTCACGCGCCTCTCCCCCTGGATCCCCCTGGATCCTGTCGCTGCCTGGTGGTGCCACCACCAGCACAACTTCCGGCTCCCCACGCCTATTCCGACGGCCGGAAGCTCTTCCCATGGCGACCGACACGACAACTCCCACCGCCCACGAACCCCTCGCACCGCACAGCGAACCCAAGCTGTCGACCCGCGACAAACTCGTCCTCTTCGTCCTCTGCGCGGCCCAGTTCATGGTCGCCCTGGACTTCTCCGTCCTGAACGTGGCCCTGCCCACCCTCGGCGGCGACCTCGGCATGAGCCAATCGGCCCTCCAATGGGCGGTCACCGCGTTCGCCCTGCCGTCCGGCGGCTTCCTGCTCCTGTTCGGCCGCATCGGCGACCTCTACGGCCGCCGCCGACTGTTCCTCACCGGCCTGGCCCTGTTCGGCGCGGCCTCGCTCCTCGCCACGTTCGCCTGGGACCCGGCGTCGTTCCTGACCGGCCGCGCACTGCAAGGTCTCGGCGCCGCGGCCATCGTCCCCACCGGCATGTCCCTCCTCACCACCACCTTCCCCGAGGGCCCGGCCCGCGACCGCGCGCTCGGCATCTCCGGCACCCTGCTCTCCCTCGGGTTCACGGTCGGCATGGTGGCCGGCGGCGTCCTGACCGACGCGTTCGGCTGGCGCTCGACGATGGCCCTGCTCACCCTGTTCGCCGTACTGGTCCTGCCCCTGGCCCCCGCCCTGCTCCCCGAGTCCCGCACCCCGGACCGCCCCCGCCTCGACATCCCCGGCGCGATCACGGTCACCGGCGGCCTTCTCTCCCTCATCTACGCCCTGTCGACCGCCGCCGACCACGGCTTCGCCCGCGTCGACGTCATCGTCACCCTGATCACCGGCGTCCTGCTCCTCACGGCCTTCACCGCCATCGAGTCCCGCACCGCCCAGCCCCTGGTCTCCCTCCCCATGCTGCGCCGCCGCACGGTGGCCTGGGGCAACCTCGGCGGCCTGGTCACCTTCTCGATGATGTCGACGATCGTCTTCGTCCTGACCCTGTACCTCCAGGAGGTCCTGCACCTCTCGTCGTTCGAGACGGGCCTGGTCTTCGGCGTCCAGGGCGTCCTCTCGGCGGTCGCGGGTGTCTACGCCCCGAAGGTCATCGGCCGCATCGGCGCCCGCCGCACCCTGATCGCCTCACTCGTCGGCCAATCCGCCTTCATCGCCGCCCTGTTGGGCCTGAACGCCCACACCTGGTCGGTCTGGCTCGCCACGGCCGCCGTCTCCCTGGCCAGCATGTGCCACCTGGGCGCGATCATCTCCTACGGCCTGACCGTCACCTCCGGCGTCCCCGACGACCAACAGGGCCTGGCCACCGGCCTCGTCACCTCCACCCAGCAGGTCGGCATCACCATCGGCATCCCGCTCCTGGGCGTCCTCGCCACCACCTCGGGCGATCTGATGTCGGGGGTCCACACGGTCGTGGGCATCGACGCGGCGATCGTGCTCGCAGCCGCGGTGCTGGTGGCGATGGGGTTGCGGGACCGGCCGCGCCGGTGACCGAACTTCGAGGGCCTGCTCCCCGGGTCGGGGAGCAGGCCCTCGCGTCGACTCATCTCTGCCGCGAAGTCGAGGGTGATGGCACGGAAGGACGCTTCACGAACTCCAGGAAAGCGCACCAGGCCACAGACTGGAAGGCAAGAACCGCCTGATGAGGGCGAGTTGAATGACGTACCAGCAAGGACTCGCCGGTCCACGCCGCCTCGACACACGCGTCCCCATCGGGGTTGCTCGCACTGCTCTTACGCCACGTCCATGAGCCGCCCACGCCTTCTCCTCCAGCCTGGGTGCGGAGGGCCGGGACACGCAGCACCTCTTTCAGAGTAACGGGCCATCACATGAATATGAATGAGCCCTTTCTCGCCAAGGTCCCCCGGATCAGCTTGAGTTACGCGCTTTCGTCATCCCTCTCATGCAGCAGCCTCTCCAGGTCGTCACTGCCCGCGTCCATCCTCGCGCCCAGTGTGCGCAGCAGAGTGTCGATGTCGTCCTTGACCGCCAGGTCCTCCAGCTCCCAGAACCGCTCAAGGTACCGGCCGGTCTCCTCCGGGGCGTTGCTGCTGTACGTGTCGCCGCGCGAGTTCTCGATGAACAGCGAGTCCGGCATCTCATCCGTCTCGAACTCGAAGAGCGAGAAGGGGCCCATGATGCCGGGATGTGCGCCGACGCTGAGCGGCAGGATCTGGATGGTGATGCCCGGCTGGGCCGCGAACTCGGCGAGCCGGTCCAGTTGGGCGTGCATCACCCCGCGCCCGCCGACCTGACGACGCACGACGGCCTCGTCCAGGATGAAGAAGAGCTCGCGGTCGCTCCCCGCACCCGATGTGAGCTGTTCCTGCCGGGCAAGCCTGGCCTCCACCGCACGATCGACCTTGTCGTCCGAGATCCCTTTGTCGTAGGCCCGCATGATCGCGCGCGCATACTCCTCGGTCTGCAGCGGCCCGGGAAGTACCAGCGAGTTGTACTGCCGGATGATCGACGCCGCCGCCTCCAGCGCGAAGAACTGGAGGACCTCCTTGCTGTAGAGGTCCCGGTACTCCGTGTACGGCATCTTGCGGCTGCCTCGCGCGAGGTCCAGTAGCCCATCGATCCTGCGCCGGTCGGTGATCCCGTAGGCCGCGAGCAACGGACGGAGGTCGTTGATGGAGATGCCGACCTCACCCGCCTCGATACGGATGAGCTTGGAGGGACTCCACTCCATCATCTTGGCGACTTCGCGCTGTGTGAGGTTCGCGCTGGTCCGGGCCCTGCGCAACTCTGTGCGTAGCCGTAGCCGCTGCAGTGCCGCACTTGGCACGCTCATGATGGCTCCACCCCCAAATGGACCTCACGGCATGCAACATAGCAGAATAGATGCTTACTCATCGAGACCTTCCGAACTGGTTGTCTTCTCTTCAGCAGAACCCTAAAGCCGCAGGTCGGCAACACAGGCATCTACCTCCGACCCTCCTCGGGTAGCAGAAAGCTACATTGCACTTGGACAGGTCCAGAAAGAGACTCACCGTTCCGGAGGAGCCTGATATGCAGGTTCACTCAGCAAGCTAGCCAACAGCTCTACCCTGGTGGGCACACTCAAGCTACGCTGGACTCAGCCAGTGATGTGACCCAATCGACAGGCGCCAAAGGGAGGTTGAGTGCGGCAGGACCGAAGTTGACGTCGGCTCAGTCGGCAGCTGATCGCCCTGGTGTCGCGATCAACACGGAGCACCGCGGTCTCCGTGAGAGAGCGAGACCAGAAAGGAGGTCAGCCCCATGGCCGAAGAGGAGCCGTCGGGGCGTCGTACCAAGCACATGTGGACCGAGAAGCTCGCATTCACGCTTCCATGGGTCAATCTTCTCCTCGCGATCCAGCAGATCGTCGAGAGGTGGATGCACCCCCACATGTGACGCAAACAGCCCCGGCCTGAAGGTCGGGGCTGAGTGAGGCGGACGCCAACGCATTTGTTCCACTCCGAGTTTCCCTGGCCGGCAGCCCGGAGTGGGACCGTCTCGGTTCCGCCGTCCCTCCATTCTGCCGGTCCACACGCGCAATGGCGAGGGTCGCAGACGGGTTCGTCGGTAGAGCTGGGCGGGACCGCCGACCGTCGGGTTCCTCAAGACCGGTCCAGCCGCAGCCGCTCCGCCCGTGGCAACCCCGCCACCACCAGGTCGTAGGAGTCCTCGATCAGCTCCCGCACCAGCCGGTCCGGAAGGTCCCCGTCCACCGTCACCGTGTTCCAGTGCCGCTTGTTCATGTGGTACCCGGGGATGATCAAGCCCTCGTGCTCCTCGCGGAGCCGGATCGCGTCCTCCGGGTCGCACTTGAGGTTGACCGTGAAGGGGCGTGCCTCCAGGTTCGTCAGGGCGAAGACCTTGCCCAGCACCTTGAAGACGGACGTCTCCGGGTTGAACGGGAAGTCCTCCACCACCGCGTTGAAGGACAGGCAGAAGGCGCGCAACTCCTGGGGTGTCACTCCGGCTTCGTCTCCTCCTCCGGCGGGCCGCCCGGGCCCACCGGCTCCACCAGCACCGTCACGATCTTGTTCCGGCGACCGGCCGAGGCCTCCGCCGTCAGCCGCAGCTCGCGTCCGTCGGGCAGTTCCACGACCGACGACGCGCCCGCGATGGGGACACGGCCCAGCGCCTTCGCCAGCAGCCCGCCCACCGTCTCCACGTCCTCGTCGTCGTACGCCTCGAAGCCGTACAACTCCCCCAGGTCACCGATGTCCAGCCGGGCCGTGACCCGGTAGCGGTCGTCGCCCAGCTCCTCCACCGGCGGGAGTTCACGGTCGTACTCGTCGGTGATCTCGCCGACGATCTCCTCGAGGATGTCCTCGATGGTGACGATGCCGGCCGTACCGCCGTACTCGTCGATGACGACCGCGACGTGATTGCGCTCCTGCTGCATCTCGCGAAGCAGATCACCCGCGTTCTTGGTGTCCGGCACGAAGGACGCCGGGCGCATGGCCGTCGACACCAGCTCCGACTCGGCGTCCCGGCTGATGTGCGTCTTGCGGACCAGGTCCTTGAGATACACGATCCCGACGATGTCGTCCTCGCTCTCCCCCGTCACCGGGATCCGCGAGAAACCGGAGCGCAGCGCGAGGGTGAGGGCCTGACGGATCGTCTTGTACCGCTCGATGACGACGAGATCCGTCCTCGGCACCATCACCTCACGCACGAGGGTGTCGCCCAGCTCGAAGACCGAGTGCACCATCCGGCGCTCCTCGTCCTCGATCAGCGACTCCTTCTCGGCGAGATCCACCAGCGCCCGCAACTCGGCCTCGGACGCGAACGGACCGCGCCGGAAACCCTTGCCGGGCGTAAGCGCGTTGCCGATGAGGATCAGCAGATACGGGATCGGGCCCATGATCCGCGCCAGCGGCAGCAGGACGTACGACGCCGCCGTGGCCGTGTTCAGCGGATGCTGACGCCCGATGGTGCGCGGGGAGACCCCGACCGCGACGTACGACACCAGGACCATGACGCCGATCGCGGCGAGGAGGGCGGGCGCGGTGCCGTGGATCACGTGCAGACACTCGTAGGTGACCAGCGCGGCGGCGGCCATCTCGCAGACGACCCTGACCAGCAGCGCCACATTGAGATAGCGGGTCGGGTCGGCGGCGACCTGCGCGAGCTTGGCGCTGCCGCGCCGACCGGACCGTACGGCCTCCTCGGCCCGGAAACTGGAGACGCGCGCGAGACCCGCCTCGGCGCAGGCGGCGAGCCAGGCGACCACGACAAGGGCGATGGCGCCGAGAACGATCTGAGGACTCATCAGGCGGACTCTTATGAGACGGTCGGCGCCGGGGAGGGGCCGTCATGGCCCTTCTCCGCGCGCCAGCCGTCCACGATGGCCGCCTGCAAGCCGAACATCTCGGCCTTCTCGTCGGGCTCCTCGTGGTCGTAGCCCAGCAGGTGCAACACACCGTGGACGGTGAGCAGTTGAAGCTCCTCGTCCATGGTGTGCTGCGTCTCGGCCTCGGCTCCCTGCTTCGCGGCGACCTCCGGGCACAGCACGATGTCACCGAGCAGCCCCTGCGGCGGCTCCTCGTCGTCCTTGCTCGGCGGACGCAGCTCGTCCATCGGGAAGGACATGACATCGGTCGGCCCGGAGAGATCCATCCACTGGATGTGAAGCTGCTCCATGGCGTCGGCGTCCACGACGATCACCGAGAGCTCGGAGAGCGGGTGGATGCGCATCCGCGCGAGCGCGTAGCGGGCGATGTCGAGGATCGCCTGCTCGTCGACCTCGGTTCCGGACTCGTTGTTGACGTCGATCGACATGGTCGTGCTGATCTACTTCCGCTTGTCACGGGCACCCTTGTGGGTGCCGTTCTCCGTACCGTGCTCGCTGTCGTACTTCTCGTACGCGTCGACGATACGGCCGACCAGCTTGTGCCGGACGACGTCCTGCGACGACAGGCGGGAGAAGTGCACGTCGTCGAGCCCCTCCAGAATGTCCTGCACCTGCCGGAGCCCCGACTTCGTACCACTCGGCAGGTCGACCTGTGTCACATCACCGGTGATCACGATCTTGGACTCGAACCCGAGCCGGGTGAGGAACATCTTCATCTGCTCGGGGCTCGTGTTCTGGGCCTCGTCCAGGATGATGAAGGCGTCGTTCAAGGTCCGGCCGCGCATGTATGCCAGCGGCGCCACCTCGATCGTCCCCGCTGCCATCAGCTTCGGGATCGACTCCGGGTCGAGCATGTCGTGCAGGGCGTCGTACAGGGGGCGCAGGTACGGGTCGATCTTTTCGTACAGGGTGCCGGGGAGGAAGCCGAGGCGTTCGCCCGCCTCGACCGCCGGGCGGGTCAGGATGATGCGGCTGACCTGCTTGGCCTGGAGGGCCTGGACCGCCTTGGCCATGGCGAGGTAGGTCTTGCCGGTGCCTGCGGGGCCGATGCCGAAGACGATCGTGTGCTTGTCGATCGCGTCGACGTACCGCTTTTGGTTGAGGGTCTTGGGGCGGATCGTGCGGCCTCGCGAGGACAGGATGTTCTGGGTGAGCACCTCGGCGGGTGTCTCCTCCGGACCATCCCCGTTCTCGCTCGCCCTGAGCATGGCGATCGAGCGTTCCACTGCGTCCTCCGTCATCGGCTGCCCGGTGCGGAGCACCAGCATCATCTCGTCGAACAGGCGCTGGACGAGGGCGACTTCACGGGCATCGCCGGCCGCGCTGATCTCATTGCCCCGGACGTGGATGTCGGCCGCCGGGAAGGCCTTCTCGATCACGCGCAGGAGGGCGTCGCCTGATCCCAGCAGGGACACCATGGGGTGATGGGCGGGGACGGTGAACTCTGCTCTCGCCTGCTCCTGCGCGGGGGTGTGAGCTGTGGGTGTCTGAGTCATGGGCCGGCTCTGTAGGCCTTGCTCGTCCTCCTCGATACGGCTCGCCCGCCACAAGGGCAGCCTGGTGATCCCAGGGTACGCCGGGCCACTGACAACGCCGTAGGGCTTTTCGGTGACCGTCGGGCCACGAAACGCGGGGCGTGCCCAGCGCAGGGCGGGCGCACAGGGTGACGCCGTGAGCCCTGTTCGCGCCCCCTCGTATGTACGGACAATGCGCTGTGTCCGTCAAGTAAGGCCATGCAGGGAAAGCAGGTCGGCCGCTGTGTTCGTGCGTCTGCCCACGTCCGTGTCCGAAGCGCAGGAGTGTCTGGCCGAGGGGGCGGTGCCCGTCGGCGGGGCGACGCTTGTGTGGGCCTCCTGGCAACGGGACGGTTTCCCCGAGCAGGCGGTGTCGCTGCGGGAGCTGCCGGAGGCGCGGGCGATCGGGGACGGGACGCTGGGCGCGGCCGTACTGCTGCACGAGATCGACGCGCGGGTGCCGGAGGTGCTGCGGCGGGCGGCGGGCGGGGTGGGGACCGGCGCGGTGCGCCGGACGGCGACGGTCGGCGGGAACATAGTCGGCAGCACGTTGCGCTGTCTGCTGCCGGCCGCGCTGGTGCTGGACGCCCGCGCGGTGGTGCTGGAGCCGGAGGGGCCGGTCGAGACCGATCTCGCCGAGTTGCTGGCGAAGCGGCCGCTGCTGCTGGGGCTGCGCTGGCGGGAGCCGGCGGCGAGCGGTTACCGCAAGCTGACGGGTGAGTTGCGCGGGGAGGTTCCGTTCGTGGTCGCGGTGGCCGTGGGGGCGGGCGCGTCCGTGGTGCGGGTCGCTGTGCGTGACGGTTATGACGTGGTCAGTGAGACCGTTCCCTACGACACGGACGCGGGCCGGGTCCTCGGCGCGCTGGCGCTCACACCGCTCGGCACGCTGCCGGAGGCGGTCTTCGATGCCGTACGGGAAGAGGTCGTGGGTGTGGTGGAGCGGGCGGCGGCGTAGGTCGGCCAACAGGCTCTGAGTCGATCTGCCGAACCCGATCGCCGGGACCGCCCGCCGCAGCGGCCAGCGGCCCGCGTCGCCCTGGTCCTCCGGCGGTACGACGCCGGCCAGGAACGCGTAACGGCTGAAGGCCCGGCGCGGAGAGCGAGCCGCCGAACTCCTGGACGGAGAAGGCGGCGGCAACAGGTCGCCCTACGTCGATCTGCCGAACCCGATCGTCGGCACCGCCCGCCGCAGCGGCCACCGGCCCGCGTCGCCCTGGTCCTCCGGCGGGACGAGGCCGGCCAGGAACGCGTAGCGGCTCAGGGCCGTCGGGTTCTGGCCCTCGACCGACTGGACCTTGCGCCACCAGGCGCCGATCTCGGACCAGCCGGGTGCGGAGAGGGAGCCGCCGAACTCCTGGACGGAGAGGGCGGCGGTGAGGCCGGCGAAGGCGAGGCGGTCGGCGAGTGGCCAGCCGGCCAGGGTGCCGGTGACGAAGCCGGCCACGAAGACGTCGCCGGCGCCGGTGGGGTCGAGGGCCTCGACGGCGATGGCCGGGACCTCGGCGGATTCTCCGGTGCGCCGGTCGACGGCGTAGGCGCCGTCCGCGCCGAGGGTGACGACGGCTAGCGGCACGTGGGCGGTGAGCGCGTGGGCGGCGGCGCGGGGGCAGTCGGCGCCGGTGTAGCGCATGGCTTCCTCGGCGTTCGGCAGGAAGGCCTCGCAGTGGGCGAGGTCGGCGAGTCCTGCGAGGTCCCAGGCTCCGGTGTCGTCCCAGCCGACGTCGGCGAAGATGCGGGTGCCCTCGCTCGCGGCCTGGGCGACCCAGGGGGCCTGTTTGCCGGGGGTGAGGGAGGCGACGGCGGCACGCGCGCGTGGAGGGTGGGCCGGTGCGCCGCCTTCACCGAACACGGTCTCCGGGGGCGGTTCGTGGCCGTGGGAGACCATCGTGCGTTCGCCTTCGTACGCCATCGACACGGTGACCGGGGAGTGCCAGCCGGGTACCGAGCAGGAGGTGGAGAGGTCGATGCCCTCGCCCTGTTCCAGCGCGTCCCAGCAGTACTCGCCGTAGTGGTCGTCGCCGAATGCCGCGGCGAGGGAGGTCCGCAGGCCGAGGCGGGCCAGGGCGGTCGCCATGTTGGCGACGCCGCCGGGGCTGGACCCCATCCCCCGGGCCCAGGACTCGGTGCCGCGGACGGGGGCGGATTCGAGCCCGGTGAAGATGATGTCGAGGAAGACGGTGCCGGTGAGGTACACGTCCCAGGGCGGATCGTCCGGCGCGCGCAGGCCTGCCAAGGGGTCGACCTGGGCGGCCCGACAGGACGACGGTTCCTTTCCGGTGGACGCGTTGGACGCGGTCACGGTGTGCTCCCTGACGTGATACGGATCAGGCCAGTGTGCACCACCACGCACGCGCGGGGGCGACTCCCGCTCCGGGGCCGCCCTTCGCACCGGTGGCGAGCAGCCGCAGGTCCGGGCCGTACGGTGGGCGCCGCGCCGGGGCGACGGTTCGGGCGGGTCCGCCACGCGCGCCGTGCGGGCCGCCTCCGGAACCGGCCATCGGCCCCGTCCGCCACGCGCGGACAGTGCGCTCGGCGCCGCCGAAACCCGAGAACCGCGGGCCCACGTCGGACCGCCGGCATGCCCGTCCCACGACAGGCGCCACACCCCCGTACCCACCCCTGCTGTCGCCCTCGTAGCCGGGCGTGCCCGAGTCCGAACGGGCTTCAGGGAGACGTGAGTTACGTGGTCACCAGCGTGGCATGGAAGGAGTCACCCACTCCGGGTCGGTGACGCGCATCGCGGCCGCGTCGTCGCGTTCGCGCAGGGAACCGTCGTCGTCGAGCCACCGCTGGTGCAGGAACTCCAGCTTGGCGCGGTCGAGTTCGATGCCGAGGCCGGGGGTGTCGGAGACGGTGACCTTGGCGTCGGCGAAGGTGAGGCGTTCGGTGAGAACGTCCTCGGACTGCCAGGGGTAGTGGGAGTCGCAGGCGTGGTGGAGGCCCGGGACGGTCGAGGCGACGTGGGTCATCGCGGCGAGGCTGATGCCGAGGTGGGTGTTGGAGTGCATGGAGATGCCGACCCCGAACGTGCGGCAGATGGCGGCGAGTTGCTGGGTGTTGCGCAGTCCGCCCCAGTAGTGGTGGTCGGAGAGGACCACCTGTACGGCGTCCTTGGTGAAGGCTTCCTTGATCTCGGCGAACGTCGTCACGCACATGTTGGTGGCGAGCGGCACGTCGGTGCCGGCGGACACCTCGGCCATGGCGGGGATGCCGAGGGCGGGGTCCTCCAGGTATTCGAGGACGTCGCCCAGTTCCTTCGCGACCTTGAGTGAAGTCTCCACGGACCAGGCGCCGTTGGGGTCGAGACGCAGAGGGTGGTCGGGGAAGGCGGCCGCCAGCGCGCGGACGGCGGCGATCTCCTCGTCGGGCGGGAAGACGCCGCCCTTGAGCTTGAAGGAGGTGAAGCCGTAGCGCTCCTTGAACTTCCGGGCCTGCTCGACGACTCCGGCCGGGTCGATCGCGGCGCCCCAGTCGTCCTTCTCGGCCCTCATGCCCTCGGGGTGGTGGGCCCACTTGTAGAACAGGTAGCCGCTGTACTCGACCGCGTCCCGCACCTTGCCGCCGAGCAGTGCGTGCACGGGCAGTCCGAGTGCCTTGCCGAGGGCGTCGAGGCAGGCGACCTCGAAGGCGGAGACGACGGACAGGCGCAGCTTGTCGGCGGTCTGGACGCCGCGCAGTCCGCCGACATCGACCTGTCCGGAGACCCGGGAGCTGTCGACGGCGACCTCGTCGGCGACGGTGAACAGGCCGTTCAGGTCGCCGACTTGACGGCCGATCAGTTTGTCGGCGTAGGGGCGGGCCAGTTCGAGGTACTTGGTGTCCCCGTAGGTCTCGCCGAGTCCGGTGACGCCGTCTGCGGTCACCACTTCCACGATCAGGCGGGGGGTGTACGGCTGGTGGACGCCCTGGGTGTTGAGCAGGGGCGGGTCGGCGACCAGGATCGGGGTGAGGCGGATGTCGGTGATGGTGAGGTTCACAGGGCGGCTCCTACGAGGTCGAGTCCGGCGGTGAGCAGGGCGGTCAGCTCGGTGAGGTCGGTGGCCGAGGGGTCGGTGAGCGGGGCCCGCACGGGTCCCACCGGGCAACCGCGCAGCCGGGCCGCCGACTTGACGAGGGACACGGCGTATCCGGGTACGCGGTCGCGGAGTTCGACGAGCGGGACGTAGAACTCGCGCAGCAGTTTCTCGACCGTCTTGTCGTCGCCGTCCCGCAGCGCGGTGAAGAAGGCGTTCGCGATCTCGGGGGCGAAGGCGTGCACGGCGGAGGAGTAGGCGGGGACGCCGACGGTGGCGTAGGCGCGGGCCTGGATCTCGGCGGTGGCAGCGCCGTTGAAGAAGAGGAAGCCCTCGGGGGCGGCGAGGGTGAGGCGTTGGAGGCGGTCCAGGTCGCTGTGGCCGTCCTTGAGGCCGATGACACCGGGGATGCGCGCGATGCGCTTCAACGAGCTTGCGGTGAAGGCGACTTGGCCGCGCTGGTAGGCGATGAGCGGGAGCCGGGTGCGGGCGGCGAGCTGTTCGAGTTGGGCCACCAGGCCGTCCTGCGGGGCGGCGACGAGGTAGTGCGGCAGGACGAGGAGGGCGTCGGCGCCGGCCATTTCGGCGATGCGCGCGAAGCGGGCGGCCTGGGCCCAGCCGTAGCCGACGCCTGCGACGACGGGGACGCGGCCTGCCGCCTCCTCCACGGTGATGGTGACGACCTGCCGGTACTCGTCCTCGTCGAGCGAGAAGAACTCGCCGGTGCCGCAGGCGGGGAAGACCGCGCCGGGGCCGGCGGCGATCCGCTCGGCGACATGGGTGCGGAAGCCGTCGGGGTCGAGGGAGCCGTCGTCGTGGAAGGAGGTGAGCGGGAAGGAGAGCACGCCGCCCGCCATCCCGTCCCGCAGCCTGCGCACCACGGCATCCGTTTCGCCGCTCACTCGACCCATCTCCCTATGTAGACGCTATCCACGTATGAAGACAGAGATTAGATACGCGAACCGCGACCGTCAATGGGGTGCCCACGCTGGCTACGATCGGCGCATGTCAGAGCCCGGTGGCGTCCGCGAGGTGAAGTCCGCCGCCCGCACGGTCGAGCTGCTCGAACTGCTCGCCGCGCGCGGCGACCGTCCCGCGCGCCTCCAGGAACTCGCCGACGCGCTGGGGGTGCCGCGCAGCTCGATGTACGCCCTGCTCCAGACCCTGATCGCGCACGGCTGGGTCCGCACCGACATCACCGGCTCCCTCTACGGCATCGGCATCCACGCCCTGCTCACCGGCACGAGCTATCTGGACTCCGACCCGCGCGTGCGGGCCGTACGGCCCTATCTCGACGAGGCGTCCCAGGCGCTCGGCGAGACGATCCACCTGGGGCGGCTGGACGGGCGGGACGTGGCCTATCTGGCGACGCGGGAGTCGCACGAATACCTGCGGACCATCAGCCGGGTGGGGCGGCGGCTGCCCGCGCACGTCGGCGCCCTCGGCAAGGCGCTGCTCGCCGAACGGCCGGACACCGAACTGCCCGCCGGGCCCTACGAGCCCGCCACCCCCAACACCCACACCACCCGGGAGTCCCTCACCGCCGACCTCGCCGCGATCCGCGCCCGCGGGTACTCGATCGACCGCGAGGAGGGGGTCCTCGGGATCGTCGGTTTCGGCTTCGTCCTGCGCTACGACAATCCGCCGCTGGACGCGATCAGTTGCTCGGTGCCGGTGGCCCGGCTGACGCCGGAGCACGAGGGGCAGATCGTGGCGGTGATGCGCGAGGTCAGGGCGAAGATCGAGGCGACGGCGCCGGGCGCCGGGGGCGCTCCGCACTGGCGTTAGCACCGGGAATTCGCCGGGCGGCACCGCGAGGTGGGCGCTCGCTTACCCGGCACTCCCCACCCCAAACAGAACGTGCTCCAGATCACACCCCCCGCCCTTCTTCCAGCGACTACGTGCTTGATACAAATTGCCCGCGCGTTCCTGTCCGTCGACGGTCGTCGCCCAACCCCCTTTTCGAGCCGCTTCTTTCGCATGCCCTGGGAACGCCCGTGTCCGCCCGCACCACCACCATGCCCTGGCCCCTCGTCGCCCTTTTCACGGCCGGGTACCTCGCCCCCTACCTCCTGCCCACCACCGTCGGCCGCCTCGACGCCGGGCTGCCGCTGTCCGCCACGCAGGCCGGTGCCGTCGGCAGTGCGCTGCTGCTGAGTTCGGCCGCAGCGGGGTTTCTGCTCGCCTCGCGCGTCGACCGGATCGGCCCGCGCGTCCTCGCCCGCATCGGCCTCGCCCTCGCCGTCCTCGGCTACGGCTCGGCCGCCTTCACGCACGCCGTCCCCGCGGTCGTCGCGGGCGCGGTGATCGGCGGCTTCGGATCGGGTACGGCCACGACGGTCGCCGCGTCCGGCATCGCCGCCCACCGGGACCCCCACCGTGCCTCCACCCTCGGCCTGTTGTGCGTGTCCGCGCTCGCGGGAGCGGTGTATCTGACCGTCCCGCACCTCGGCGCGGGCCACGGCCAACCCCTCGCCGCCCTCACCCTCACCGCACTCGCCGTATGGCCGCTGACCGGCCGTCTCCCGGTCCGTACGGCGACGGAGCACATGCGGGTGGAGACCGCCGGGCTCCCCCACCGCCGCGCCGGACTGGTCCTCGCCGCGACCCTGCTGTGCTGGTCGCTCGCCCAGAACTCCCTCTGGGGCGTCAGCGGACGCATCGGCCTCACCCAGGCCCACCTCTCCGAGGTCACCGTCGGCGCGGTCTTCGCGATCGCGCTCGGCACGGGTCTGGTCGGCGTGATCGGCGCGGGCGCACTCGGCTCCCGGCTGGGGCGCGCGGTACCGATCGGCGCGGGCACGGCACTCATCGCGGGCTGCATCGTCCTCAGCGCGTCCGCACACGACCTGAGGACGTTCGCGACCGGCGAGATCGCCTGGAACACCCTCTACCCCATCGTCCTGTCCTACGTCCTCGGCCTCGCCGCCTCCCTTGATCCGCGCGGGCGTTGGGCCGTCCTCGTCGGCTCGGCCTCGTCACTCGGCACAGCGGCGGGCCCCCTGACGGGCAGCGTGCTGTCGGCCGGGGCCGGCTTCCCGGCGATGGGCGGGATCCTCGCGGCGGGGCTGGTCGTGATCGCCGTACCGATGACGGCGGTGGCGCTGCACACCGGCGGCCGCCTGCTCCTCCCGGGCACGGTCCGCCGCCGCGGCGGCACCCCGGCCGCCGTGGTCGCGGCCTCCACCGGCCTTCCGACCGGCCCGGTCCCGGAGATCGGCGCGCGGGAGCAGGAGATCGTGGAGCTCCTCGCGGTGAGGACGAGGTCGTTCAGGCCGAAGAGGGGTGTGGGGGCACCGCCCCCACCACGCTCACCCGAACTCGTACGCCTCCACCTCGGCGAGATACCGCTCCCGTCGCTCCTCGTCGTCCTCGAGGAAGGACGCCACGAAGGAGTTGCGGGCCAGCTCGCGCAAGCGGTCCTCGTTCAGGCCCAGCGCCGAGCGCACCGCGTCGAAGTTGTCGCCGGCGTAACCGCCGAAGTAGGCCGGGTCGTCGGAGTTGACCGTGCAGAGGAGGCCCGCGTCCAGCATGGCGGGGAGGGGGTGGTCGGCGAGGACGTCCACCGTGCGGAGGCGGACGTTGGACAGCGGGCAGAGGGTGAGCGGGATGCGGTCGCGGACGAGGCGGGCGACCAGTTCCGCGTCCTCCATGCAGCGCAGGCCGTGGTCGACGCGCTCGACGCCGAGGATGTCCAGGGCCTCGGTGATGTAGGCCGGCGGGCCCTCCTCACCGGCGTGGGCGACACGTCGTAGACCCAGCGCGGCGGCGGTCTCGTAGACCTCGCGGAACTTCACCGGCGGGTGGCCGACCTCGGCCGAGTCGAGGCCGATGCCGGTGATCCGGTCGAGGTAGGGCTTGGCCGCGTCCAGGGTCTCCATGGCCGAGGCGGCGGACTCGTCGCGCAGGAAGCACAGGATGAGCCGGGTCGAGATGCCGTGGTTGCTCTCGCTGTCGCCCAGCGCCCGCCACAGGCCCTCCACCACCGTGCCCATGTCCACGCCCCGCGCGAGGTGCGCCTGCGGGTCGAAGAAGATCTCCGCGTGCCGTACGCCCTGCGCGGCGGCGCGGGCGAGATAGGCGTTGGCGAGGTCCTCGAAGTCCCGCTCGGTGCGCAGGACCGCCATCAGCTCGTAGTAGAGGTTCAGAAAGGACTGGAGGTCCTCGAAGCGGTACGCCTCGCGCAGCGCCTCGGTGTCCGCGTACGGCAGCTCGACGCCGTTGCGCGCGGCGAGCGCGAAGGCCAGCTCGGGCTCCAGGGTGCCTTCGATGTGCAGGTGCAGTTCGGCTTTGGGGATGGGCATCGAAATATCGTACGGGTGTTTTACCGGCGTTTCGGAACCGGCACCCTCAGTAGGTCGTGCGCCACGGTCAGCTCCCCCTCGAAGCCCGCGGCCCGCGCCTGCCGCTCGAACTCCTCCGGCTCGGAGTAGCGCTGACTGAAGTGGGTCAGCACCAGGTGGCGCACGCCCGCGTCCCGTGCGACGCGTGCCGCCTGTCCGGCCGTCAAGTGGCCATGGTCTACGGCTAGTTGCTCGTCCTCGTCCAGGAACGTCGACTCGATGGTCAACAGGTCGCAGCCTTCCGCGAGGGCGTGCACCCCGTCGCAGAGCCGGGTGTCCATGACGAACGCGAACCGCTGTCCGCGCCGCACCTCGCTCACCTCGTCGAGGGAGACACCGGCCACGGTGCCCTCGCGCTGGATGCGGCCCACGTCCGGGCCCTTGATGCCGTGCGCGGCGAGGCGGTCGGGCAGCATGCGGCGGCCGTCGGGTTCGATGAGGCGGTAGCCGTAGGACTCGACGGGGTGGGAGAGCTTGCGGGCTTCGAGGGTGTACGCGGGCGTGGTGGCGAGCACGCCGTCCTCGGCCACCGGTGCCTCGGTGATACCGACCGTCTCGCGGTAGGCGGTGGAATAGCGCAGCCGGTCGAAGAACCCCTGGCCGGACTTCGGGTAGTGGGCGGTGACCGGGTGCGGGACCCGGTCCAGGTTGATGCGCTGGATGACGCCCGCGAGGCCGAGGGAGTGGTCGCCGTGGAAGTGGGTGACGCAGATCCGGTTGAGGTCGTGCGCGGCGACCCCGGCGCGCAGCATCTGGCGCTGGGTGCCCTCGCCGGGGTCGAAGAGGATGCCTTCGGCGTCCCAGCGCAGCAGGTAGCCGTTGTGGTTGCGGTGGCGGGTGGGGACCTGGCTGGCGGTGCCGAGGATCACCAATTCACGTACGGACACGGTGAGTTATCCGGGCGGCCACTGCATGCCGCGGCCACCCATGACATGCGCGTGGGCGTGGAACACGGTCTGGCCGGCGCCGCTGCCCGTGTTGAACACGACCCGGTAGCTGTCGAGCTTCCCCTCGGCGGCGACCTCACCGGCCTCGCGCAGCACGTCGGCGGCGATGGCCGGTTCGGCGGCGGCGAGGGCGGCGGCGTCGGGGTAGTGGACCCGGGGGATCACCAGGACGTGGGTCGGTGCCTGGGGGTTGATGTCCCGGAACGCGACGGTGGTGTCCGTTTCGCGGACGATCGTCGCCGGGATGTGTCCCTCGACGATCCTGCAGAACAGGCAGTCGTCCTGCGGTTCCCCTGACATGGTGTGGCCTCCTCGCACCCGGTGATCGCTGACCGGGGCATCGTATCGAGCGGTGGGTCAGTCCACGTCCGGCAGGACCGGCGGTGTTTTCGCGGGAGTCGTCTCCAGCGCCTCCAGCGCCAACCGGATCGCCTCGTCCAGTTGCGCGTCCCTGCCCGCCGCGTAGTCCTGCGGACGCTGCACCACCTCCACGTCCGGGTCGACGCCGTGGTTCTCCACTCCCCAGCCGTAACCCTCGAGCCAGAACGCGTACTTGGGCTGGGTGATGAGTGTGCCGTCGACCAGGCGGTAGCGGCTGTCGATGCCGATCACGCCGCCCCAGGTGCGGGTGCCGACGACCGGGCCGATGCCCAGTGCCTTGATCGCCGCGTTGACGATGTCGCCGTCCGAGCCGGAGAACTCGTTCGCCACGGCCACGACCGGACCGCGGGGAGCGTCCTCGGGGTAGCTGTACGGCCGCATGCCCCGGGGGAGGTCCCAGCCGACGATCCGCCGGGCCAGTTTCTCGACGACCAACTGCGAGGTGTGGCCGCCGCGGTTGTAGCGGACGTCCACGACCAGGCCCTCGCGGGCCACCTCGACGCGCAGGTCGCGGTGGATCTGGGCCCAGCCAGGGGCCTGCATGTCGGGGACGTGGAGGTAGCCGAGGCGGCCGCCGGACTTCTCGTGGACGTAGGCGCGGCGGTCGGCGACCCATGCGTGGTAGTAGAGCGGTTCCTCGTCCGCGAGCGGGACGACGATCGCGTGCCGCGGGTCGCCGCCGCCGGCCGGGGAGATGGTCAGCTCGACGGGCTTGCCCGCCGTGCCGACGAGCAGGGGGGCGGGTCCGGTCACCGGGTCGACGGGCTGTCCGGCCACCGCGAGGATCGCGTCGCCCGCGCGGACGGCGACGCCGGGGGCGGCGAGCGGGGCGCGGGCGGCGGGGTCGGAGGTCTCGGAGGGCAGGATGCGGTCGATACGCCACTGGGCCGATCCCCCTGGGCCGTCCTCGTGACGGGAGATGTCCGCGCCGAGCAGGCCCTGGCGTTCGCCGTGGCCGTGGCCGCCGCGCGGGGTGACATAGGCGTGCGAGGTGCCGAGTTCGCCGTGCACCTCCCAGAGGAGGTCGACGAGGTCGTCGTGGGTGGCGAGGCGGTCCAGGACGGGGCGGTAGCGGTCCAGGACGCCGGTCCAGTCGACGCCGCTCATGTCGGCGCGCCAGAAGTTGTCGCGCATGATGCGGCCGGTCTCGTCGAACATCTGCCGCCACTCGGCCGCCGGGTCGACGGTCTGGCGGATGCGGGACAGGTCGACGTTGATGTTCGAGTCGTTGTCGTCGTCCTCGGAGGAGGAGGCGCGGCGGTCGCTGGGCACGACCCGGAGTTTGTGGTCCGTCCACAGCAGGACGCGTTTGCCGTCGCCGCTGACCTCGAAGTGGTCGGCGTCCCCGGCGAGGTGCTCGATGCGCTGCTGGGCGAGGTCGTAGCGCTCCAACTCCGTTTTGGGGTCCGGGTCTTCGGGGGTCGCGCGGGTGGCGCCGAGGACGCCCTGTACCGGGTGGCGCAGCCATAGGACGCCGTCCTTGGCCGCGCGCAGGTTGGAGTAGCGGCCGGCCTCGACCGGGAAGGGGACGATGCGGTCGGCGAGGCCTTCGAGGTCGACGCGGGTGGTGGGGCGGCCCTCGCTGTCGGGGGTCTCGTCCTTGTCGGGGGCCTCGAAGGGGCGGCCGTGCCGCTGCGGTCCGAACGGGGACGGGGTGGTGGCGGCCAGGGTGATCAGGTGCGGGCGGTCGCCGACCACGAAGGCCAGGTCGAAGACGTGCTCGTCGTAGACCGGGTCGAAGGAGCGGGTGGAGAGGAACACCAGGTGCTTGCCGTCGAGGGTGAAGGCGGGGGCGTAGTCCTGGAAACGGAGCGGGGTCGCCTCGGTGACCGAGAGGTCGGTGGTGTTGGCGAGCTTGAGCTGGCGCAGCGGGCGCGGGCCGGGGTGCGACCAGGCGAGCCAGGCCGAGTCCGGGGAGAAGGCGAGGCCGGAGGCGTCGCCGTCCTCGCTGCGGTCGACCTCGCGGACCTCGCCGGTCTCCCGCTCGACGAGGAGGACGCGGCCGTCGTGCGAGGCGACGGCGGCGCGGCTGCCGTCGGGGGCGACGGTGAGGGCGAGGACGCGGCCGAGCTGTCCGGCGGCGATCCTGCGCGGGGTGGCGCCGGGGGCGAGGCCGGTGGCGGGGGCGAACTCCAGGGCGTCGTCGCCCTCGGCGTCCGTCACCCACACCACCCATTCCTCGCCGTCGCTGCGGAAGGTGCGGGGCAGCCGGGCCCGTACGCCGGGGGTGGCGGCGAGGGCGCGGGCCGGGCCGGAGCGGTGGGTGACCCAGTGGACGGCGCCGCGCACGGCGACCGCGCTGCCGCGCGCGGTGTGGTCGGGCGAGGCGGATCCGAACCAGCGGCCCGCGGCCACCGGGAAGGGCTGCTGGTCGGTGCGCTGCCCGCCGAGCCGGATGTCGAGCCGGCGCGGCTCGGCGCCGTCCAGGTCGTCCAGGAGCCAGAGTTCACCGGCCGAGGAGTACACGATCCGGGTGCCGTCGCCGGCCGCGTGCCGGGCGTAGAAACCGTCGAGAGGGGTGTGCCGGCGGAGGTCGGAGCCGTCGGCGAGGGAGGAGTAGAGCGCGCCGGTGCCCTCGTGGTCGGAGAGGAACGCGATCCGGTCGCCCGCCCACACCGGGTACTCGATGTTGCCGTCCAACTCCTCGTGCAGGCGCGTGAATTCACCATCGCCATCCCGGTCGATCCACAACTTGCCCGCGGTGCCGCCCCGGTAGCGCTTCCACCAGGCGGCCTCACGGCCCATGGGGGCGGAGAGCAGGACCGTGGCCCCGGGGCCGACGGCGACATCGCCGACGGGCCCGTACGGGAGGGTCGTCGCCGGTCCGCCGTCCAGCGGGATCGCGCGGGCCCAACTGCGGCGGAGATTCGCCTGGCCCGCGGTGCTGAGTGCGAGGACCTCGCCGTCCGCCGTCCAGCCGCGCACCTGGGTGCGTGAACTGCCCCAGTGCGTCAGGCGTTTGGCGGGTCCGCCGTCGACGGGGGCGATGTGCACCTCGGGGGCGCCGTCCCGGGTGGAGGTCCAGGCGACGGTGGTGCCGTCGGGCGAGATCCGCGGATGGTTCACGGGAACGTTCTCCGCGCTGACCCGCCAGGCCCGGCCGCCGCCGTCGAGGGACGCCAGCCACACGTCGTCCTCGGCGGTGAAGGCGATCAACTCGCCGTGCAGGTGCGGGAAGCGGAGATAGGCCTGGGCTGCGGACGCTGAGGGCTGAGTCACCTGATCAGGGTATGCATCGACGGTATCCGCCGACAGCCCTTTGGATCACTTGCCTTCCACGGGCCAGCAGGTCGGGTCGCCCTTGCACCAGATGGTCTTGGTGACGGTGACGGTCGGTCCCGGGCCGTAGGTGAGGGTCGGGTTCGGGTTGCTCACGGACGACGGTGTCGCCGCGTTGCAGTCGCCGAGCCCGGTCACGTGGAAGACCTGCTTGCCGCCGACCTTGGCGACCAGGTCACCGCGCACACAGGCGCCGTCGACGGCGCGGGTGACCGTGCCGGTGACGGTGATGTCCCGGTTGTCGTTCGTCTGCCCCTGGCAGTCGACGGTGACGACCGTGGTCTCGGTCGGCGAGGGCGTGGAGACCTTGTTGTTGCTGCCGTAGTTGCCCGTGCAGGTCAGCCAACTCACGCTCACGTGGTCCCGATTGAGCTCGGCGGTCGCGGTCTTGTCGGTGGTGTACGCGACGGTCGCCGCGCTGAGATCACCGGGCTGGCACGCGACGGCCCCGCCCACGGTCACCGCCACGAGTCCCGCCGCAGCGGCCACTCGCCGCCCGCGCGGCCGACGCCAGATCTGTCTCAACGCCCCCATGGACGGCAGCCTGCCACCGTCGAGGCGCACACGGAAGAGCGCATACGGCCACCCGTGCGCCGGGGGCGTAATCACCGGCGCACGACCGTCAGCCCCGCAGCAGCAGCCACTCCTGAAGCTCCACCACATTGCCCTCGGGGTCCTTGAGATGGGCGACCCGCATCCGGTCCGTCATCGGCGCCGGACCGTGCAGCAGCACCGCGCCCCGGGCCGCGATCTGCTCGCAGTACCCGTCCAGGTCGTCGACGCGCAGCACCACCAGCGAGCGGTGCCCGGTCGCCAAGTCCCCCAGTTCACCGAGGACTTGGGCCATCATCGCCCGGTCCTGGAGCGCGATCCCGGCCGCCCCGATGGAGGGGGAGAACTTCTCGTACGGCCCCTGCGCCGACCCCGACTGCGGCTTCAGGCCGAGGACTTCGGCGTAGAAGCGGTAGCAGGCGGCGAAGTCGCTGACGAGCAACCGTACTTGGGCGAGTTCCACGGCGATTCTCCCCTGCCTCAGGACCAACGTCCGGTACGGCCCAGGAGCAGGGCCGTCGCCGCGGTCCCGGCCGTCGATGTACGCAGCACGCTACGCCCGAGCCGGTAGGCCTTCGCCCCGGCCTCCTCGAAGAGGGTCAACTCCTCGGGCGAGACGCCTCCTTCGGGGCCCACGACCAGCACGATCTCGCCCTCGGCGGGGAGTTCGGCGGTGGCCAGCGGTTCGCCGGCGTAGACGCGGTCCTCGTGGAGGACGGCGGCGAAGTCGGCTTTGGCGAGAAGTGCGGCAACCTGTTTGCTCGTCGCCGCGTCCGCGACCTCCGGGAAGCGGATGCGGCGGGACTGCTTGCCTGCCTCCCGGGCGGTGGCCCGCCACTTCGCGAGGGACTTCAGACCCCGTTCGCCCTTCCACTGCGTGATGCAGCGGGAGGCCGCCCAGGGGACGATCGCGTCGACCCCCGTCTCGGTCATCGTCTCGACGGCCAGCTCGCCGCGGTCGCCCTTGGGGAGGGCCTGGACGACGGTGATGCGGGGCTGTTCCTGGGGCTCCTCCATCACGGTCGAACCCAGGACGACCAGGCGGTCCTTGCCCTCGACGGTCTTGACGACACCGTCCAGATACCGGCCGCGCCCGTCGGTGAGCGTGATGTCCTCGCCCGGCCGCAGGCGTTTCACCGAGACGGCATGACGCCCCTCGGGACCGTCGAGGACGACCTCGCCACCGCTGAAGTCCGGGATCACCAGTGGATCCACGACGAACACCGCCGCGGTCATCGGAGATCGCCTCCGGCCGACAACGCTGTCCGGGCGGAGGCCAGTTCGGCGGCCAGCACCTCGACCAACTGGCCGGCGGGCAGCTCGCGCGCCATGCGGTGGCCCTGTCCGGCCCACAGCGCCATGCCCTGTGCGTCACCGGCCTTGGCGGCGGCCTTGCGCAGCGGCGAGGTCAGGTGGTGGACCTCGGGGTAGGCGGCGGGGGCGTAGGGGCCGTGCTCGCGCATGAAGCGGTTGACCAGGCCGCGGGCCGGGCGGCCGGAGAACGCGCGGGTCAACTCGGTGCGGGTGAAAAGGGGGTTGGTGAGGGCCTGCTTGTGCACGGCGTGCGCGGCGGACTCCGGGGTGGCGAGGAACGCGGTGCCGAGCTGGGCCGCGCTCGCGCCCGCCGCGAGGACCGCGGCGATCTGGCCGCCGCGCATCAGACCGCCGGCGGCGACGATCGGGAGGGTCACGGTCTCGCGGACCTGCGCGACGAGGGAGAGCAGACCGATGCCCGCGCCCTCGTGCTCCGGGAGGTCACGGTGGGTGCCCTGGTGGCCGCCTGCCTCGACGCCCTGCGCGATCACCGCGGCGGCACCGGCCCGCTCCACGGCGAGGGCCTCCTCGGCGGTGGTGGCGGTGACGAGGGTGAAGGTGCCGGCCCGGCGCAGCGCGTCCAGCACCTCACGCGTCGGGACGCCGAAGTGGAAGGAGACGAACGGCACCGGGTTGTCGAGCAGTACCGACAGCTTGGCGTCGTAGCCGTCCTCGCGGCCGCTGTCCGGATCGCCGAGTTCCGTCTCGTACCAGGCGGCCTCGCCGGCCAGCTGATGGGCGTAGACGTCGACGGCGGCCCTGTCCGCGTACTCGGGCTGGGGCAGGAACAGATTCACGCCGAAGGGGCGGGCCGTCAGGCTCCGCAACTGCTTGATCTCCTGGTACATGCCGTCGGCCGTCTTGTGCCCGGCGGCGAGGAACCCCAGCCCACCGGCCTCGGACACGGCCGCGGCGAGCTGGGGGACGGAGACACCGCCCGCCATCGGGGCCTGCACGATCGGATGAGGGAGGAGATCGGTCAGTGCGGAGGACATGACGGCATGTTGTCACGTCCTCCGAACAAGTCCGAATCCGGCCTTCCGCCCGGCATAGGACAGGTGCATGCCCCGGTTCCGACCGGGTCAGCGGCCGTTGAACGCGTCCTTCAACCGCGAGAACAGACCCTGCTGACCAGGCTGACTGTGTCTGCCCGGGGGACAACCCCCGGACCCCCGGCAGTTTCCACCACGCCGGCGTCAGCGACCGTTGAACGCGTCCTTCAACCGCGAAAACAGACCCTGCTGGCCCGGCTGGAACTGGCCCGTGGGCCGCTCCTCGCCGCGCAGTTTCGCCAGTTCCCTCAGCAGGCGTTCCTGCTCCACGTCGAGCTTGGTCGGCGTGGTGACCTCGACGTGCACGATGAGGTCGCCCCGGCCACCGCCGCGCAGATGCGTGACGCCCCGGGTGTGCAACGGGATCGACTGGCCGGACTGGGTGCCCGGCCGGATGTCGACCTCCTCCATGCCGTCCAGCGTCTCCAGCGGCACCTTCGTGCCGAGGGACGCCGCCGTCATCGGGAGCGTGACCGTGCAATGCAGGTCGTCGCCGCGGCGCTGGAACATCGCGTGCGGCAGCTCGTGGATCTCGACGTACAGGTCACCGGCGGGGCCGCCGCCGGGGCCGACCTCGCCCTCGCCCGCGAGCTGGATCCGCGTGCCGTTGTCCACGCCCGCCGGGATCTTGACGGTGAGCGTGCGCCGCGAGCGGACGCGTCCGTCACCGGCGCACTCCGGGCACGGGGTCGGGACGACGGTGCCGAAGCCCTGGCACTGCGGGCAGGGGCGGGACGTCATGACCTGGCCCAGGAAGGACCGGGTCACCTGCGAGACCTCACCGCGGCCGCGGCACATGTCACAGGTCTGCGCGGAGGTGCCGGGGGCCGCGCCCTCGCCGTTGCAGGTGTTGCAGACGACGGCGGTGTCGACCTGGATGTCCTTCGTGGTGCCGAAGGCCGCCTCGTCCAGCTCGATCTCCAGCCGGATCATGGCGTCCTGGCCCCGGCGGGTGCGCGAGCGCGGTCCGCGCTGCGAGGCCGTACCGAAGAAGGCGTCCATGATGTCCGAGAAGTTCCCGAAGCCACCGGCGCCGAAGCCGCCCGCGCCGCCGCCCGCCTGCGAGAGGGGGTCGCCGCCGAGGTCGTAGACCTGCTTCTTCTGCGGGTCCGAGAGCACCTCGTAGGCGGCGTTGATCTCCTTGAACCGCTCCTGGGTCTTCGGGTCCGGATTCACGTCCGGGTGCAGCTCGCGCGCGAGCCGGCGGAAGGCCTTCTTGATCTCATCCTGCGACGCGTCGCGACGCACGCCGAGAACGGCGTAGTAGTCCGTGGCCACTTAGGACTCCGCCAGGATCTGTCCGACGTACCGTGCCACTGCGCGTACCGCTCCCATCGTTCCCGGGTAATCCATGCGGGTCGGTCCGACCACGCCGAGCTTGGCGACTGCCTCGCCGCCCGAACCGTAACCGACCGACACCACCGAAGTGGAGTTGAGTCCCTCGTAGGCGTTCTCGTGACCGATCCGTACGGTCATGCCCGAATCCCCCGCCTCACCAAGCAACTTGAGGAGGACGACCTGCTCCTCCAGGGCTTCCAGGATGGGGCGGATGGTGAGGGGAAAGTCATGTCCGAAGCGGGTGAGATTGGCGGTGCCGCCGATCATCAGCCGCTCCTCGGTCTCCTCGACGAGGGTCTCCAGGAGGGTGGAGAGCACCGTCGTGACCGTGCCGCGGTCCTCGGCCTCGAAGGCCTCCGGCAGGTCCTGCACGAGCTGCGGCACGTCCGCGAAGCGGCGGCCGGCGATCCGGCTGTTGAGCCGCGCGCGTAGATCCGCGAGCGAGGCCTCCCCGAACGGCGCCGGGCAGTCCACCATGCGCTGCTCCACCCGACCGGTGTCCGTGATCAGCACGAGCATCACGCGCGCGGGCGCCAGCGCCAGCAGCTCCACGTGCCGCACGGTCGAGCGGGTCAGCGAGGGGTACTGCACGACGGCGACCTGCCGGGTGAGCTGCGCCAGCAGCCGTACCGTACGGCCCACGACGTCGTCGAGGTCGACGGCGCCGTCCAGGAAGTTCTGGATCGCCTTGCGCTCGGGGCCGGTCATCGGCTTGACGCCGGCCAACTTGTCGACGAAGAGCCGGTAGCCCTTGTCGGTGGGGATCCGCCCCGCGCTGGTGTGCGGCTGGGCGATGTACCCCTCGTCCTCCAGGGCCGCCATGTCATTGCGCACGGTCGCCGGGGAGACGCCGAGGCTGTGCCGCTCGGTGAGCGCCTTGGAGCCGACCGGCTCCTCGGTGCCGACATAGTCCTGGACGATGGCGCGCAGCACCTGAAGCCTGCGTTCGCTGAGCATCGCGCACACCTCCAGTTCTGGTCGCCGGTACCGTCGGTCTGCCCTTTTCCTGGCACTCTGTGCGCGCGAGTGCCAGCGTTCCCCGGCCCAGTGTACGGCCGTGAGGTACACCCCGGGCAAGGCCCGTCCTGCGATGTCACGCCGTGGGTGCCGTCACCGTTAGCGTCGCCGTATGACGGTGACTTGGGAAGAGCTGGGGTGGGAGCGGCTGGCCGCCGGGGTGGGGCGGTGCCGGCTGCCTGGCTGGGACTGCACGGTGGGGCTGGTCTTCGGAGGCGGCTCGGCGCTCATGATCGACGCGGGGTCGAGCGTCACGGAGGGCGCGCGGTTGCGCAGGGAGGCGCAGGCGCTCGCCGGCCACCGTGTGACCCATCTCGCGCTCACCCACCCGCATTTCGACCATGTCTTCGGGGCGGCGGTCTTCGCCGGGGCGACGGTCTTCTCGGCCGGGGGCACGCGCGAGGTGTTCGAGCGCGGCGGCGAGGAGCTGCGGGCCGACGCCGTGCGCAACGGGCTGGACCCGCGGGCGGCGGAGAACGCGGCGGACACCCTCGTACGCCCCCGCGCATACGTGTGGGGCAACGCGCTGCTCGAACTCGACGGCGGCCCGAAGGCCCTGATGGTGACCGCCCGGGGACACACCGCCCACGACCTCGTGCTCGTGGTGCCGGGCGACCCGGTGGTCGTCTTCTGCGGTGACCTGGTCGAGGAGTCCGGCGAACCCCAGGCGGGCCCCGACGCCGTGTCGTCCCACTGGCCGGCCGCCCTGGACCGGCTCCTGGACCTGGGCGGCGAGGACGCGGTGTACGTGCCCGGTCACGGAGCGGTGGTGGACGCGGGGTTCGTGCGGGCCCAACGGGACGCGTTGGCAAGCCGTTTCGGCGTGTCGTGACAGGGTGCGGGCCGGTTCTCCTATCGTCATCCGAATGCGCCAGTACTCCGCCGATCTGACCCCGCCGTGGAAGAAGCCCAAGCCCGTCCCCGAGGTCGCCGCGGAGGCGGGCCTGGTGGTCGAGGAGCCCGGCACCGGTTTCTGCGGCGCGGTGATCCGCTGCGAGGCCGGCACGGTCACCCTGGAGGACCGCTTCGGCAAGCACCGGGTGTTCCCGCTGGAGCCCCGCGGCTTCCTCCTGGAGGGCCGGGTGGTCACCCTGGTCAGGCCCGCTTCCGGTCCGCTACGGCCCACCCGTACGGCGTCCGGTTCGGTCGCCGTTCCCGGTGCACGCGCGCGTGTGGCCCGCGCCGGGCGGATCTATGTGGAGGGCCGGCACGACGCGGAACTCGTCGAGCGGGTGTGGGGCGACGACCTGCGCATCGAGGGTGTGGTGGTGGAGTACCTGGAGGGCGTCGACGATCTCCCGTCGATCGTCGAGGACTTCTCCCCCGGCCCGGACGCCCGCCTCGGCATCCTGGTCGACCACCTGGTGCCCGGCACCAAGGAGTGGCGCATCGCCCAGTCCGTCACCAGCGAGCACGCGCTCGTGGTCGGCCACCCCTACATCGACATCTGGGAGGCCGTGAAGCCGTCCTCCGTCGGCATCGAGGCCTGGCCCCGGATCCCTCACGGGCAGGACTGGAAGACGGGGGTGTGCCGGGCGCTGGGTTGGCCGGAAAACACCGGTGCGGTGTGGCAGGCGATTCTGGCCAAGGTGGGGTCGTACAAGGATCTTGAGCCGGAACTGCTGGGGCGGGTGGAGGAGCTGATCGACTTCGTCACGGCACCCGACGGCGACTGACGGGTCCGGTCAGTCCACCAGGTCCCGCACCACGGCGTCCGCCAGCAGCCGCCCGCGCAGCGTGAGCACGGCGCGCCCCTCTTCGTAGGGACCGGTCTCCAGCAGCCCCTCCCCCAGCGCCCGGCGCGAAGCCGCCAGCCCGTCCGGCCTGAGCAGGGACAGCGGGGCGCCCTCCCGGAGCCGTAGTTCCAGCAGGATGCGCTCCACCCGGCGGTCCTCGTCCGACAGCAGCTCCCGGCCCGCGCCCGGTGAGCGGCCCGCCGCCAGCGCGCCCGCGTACGCCCCCGGATGCTTCACGTTCCACCACCGCACGCCGCCCACGTGGGAGTGCGCGCCGGGGCCGGCGCCCCACCAGTCGGCGCCGCGCCAGTACAGCTCGTTGTGCAGACAACGGCCGGATTCCGATGTCGCCCAGTTCGAGACCTCGTACCAGTCGAAGCCCGCCGCGGACATCACCTCGTCCGCGATGAGGTACCGGTCGGCGTGCACGTCGTCGTCCGTCATCGGGACCTCGCCGCGGCGGATCCGGCGGGCCAGCTGGGTGCCCTCCTCGACGATCAGGGCGTACGCGCTGATGTGGTCGGGGCCCGCGCCCAGGGCGGCCTCGAGCGACGCGCGCCAGTCGTCGTCCGTCTCGCCGGGTGTGCCGTAGATCAGGTCGAGGTTGACGTGGTCGAAGCCGACCGCGCGGGCCTCGGACACACAGGCCTCGGGGCGGCCGGGGGTGTGGGTGCGGTCGAGGATCTTCAGGACGTGCTGTTTCGCGCTCTGCATGCCGAAGGAGATCCGGTTGAAGCCGCCGTCGCGGAGGGCCGCGAGGTAGGCGGGGTCGACCGACTCCGGGTTCGCCTCCGTGGTGATCTCCGCGTCGGCCGCGAGGCCGAACTCGTCGCGGATCGCGCCCAGCATCCGTACCAGATCGCCCGCCGCCAGCAGCGTGGGGGTGCCGCCGCCGACGAAGACCGTGCGGACCGGGCGGGGGTCGTCGCCGAGGACCTTGCGGGCCAGGCGGACCTCGTCGATCAGGGTGTCCGCGTAGTTGTCGCGGGAGGCCAGCACTCCGCCCGTGCCGCGCAGCTCGGTCGCCGTGTAGGTGTTGAAGTCGCAGTAGCCGCAGCGGGTCGCGCAGTACGGGACGTGGAGGTAGAACCCGAGGGGGCGGTCGGCGGCCCCGGCGAGCGCCTGCGTGGGCAGGTTGCCGTCTTCGGGGACGGGATCGCCGTCGGGGAGTGCGGAAGGCATGTCCTCCATTGTCCAGCACCCGTACGACTCTCTACTCCGCCTGGAGCACCAGCAGCGCCAGGTCGTCCTCCGGGGGCCTGCCGCCGAACTCGTGCACCAGTCGTTTGATCCGTTCCGCGATCAGCTCGGCGCTCAGCCCCGCGCACCCGGCGAGCGCGGTCGCGAGCCCGTCGCCGTCGTCGAACTGGACTGAGCCGGAGCGCCGCTCTGTCACCCCGTCCGTGACACACAACAGGCTGTCGCCCGGCCGCAGTTCGAAACTCTCGCTGGTGTACGTCACATCCTCTATGACCCCGAGGAGGGTCTGCGGGCGCGCTGCCGTACCGACGCTGCCGTCCGGCCCGAGGAGCAGCGGCAGGGGGTGTCCGGCGGAGGCGAGGGTGCAGCGGACGCCGCCGTCGAAGGGGACGAGTTCGCCGTAGAGGAGGGAGAGGAACCGGGGGCCGTCACCGACCGGACCCGGCCGGCCACCGGCTGCTACCAGGGCGTGGGCCGCCGCGTCGGCGGCCTCGGTGGCGTCGTCGAGGAGGAGCTGGTTGAGGCGGTCGAGGACGTCGGCGACGCGGTAGCCCTCGCGGGCCAGGAGCCGCAGCCAGGGGCGGGCGAGGCCGATGACCACGGCGGCCTCGGGGCCCTTGCCCTGAACGTCGCCGAGGGCGAAGCACCAGCGGCCGTCGCCGGCCGGGAACACGTCGTAGAAGTCGCCGCTGGGGCCGCCCTTGTCGCACGGTTCGTAGACGAGGGCGCTGTGCACACCGGGAATCTCGGCCACGGCACCGGGCAGCAGGCCGCGCTGGAGGACGCGGCTGATGGTGGCCTGGCGCGCGTACTGGCGGGCCGCGCCGATGGCGAGCGCGACCCGGCGGCTGAGGTCCTCGACCAGACCGGTGACCTCGTCGGGGAAGCACGGCAGCCCGGACCGTCCGATGACCAGCGTGCCGAGCGGCCGGCCGCCCGCGATCAGCCGGTACGCCAGGGCCGCGCCCTGCGTGCCGTCCGGACCGAGGGCGTCGGCGGGCCAGGGGTAGGACACCGGCCGCAGCGAGTCCGACGGGCGGGGCGGGTCCTTCTCCAGGGCGCCGCGCAGTTCCTCGATGCGGTTCTCGCTGCCGTGCCAGACACGGGCCAGGCGCGGTCCTGCGCCGGCGTCCTCGCTCCAGCCCCCGCGGCCCATCGCCTCGTCCTCCAGCCATACGGCGCACCAGTCGGCCAGTCTGGGCACGATCAACTGTCCGGCGAGGGCGGCGACCAGGTCCTCGTCGAGCTGACCGGCGAGGAGGTCGGAGGCCTCGGCGAGGAAGGAGAGGGCGCCGCGGCCCAGCCAGTCCCGGTCGCGTTCGGCGCGCCGGGGTTCGGGCGCGAGTATCTGCGCGACGCGCAGGCCGCGTTCACCGGCGTACGTCTCGTAGGTCTCGTAGGCCTCGTAGGTCTTCAACTCCTCGGCGGCGGAGCTGTCTTCGGCCGGCAGCCGGGCCCACACGGTCTTGGTGCCGGTGCGGTAGGTGACGCCCCAGGCCTCGGCGAGTGTGGCGACGAGCCGTAGTCCGCGCCCGAACTCCGGTGTCTCGTAGGCCTGTTCACCGCTGTTGTCGCGCGGGGCGCGGGAGGGGTGGTGGTCGGCGACCTCCACGACGACGGCCCGGGTGTCCTCGAGCCGGCAGACCAGCTCGACGTCCGTGCCGGCGTGCACGACGGCATTGGTGACGAGTTCGCTGACGACGACCATCGCGTCGTCGGCCAGCCGGTCGGTGAGGTGTTCGGTGCCGGGCAGGGCGAGTTCGGTCCATTCGCGGAACGCGGCGCGCACCAGAGTGCGGGCGGAGCCGGGCGCGAGGGGGCTTCCGGACAGCGTGGCGCGCACCGTCGTACGCGGCTCCGCGCCGTGGTGCGCGGGCGCGCCGGGAGCACGCGGAGTGGTCTCCCGTTGGGTCGGAATGGCCCCCATGGACAGCCCCCCGGGCAGATCGGACGATTACGTCTCGGTCGATGCGGACAGAGTGACAGACTGGCCGCGGCCATAAGCGCCGAGTTACCGAAGTGGGCTGCCATGAGTGAGAACCGTGCTACGCGCGTGCTCGAAGACGGACACGAATCCGTCGCGGGCGACTGGATTCGAGCATCCGATCTCCGTCCGCTGCTCGCCGTGATGACGGCGGCGCGGGACGGCGACTTCGCGAAGGCGCCGGAGACAGGTCACGGCATGGTGGCCGAACTGACCGCCGTCTTCAACCAGATCATGGACCGCAGCACCCACTTCAACTCCGAGACGCAGCGCGTCAAGCGGGAGCTGGTGCGCCACGGCCGCCTCGACGAGCGCCTCTCGGCCAGCCCCGGCCAGGGCGGCTGGACCTCCCGCGTCAACGACGTGAACCAGCTCCTCGACGCCCTGGTGGCCCCGGCCGCCAACGCGACCCGGGTGCTGGACGCGGTGGCGGGCGGCGATCTGACCCAGCGGGTCGATCTGCACGACGGCAGCAGGCAGTTGCGTGGTGATCTACGGCATCTGGGCCGGGCCGTGAACAAGATGGTGGACCAACTCTCCCTGTTCACCGGGGAGGTGACCCGGGTCGCCCGCGAGGTCGGCACCGAGGGCAGGCTCGGCGGACGCGCCAAGGTACAGGGCCTGTCCGGCAGTTGGCGGGACGTGACCCTGGCGGTCAACACGATGGCGTCCCGGCTGACCGCGCAGGTGCGGGACATCGCCCTCGTCACGACGGCGGTGGCGCGCGGCGACCTGACGCGTACGGTCACCGTGGAGGCGACCGGTGAGCTGCTCGAACTGAAGCTGACCGTGAACACGATGGTCGACCAGCTCTCCGCGTTCGCCGACGAGGTGACCCGGGTGGCGCGCGAGGTCGGCACCGAGGGCCAGTTGGGCGGACGCGCGCAGGTGCGGGGCGTCTCGGGGGTCTGGAAGGACCTCACCGACAACGTCAACTTCATGGCCTCGAACCTGACGTCGCAGGTCCGCAACATCGCCCAGGTGACGACCGCGGTGGCGAACGGCGACCTGTCGCAGAAGATCACCGTGGACGCGCAGGGCGAGATCCTGGAGCTGAAGTCGACCATCAACACGATGGTCGACCAGCTCTCCGCCTTCGCCGACGAGGTCACCCGCGTCGCCCGCGAGGTCGGCACCGAGGGCAACCTCGGCGGACGCGCGCAGGTGCGGGGCGTCTCGGGGGTCTGGAAGGACCTCACCGACAACGTCAACTTCATGGCGGACAACCTGACTTCACAGGTCCGGAACATCGCGCTCGTGTCCACGGCCGTGGCGCAGGGCGACCTCGGCAAGAAGATCACGGTGGAGGCCAAGGGCGAGATCCTGGAGCTGAAGTCCACCATCAACACGATGGTCGACCAGCTCTCCGCGTTCGCCGACGAGGTCACCCGCGTCGCCCGCGAAGTCGGCACCGAGGGCAACCTCGGCGGACAGGCACAGGTGCGGGGCGTCAGCGGGGTGTGGAAGGACCTCACCGACAACGTCAACTTCATGGCCCTGAACCTGACGTCGCAGGTGCGGAACATCGCCCAGGTGACGACCGCCGTCGCCAACGGCGACCTGTCGAAGAAGATCACCGTCGATGCCCGCGGCGAGATCCTCGAACTCAAGGACACCGTCAACACGATGGTGGAGCAACTGCGCGCCTTCGCCGACGAGGTGACCCGGGTGGCCCGCGAGGTCGGCACCGACGGCCGACTGGGCGGCCGGGCCCAGGTGTTGGGCGTCTCCGGGGTCTGGCGCGATCTGACCGACAACGTCAACTACATGGCGGACAACCTGACTTCGCAGGTGCGGAACATCGCCCAGGTCGCGACGGCGGTGGCTCAGGGCGACCTGTCGAAGAAGATCGACGTGGACGCGCGCGGCGAGATCCTGGAGCTGAAGACCACCATCAACACGATGGTCGACACCCTCTCCTCCTTCTCCTCCGAGGTCACCCGAGTGGCCCGCGAGGTCGGCTCCGAGGGCCAACTCGGCGGCCAGGCACGGGTGGAGGGCGTCTACGGCACCTGGAAGCGCCTGACGACCAACGTGAACGAACTCGCGCTCAACCTCACCACACAGGTCCGCGCTATCGCCGAGGTGGCCTCCGCGGTGGCACAGGGCGACATGTCCCGCTCGATCACGGTGGAGACCCAGGGCGAGGTCACCGAACTCAAGGACAACATCAACCTGATGGTGGCCAACCTCCGCGAGACGACCCGCGCGAAGGACTGGCTGGAGTCCAACCTGGCCCGCCTCGCCGCGCTGATGCAGGGGCACCGGGACCTGATGGAGGTCGCCGACCTGATCCTGCGCGAGCTGACCCCGCTGGTGAACGCCCAGTACGGCGCGTTCTTCCTGGCCGACCCGGACGAGGACAGCCTGCGGACCGCGATCCCGGCCAAGGGGTTGGCGTTCATCGCCGGGTACGGGTCGGCGCAGGGCGCGACCGTGGACACGGGCGGGATGCCGGTGCACGGGCTGGTGCGGCAGGCGGCGCGGGAGAAGAAGCGGATCCTGGTGGAGGAGGCCCCGCCGGACTACATCAAGATCAACAGCGGGCTCGGGGAAGCCGCCCCGGCGAGCGTGGTCATCATCCCGATCATCTTCGAGGACAAACTCCTCGGGGTGATCGAACTGGCCTCCTTCTCCCGCTTCTCCGACGTCCACCTCGCGTTCTTCGACCAGTTCGTGAACACCATCGGCGTCGCGATCAACACCATCATCGCCAACTCCCGCACGGAGTCCCTGCTCGGCGAGTCCCAGCGCCTGGCGATGCAGTTGCAGGAACGTTCGGACGAACTCCAGAAGCAGCAGGCCGAGTTGCAGCGCTCCAACGCCGAACTGGAGGAGAAGGCCGCCCTGTTGGCGACCAGCTCCCAGTACAAGTCGGAGTTCCTGGCCAACATGTCGCACGAACTGCGCACCCCGCTCAACTCGTTGCTGATCCTGGCCCGGCTGCTCTCCGACAACCCGGACGGCCGGCTCTCCGACCAGGAGGTGCAGTTCGCGACCACGATCCACCGCTCCGGCTCGGACCTGCTCCAGCTCATCAACGACATCCTCGACCTGTCGAAGATCGAGGCCGGCCGCATGGACGTACGGCCGAAACGGCTCCCGCTCATCAAGCTCCTCGACTACGTCCACGCCACCTTCCGCCCGCTCACCCTGGACCGGGGGCTCGCCTTCGAGGTGTCGGTCGGCGAGGACGTACCGCGCGAGATGTGGTCGGACGAGCAGCGGCTCCAGCAGATCCTGCGCAACCTGCTGTCCAACGCCATCAAGTTCACCGCGACGGGCCGGGTCGAACTCCGCGTCAACCGGGTCAAGGACCCCGAGCACCGCTACTCCGACGGCGACGAGGTCATCGCGTTCGCGGTCTCCGACACCGGCATCGGGATCGCCGCCGAGAAACTCCCGGTGATCTTCGAGGCGTTCCAGCAGGCCGACGGCACCACCAACCGCAAGTACGGCGGTACGGGGCTGGGGTTGTCGATCAGCCGGGAGATCGCCGGGCTGCTCGGCGGCCGGATCGTCGCCGAGAGCGAGCCCGGCAGCGGCTCGACCTTCACCCTCTACGTCCCCGTCGTCAGCCCCGGCAACTCGGCGACCGGGCCGACCACCGAGGACCATGAACTGCCCACGATGGCCGAGCAGTTGTCCACCGAGGCGTTCACCGGGCACGAGGTGGACGACTCCTGGCCGACACCCACCAAGCTGGAGGCGTGGAAGGCCGGGCGGGCGGGTCAAGTGCTGCCGGGGCGGCGGGTGTTGATCGTGGACGACGACATCCGCAACGTCTTCGCCCTCACCCATGTCCTGGGCCGCGTCGGCATGCCGGTGCTCTACGCGGAGAACGGCCGCGAGGGCATCGAGACGCTGGAGCGCAATCCCGATGTCGAACTCGTGCTGATGGACATCATGATGCCGGAGATGGACGGCTACGAGACCATCGCCGCCATCCGCCGCGCCCCGCACTGGACCGGCCTGCCCATCGTCGCGCTGACCGCGAAGGCGATGCCGGGCGACCGGGAGAAGTCCATCGCGCGGGGCGCCAACGACTACGTACCCAAGCCGGTGGACGTCGACCAACTGCTGACCGTCGTCTGCGCCCTCCTCGACCCCGAGGCCGTGGAGACGGAGGAGCCGGACGCCACGAGGGAGACACCGTCGCCATGACCGCCGCGAAACCGACCGGAGAACCTGCGGGCATCCTCCTGGTGGACGACATGGAGGACAACCTGATCGCCCTGGAGGCCGTCCTGGCCTCCCTCAACGAGCCGCTGGTACGGGCGCGTTCGGGCGAGGAGGCGATGAAGGCACTGCTGCGGCAGCGCTTCGCCGTGATCCTGCTCGACATCCGGATGCCGGGCATGGACGGTTTCGAGACCGCCGCCAACATCAAGCGCCTCGACCAGACCAAGGACGTCCCGATCATCTTCCTGACCGGCACGGACGCCGACGCGGGCTACGCCTTCCGCGGCTACGCCACAGGCGCGGCCGACTACTTGACCAAGCCCTTCGACCCCTGGGTCCTACGCGCCAAGGTCACCGTCTTCCTCGAACTCCACCGCAAGAACCAGCTGCTGGAGAGGATGATGACGCGGGCCCAGGCGGACTACGGCGAAGTGGGCACCAGGCTCACCGAGTTGGCGGAGGAACTGTCCAGCGAGGAGCCCCCGGACCTGCCCGCGCTGCGCGAACGGGTCCGGGAGCTGCGCGAACTTGTGGGCAGGGGGCGGCCGTTCTGAGCGGCTAGGCCCCGGGCGAGCCGGCTTACGTCTCGTCGATCAGGTGCTTGGCGGCGTCACGGGGCGGGGGCGACGGCCACGCTCCCAGCGGACCCGGGCGGCCCGAGCCGAGCGGCCGAAAACCACGCCTCGCGCGAGAGCCGCGTTCCTCTCGTCGATCAAGTGCCTGGCCGCGTCACAGCAGGCCCCGGGCGCCCGCCAGCCGAACGGCCGCGAGTCCGCGTGTGGCACCGGACACGTGGTCGGGGGGATGTCCGGCAGCACCCACCAGCCGGGGCACCCTCATCACACAGCGACCCCGGGCCACCGCCGGACAACTACGCCTCGCGCGACCTCGCGTACATCTCGCGGATCAGACGCCTGGCCGCGTAACAGCAGGCGCGCCCCTCACACTCCCAGCAGACCCAGGCGCCCCCGCCCGAGCGGTCACGAGTCCGCGCGCGTCGCCGGCCACGCGGTCGAAGAGGCGCCCGCCGTATCCACCAACCGGGACACCCTCACCACAAACAGACTCCGGGCTCCCGCCCGACAAATACGCCCCGCGCGAGCCCGCATACATCTCGCGGATCAGACGCCTGGCCGCGTAACAGCAGGGGCGCCCCTCACGCTCCCAGCAGACCCAGGCGCCCCCACCCGAGCGGTCACGAGTCCGCGCGTGGCACCGGACACGCGGTCGAGGAGATACCCAGTCCCACCCACCACCGGGGCCCCCGTCACAAAGAGACCCCGGACCCCGCCCGACACCTACGCCTCCCGCGACCCCGCGTACATCTCGTCGATCAGGTGCTTGTACTCGCGTTCCACCACCGGTCGCTTCAGTTTGAGGCTCGGGGTGATCTCGCCGTGTTCGATGTCCAGGTCGCGCGGGAGGAGGCGGAACTTCTTGATGGTCTGCCAGCGCTGGAGGCCCTCGTTCAGTTCCTTGACGTAGGCCTCGATCAGGGCGACCGTCGCGGGCGCGGCGACGACCTCGGCGTAGGACTTGCCCGCGAGGTCGTTCTCGTTCGCCCACTCCAGGATGGACGGTTCGTCGAGGGCGATGAGCGCGGTGCAGAAGTTTCGGTCGGCGCCGTGCACCAGGATGTTGGAGACGTACGGGCACACGGCCTTGAACTGGCCCTCGACCTCGGCCGGCGCGATGTACTTGCCGCCGGACGTCTTGATCAGGTCCTTCTTGCGGTCGGTGATGCGGAGGTAGCCGTCGGGGGACAACTCGCCGATGTCGCCGGTGTGGAACCAGCCGTCCGCCTCCAGGACTTCGGCCGTCTTCTCGGGCAGCCCGTGGTAGCCCTCCATGATCCCGGGGCCGCGCAGCAGGATCTCGCCGTCGTCCGCGATCCGCACCTCCGTGCCGGGCAGCGGCTTGCCGACCGTACCGGTGCGGTAGGCCTCGCCCGGGTTCACGAAGGAGGCCGCGGAGGACTCGGTCAGGCCGTAGCCCTCCAGGATGTGGATACCGGCGCCGGCGAAGAAGTAGCCGATGTCGGGCGCGAGCGCGGCCGAGCCGGAGACACAGGCACGGAGCTTGCCGCCGAAGGCCTCGCGGATCTTCGCGTAGACCAGCGCATCGGCGACCTTGTGCTTGGCGGCGAGTCCGAACGGCGCGGTGGCCGCACCGGTACGGCGGAAGTTGTCCTGGGTGACCTTGGCGTACTCGCGCGCGACCTCGGCCGCCCACTGGAAGATCTTGTACTTGGCGCCGCCACCGGCCCGCGCCTTGGCCGCGACCCCGTTGTAGACCTTCTCGAAGATGCGCGGAACGGCTGCCATGTACGTCGGCTGCACGACCGGCAGATTCTCGATGATCTTGTCGACCCGGCCGTCCACCGCGGTGACATGCCCGATCTCGATGTGCCCGGACGTGAGCACCTTGCCGAAGACATGCGCGAGCGGCAGCCACAGGTACTGCACGTCGTCCGGGCCGAGCAGCCCGGTCGCGGCGATCGCCTTCGCCAGGTACGACCAGTTGTCGTGCGGCAGCCGGACCCCCTTGGGGCGGCCGGTGGTGCCGGAGGTGTAGATGATCGTCGCGAGCTGGTCCTTGGTGATGGCCCCGACCCGCTCCTTGATCAGCTCCGGGTTCTTCTCCAGGTACGCGGCACCGCGCTGCTCCAGCTCGGCGAGGGTCAGCACCCAGTCGCCGGTCGCCCCGGCCTCTCCGGTTTCGACGCCGGCCGGGTCGATGACCACGACATGCGTCAGCTCGGGCAGCTCGGCGCGCTTCTCCCGCGCCTTGGCGAGCTGCGCCGCGTCCTCCGCGATCAGGACCTTGCTGCCGGAGTCGGCGAGGATGAACGTCGACTCGTCGGCGTTGGTCTGCGGATACACCGTGGTCGTGGCGGCCCCGGCGCACAGGATGCCCAGGTCGACGAGGATCCACTCCACGCGGGTGGCGGAGGCCAGCGCGACGCGCTGCTCGGGCTGTACGCCGAGTTCGATCAGGCCGGCCGCGATCGCGAAGACCCGCTCGGCGGCCTGCGCCCAGCTCAGCGACTTCCAGTCGTCGGGGCCCTCGCCCGAGGCCGCCGGCACCGGGTAGCGGTAGGCCTCGGCGTCCGGTGTGGCCGCCACCCGCTCCAGGAAAAGGCCCGCCACGGACGGGGGACGGTTCTCGATCAGGGTCTGTGTGTCGCTCACGACATCCTCCGGGGCCCGCGACAGTGCGGCTGGCTCAGTGCTGCGGCGGTTGGCTCAATGCGGCTGTTGTTTAACTCGCGAGTAACTATCGAGCAGTGATCAGAGTAAGCCGCGACCGGCCGGTGCGTAAGGGGCGGCGGACCGTCACTTCCTCCAGAGCCCAGACACAGGGCCCGCCGCGCGACAGCGCAACGGGCCCCGTACATCAAGCTACTTCTTGCCCTTGCCTCCGCCACCGCTGTCGTCACTGGACAGCACCGCGATGAAGGCCTCCTGGGGAACCTCCACGGAACCCACCATCTTCATCCGCTTCTTGCCCTCCTTCTGCTTCTCCAGCAGCTTCCGCTTACGGGAGATGTCACCGCCGTAGCACTTGGCGAGGACGTCCTTGCGGATGGCGCGGATGGTCTCGCGGGCGATCACCCGCGAGCCGATGGCCGCCTGGATGGGCACCTCGAAGGCCTGCCGCGGGATCAGCTCCCGCAGCTTGGCGACCAGCCGCACCCCGTACGCGTACGCCGCGTCCTTGTGCGTGATCGCCGAGAAGGCGTCCACCTTGTCGCCGTGCAGCAGGATGTCCACCTTGACCAGGCTGGACGTCACCTCGCCGGTGGGCTCGTAGTCGAGCGAGGCATAGCCCCTGGTCTTGGACTTCAACTGGTCGAAGAAGTCGAAGACGATCTCCGCGAGCGGCAGCGTGTAGCGGATCTCCACCCGGTCCTCGGACAGGTAGTCCATACCGAGCAGGGTGCCGCGCCGGGCCTGGCACAGCTCCATGATCGAACCGATGAACTCCGAGGGCGCGAGGATCGTCGCCCGTACGACGGGCTCGTAGACCTTGTCGATCTTCCCCTCGGGGAACTCGCTCGGGTTGGTGACGACATGCTCGCTGCCGTCCTCCATGTCGACCCGGTACACCACGTTCGGCGCCGTCGCGATGAGGTCGAGCCCGAACTCGCGCTCCAGCCGCTCCCGGATCACGTCCAGGTGCAGCAGCCCGAGGAACCCGACCCGGAAACCGAAGCCGAGCGCGGCCGAGGTCTCCGGCTCGTACACGAGCGCGGCATCGTTGAGCTGGAGCTTGTCCAAGGCCTCGCGCAGCTCCGGGTAATCGGAACCGTCCAGCGGATACAGGCCCGAGAAGACCATCGGCTTGGGGTCCTTGTATCCGCCGAGAGCCTCGGTCGCACCCTTGTTCAGGGTGGTGATCGTGTCACCGACCTTGGACTGGCGGACGTCCTTCACCCCGGTGATCAGATAGCCGACCTCGCCGACGCCGAGCCCGTCCGCGCCGAGCATCTCCGGCGAGTTGGTACCGATCTCCAACAGCTCGTGCGTGGCGTTGGTGGACATCATCCGGATCCGCTCACGCTTGTTGAGCTGCCCGTCGATGACGCGGATGTACGTCACGACCCCGCGGTAGGAGTCGTAGACGGAGTCGAAGATCATGGCGCGGGCGGGCGCGTCCGCGTTCCCGACGGGCGCCGGGACCTCCTTGACGACCTTGTTGAGCAGCGCGTCGACACCGAGCCCGGTCTTGGCGGAGACCTTGAGCACGTCATCGGGGTCGCAGCCGACGAGATTCGCCAGTTCCTCGGCGAACTTCTCGGGCTGCGCGGCCGGGAGGTCGATCTTGTTCAGTACGGGGATGATCGTGAGGTCGTTCTCCATCGCCAGGTAGAGGTTGGCGAGGGTCTGGGCCTCGATGCCCTGGGCGGCGTCCACCAGCAGCACGGTGCCCTCGCAGGCGGCTAGCGACCGCGAGACCTCGTACGTGAAGTCGACGTGCCCCGGGGTGTCGATCATGTTGAGGATGTGCGTACTGCCCTCGCCGCCCCCGTCCGTGGGGGCCCACGGCAGACGCACCGCCTGGGACTTGATCGTGATGCCGCGCTCGCGCTCGATGTCCATGCGGTCGAGGTACTGAGCACGCATCTGCCGCTGGTCGACCACTCCGGTCAGTTGGAGCATCCGGTCGGCGAGCGTGGACTTGCCATGGTCGATGTGCGCGATGATGCAGAAGTTGCGGATCAGCGCCGGGTCGGTACGACTCGGCTCGGGCACATGGCTGGGGATCGCGGGCACGCAGGGTCCTGATTCTTGAGGCGTCCGCAGTGTCTGCGGTCTCGGGTCGGATCTATACGTAGGCTCCATGGTCCCATGAGCGAGGGCCTGCGACCGGTTTGGGCCGCTCCCGGAGCCACTGGTAGGCTGGGTGGCTGTGTCTCCTGCCCTCTCGGCAGCGGGACACACCCCAAGAAAAATCATCGGCCCGGGACCCGTGCGGCCCCGTGCCAGAACCTGCAAAGGCTCATTCGTGGCGAACATCAAGTCCCAGATCAAGCGGATCAAGACCAACGAGAAGGCTCGGCTGCGCAACAAGGCCGTCAAGTCCTCCCTGAAGACCGCGATCCGCAAGGCCCGTGAGGCTGCTGCCGCGGGTGACGTCGAGAAGGCCACCGAGTACCAGCGCGCTGCCGCGCGTCAGCTCGACAAGGCCGTCTCGAAGGGCGTCATCCACAAGAACCAGGCCGCCAACAAGAAGTCGGCGCTTGCTTCCAAGGTCACCGCGCTCAAGGGCTGATCCTTCCGCACTTGACTCGGCCCGCACCGCGGGCCGGGACCAGTAGCAATCCACCGTGAGGACACGTCGAGCCCTCTACCTCGATTCACGGACAGACATCGTGGTCGCCACGCCACGTACAGTGCCCCCGGACCCACTTCGGGGGCATTGCTGTATCCGGAGGGGGAGGCTGAGGTACTAGCCCTGCCCCCGTGACCGGGCGGCCCGGGCGATCGTGACGACCGCCTTCTCCAACGCGTACTCCGGATCGTCCCCCCCGCCCTTCACTCCCGCGTCCGCCTCGGCCACCGCCCGCAGCGCGACGGAGACCGCGTCCGGTGTCCACCCCCGCATCTGCTGCCGCACCCGGTCGATCTTCCACGGCGGCATCCCCAGCTCACGCGCCAGATCCGCCGGCCGGCCCCCGCGCGCGGACGACAGCTTCCCGATCGCCCGCACCCCCTGCGCCAACGCACTGGTGATCAGCACCGGAGCCACCCCGGTGGACAGCGACCACCGCAATGCCTCCAGCGCCTCCGCCGCCCGCCCTTCGACGGCCCGGTCCGCGACCGTGAAGCTCGACGCCTCCGCCCGCCCGGTGTAGTACCGCCCGACGACCGCCTCGTCGATGGTCCCCTCGACATCGGCGACCAACTGGGAGACGGCGGACGCCAGCTCCCGCAGATCGCTGCCGATGGAGTCGACAAGCGCCTGGCAGGCCTCGGGCGTGGCCGATCTCCCGGTCGCCCGGAACTCACCCCGCACGAAGGCCAGCCGGTCCGCCGGCTTCGTCATCTTCGGGCAGGCCACCTCCCGCGCCCCCGCCTTGCGCGCGGCATCCAGCAGCCCCTTGCCCTTGACCCCGCCCGCGTGCAGCAACACCAGGGTGATCTCCTCGGCGGGCGCGCCGAGATACCCCTTCACATCCTTGATCGTGTCCGCGGACAGATCCTGCGCGTTGCGTACGACCACGACCTTGCGCTCCGCGAAGAGCGAGGGACTGGTCAGCTCGGCGAGCGTGCCGGGCTGCAACTGGTCCGAGGTCAGATCACGTACATCCGTGTCGGCGTCGGCGGCCCTGGCGGCGGCCACCACCTCCTGCACGGCACGGTCGAGCAGGAGGTCCTCCTGGCCCACGGCAAGCGTCACCGGGGCGAGAGGGTCGTCATTCGCAGTGTTCCTGGCCATCCCGTAAAGCATCGCACGCGCCACTGACAACGCGTCCCGAGTGCCGGGCGCCGAAGCCCAGAGGGTGCCGGTCACGGCTCCTCGCGCCAGCCGTCCCACTCGCCCGCGAACGCGTCCAACTCCGCCGGATCGAGCCGTCCGTCCTCGTCCCGCAGCACAAGGAGCCACTGCGCGTCCTCGGCGTCGTCCTCACCGGCCAGCGCGTCCCGCACCAGCCGCGGCTCCTCGTCGAGCGCGAACCGCTCCCCCAGCACCTCCGCCGCCTCCTGAGCCGCGTCACGGTCGGGCAGTACCAGCACATGTCTCACATCACTCACGGGATCATTTTCCGGCATCCGGTACCCGCGCGTGTCTACGCCGGCTCGCGCACCGTCGGCACCGCCCCCAGCTCGATCCCGAACCGCTCCCGGTACACCGCCAACACCTCGTCGTCCGTGGCCAGTTCGCGTACCTCCCGGGTCCCGTCCGCCCCCGTCACGGTCAGACCGCGTCCGCTGAGCGTGATCCGCCCGCCGTCGTCCGTGAGGCGCGAGCAGACCAGTGACCGGGTGAAGTGCGACACGGGCGAGGTGCTGTGCCACCAGGCTCCGGCCACGAAGTCACCGAGCACGCGAGGCCGTGTCTCCAGGCGGTACTCGGGCTGTCCGTTCCGGACCACATCCAGGTCGGCCGCGTCCGGTCCCGATGCGACGACCCTGAACGTGCCGCCGGGATCCTCCTGTTCACCCCGCTCCTCGTAGGCCAGGGGATAGTGACTGTGCGTCCCGAACCCCACATCGGCCAGCCACACAGCTCCGTCCACCGTCCGCACCCGCAGCGCGAGATGGTCGTACGGAATCCCCAGCCGCCCGCCGTCCCCGTAGACCCGCGCCGCGAGCAGCTCGACGTCGAAGCCGAGCACGGCGAGCAACGCGCCGAACAATCCGTTCAGTTCGTAGCAGAACCCGCCCCTGCGGGCGCCGACCACCTTGTCCAGCAGCCGGTTCTCCTCCAGCGCGATCTCCTCGCCCAGATGAACCGACAGATTCTCGAAGGGCACGGTCTGCAGATGCCGCCGATGCAACTCGCGCAGGGCGTCGACGGTGGGCGCCGCCGGGCGCTTGGCTCCCAGCCGGCGGAGGTAGGCGTCAGTCTGTGCGGGGTTCATGGTCTCAGTCAGTGTTCGAGAGGGCTTCTCAAGGTAGTGGATGTGGTCCTTCGGGGATACGGGCGGCGGCCGCGGCGACGGTTGCCAGGTCTTCGCCCGAGAATCCGACGCGGCTCAGCACCGCCAGGGACTTGTTCGTCGCCAGCGTGCACAACGCCAGCTCTGCCGCCTCCTGCTCACCGGCCCCCGCCGCCCGCAACGCCTGCTCCAGCATCGTCCGCAGAACGTCGATCAGGGCGCGGACCATCGCCTGGCCCTCCGCGTCGAGGGCCGGGAACTGCGTTGCCGACACCGTGAGCAGGCAGCCGTCCGGGACTGTCGGGTCGGCGATGCGGTTCAGGGTGACCTTCAGGTAGGCGGCCACAACGGCGCCCGGGCTCGGGTGGGGGCCGGACAGCGCCTTGGCGTACAGCGGGTGGTAGGTCTGCGCGTACCGTTCGAGGCTTTTCCGGAAGAGGGCGCTCTTGTCGCCGAACGTTCCGTAGAGCGAGCCCCGGCCCAGGCCCGTGCCCTCGGTCAGGCGGTCGATCGAGGCCTCCGAATAGCCCCAGCGCCAGAAGACATGCATCGCACGTCGGAGCGCCTCGTCCACGTCGAATTGCTTGCGGCCTGCCATGGTCGTCAGTCTACAGGTCTTGTAACGATCGTTCAAAGATGCGTAGGATCACCGGCATGACAAGCCTGAGTTCGCTGCGGCTGCCCGACGGGTTCACCGATGTCTTCACCAGCCGGCTCGTGGAGCTGAACGGCCTGCGACTGCACGCGGTCACCGGCGGGGACGGCCCGCCGCTGCTGCTGGTCGGGGGATGGCCACAGACCTGGTACGCCTGGCGGGAGGTGATGCCCGCGCTCGCCCGCGAGCACACCGTCGTCGCCGTCGACTCGCGCGGAGCCGGGCTCTCCGACAAGCCCGACGACGGTTACGACACCGGCACCCTGGCCGCCGATCTGGTCGCGCTGATGGCCTCGCTCGGCCACGACCGGTTCGACGTGGTCGGCCACGACATCGGCACATGGACCGGATACGCCCTCGCCGCCGATCACCCCGAGCGGGTGGGCCGGCTCGCCATCGTCGAGGCCATGATCCCCGGTCTCACACCGTCCCCGCCGGTCTTCAGCCCGGCCGCGGTCAACCAGAAACTCTGGCAGTTCGGCTTCAACCGGCTCACCGAGCTCAACGAGGAACTGGTCCGAGGACGGGAGCGGATCTTCTTCGGCTGGCAGTTCGCCACCAAGGCCGCCACCCCGACCTCGATCCCCGCGTACGCCGTCGATGTCTACGTCGACGCGATCACCGCGGATCCTCGCGCGCTGCGGGCGAGCTTCGCGTACTACCGGGCGCTGGACGAGACGATCGCGCAGAACGAGCGGCGCGCCAAGACCCGGCTGACGCTGCCGGTGCTCGCCGTCGGCGGCGCGCTGTGGAGCGGCGCGAACGCCGCCCAGACGATGCGGCTGGCGGCCGACGACGTCACCGAGGTGGTCCTCGACGACTGCGGCCACTACCCGGCAGAGGAGCAGCCGACGCGGTTCACCGAGATCCTGGGGGAGTTCCTCGACGGCAAACCGGTGTCGGGGGTGCCGCACGTCTGACGCGTGCGTGGCGGAGTTTCGCCGGGTCCGTCTTCCTCCCCCCTCCCCCTCCCCCTCCCCGCCCCACCCCGCTCTCCCTTGCCCCCGCCCTCAGTCCCGTGTCACCCGAAGTCCGGCGCCCGCTCCTCCCACCGCCAGCGCACCGTCCACGTCCGTCCGCAGGACCACCGCTCCCATCGACCGCAGCGCCGCGACCGTGCTCGGGGCGGGGTGGCCGTAGACGTTGTTCTCACCGCAGGAGATCAGGGCCAGCCTCGGGGCCACCCGCCGTATCAGCTCCGGGTCCTGGTAAGCGGACCCATGATGGGCGACCTTGAGTACGTCCACGCCTCCCAGCAACGCGGCCGCCGGTGACCTCAACAGCTCCTGCTGGGCCGGGGGTTCGAGGTCCCCGAGCAGCAGCAGGCGCAGTCCGGCCGTCCGTACCAGCAGGGCGACACTGGCGTCGTTCGGCCCGTCCGGGTCCGGTGCCGGGCGCGGCGGGGGCCACAGCACCTGCCAGGCGAGCGGACCGGTGCGTCGCTGTTCCCCCGCTACGGCCCGGGTGATCGGGATGTTCCGTTCCGCTGCCGCTCTCCGTACGAACTCGGCCTGGTCCGCGGGCTCTTCGAAGGAGGTCGTCTCGATGGCGCCCACCGAGCGGCCCCGCAGCACCCCGGGCAGGCCCGCCACGTGGTCGGCGTGGAAGTGGGTCAGGACGACGAGCGGGATCCTGGTGATACCGAGCGTGCGCAGACACTGGTCGACCAGCTTCGGATCGGGTCCGGCGTCCACGACGACGCCGGCGCCCTTGCCCGCCGCGAGCACCGTCGCGTCCCCCTGCCCGACATCGCACATCGCGAACCGCCAACCCGGCGGCGGCCAGCCCGTGATCACCCGGGTCAGTGGCGCCGGCTCCACCACGACCAGCAGCAGAAGCAGCCCGCAGACACCGCACAGCCAGGGATGCCCCAGCAAGCGTCGGCCGACCAGCACGAGGGCCGCGACGGCCACGGCGAGCAGCAGCGCCCCGGTCCAACTGCCCGGCCAGTCCACTCCCCCGCCCGGCAGCGCCGCCCCGGTGCGAGCGACATCCCCGATCCACCCGGTGGGCCAACTCGCGCCCCAGGCAAGGACCTTGGCCACCGGCATCATCAGCGGTGCCGTCGCCAGTGCCGCGAAACCCAGCACCGTGGCCGGTGCGACAGCGACCTCCGCGAGCAGGTTGCACGGCACCGCCACCAGGCTGACCCGTGCCGACAGCACGGCCACGACCGGCGCGCACAACGCCTGCGCGGCGGCAGCGGCGGCCAGCGCCTCGGCCAGCCGAGGCGGAACCCGGTGCCTCCGCAGCACCTCGCTCCAGCGCGGCGCGAGCGTGAGCAGGGCGCCGGTGGCCAGCACGGAGAGCAGGAAGCCGTAACTCCGGGCCAGCCACGGGTCGTAGAGGACCAGGAGCAGCACGGCCGTCGCCAGTGCCGGGATCAGTGATCTGCGGCGTCCGGTCGCCAGGGCGAGCAGCGCGACGGCACCGCAGGCGGCGGCCCGCAGAACGCTCGGGTCGGGGCGGCACACCACGACGAACCCGAGTGTGAGCACCCCGCCGAGCAGGGCGGTCGCCCGGAGGGAGATCCCCAGGCGGGGTGCCAGACCTCGGCGTTCGATGTGCTGCGCGAGGCCGGGTGGTCCGATGAGGAGGGCGAGCAGGATGGTCAGGTTGCTTCCGGAGACGGCGAGTGTGTGGGCGAGGTCCGTTTCCTTGAAGGCCTCGTCCAGCTCGGGTGTGATGCGCGCGGTGTCCCCGACGACCAGCCCGGGCAGCAGGGCCCGAGCGTCGGCCGGCAAACCGTCGGTGGCCTCGCGCAGTCCGGCCCGCAGCCGCCCCGCGAATCTCTGTGCTCCGGTCGGCTCTCCCACCACCTCCGGCACCGGCTGGTTCCGCACCCGCAGCACGGCCGCGACCCGGTCCCCGCTGGTGAGCGAGGGCGCCAACCGCGCGGTCACCCTCACCCGCGTGGAAGGAAGCAGCCCGAGCCAGGGCGAACGCTCCGGCCCACCATGGAAACCCCGCACGCCGTACGCCGCGCCCTTGCTGCGCGAGCCCGGGTCGACGATCAGCAGCACCGGCGCCCGCGTGTCCACGACCGTCCCGTCCGTCTCCTCCACCCGTCGCACCTCGGCCTCGACCAGCACGGAGACCGGAGCCGCGTGATCCCCACTGATCCGGGGCCGGGTCAGCCGGGGATCGGAACCGACCTCCACCTCCGCGGTCACGGCCGCGTACTCCCGCGCCAACTCCGGCACCGGTCCTCGGCGCAGATCGGCCCCGTGCAGCCCGGCTGAGGCGGCGGCCGCGGCGATGGAGAGGAGCAGGGCGGAGATCGAGGCACGGGGCCAGGCGGCCTGCCGCCATGACGACGTGAGGCGGAGCCTTTGCGGCGAGAGGGCCGGACCTGCGTCCGGTGAGCGGGCTGAGCGTGCATCCGGTGAGCGGGCTGCGCATGCGTCCGGCTCAGATGGGCTACGACTGTCGTCGCCCGCGCTGCACCGGCGCCGTCGCCGCGTCACCAGAAGCAGTACGAGCGCCACCGCCAGCGCGGCGACGGCGACCCCGGTGACCCAGGCCGGCGACGCCTCCAGCGCCAGCGCCGCCGTCGCCCAGGCCGCGAGCGCGGGCGGTACGAGTCGTAGATCCGTCGGCCCTTCCTGTTGGGGGTGTGCGGCGCCCCGCCGATTGCCGGAGGCGGCGTGCACGTCTCGGCGAGGAGTCACCGACCCGGGCGGACCGCCACCTTGGACGAGGGTCATGGCTGCACCAGGTCCCGCAGATCGGAGAAGCGTCGGTCGCCGATCCCATTGACCTGGCGCAGCTCGTCCACCGAGCGGAAACCGCCGTGCTGGGTGCGGTAGTCGATGATGTGCTGGGCCAGCACGGGTCCCACGCCGGGCAGGGTGTTGAGCTGGTCCGCAGTAGCGGTGTTGAGGGAGATCGGTGCCGTCGGTGCCGCTCCCGCGGCGGAACCCACCGTGTTCGCACCGCCTGTGCCGGGCACCGCCGCAGGGGCGGCACCGCCGACGACGATCTGCTCCCCGTCCACGAGGAACCGGGCACGATTGAGCCCCTCGGTGTTCGTGCCCGGGCGCACTCCACCGGCCGCCCGCAGCGCGTCGGTCACCCGCGAACCGGCCGGAAGCCGATGAACCCCGGGTGCCCGGACCTTGCCACTGACGTCCACGACGATCTGGGCGCCGGCCGCACTCGAAACACCCGGCGCTCCGGCCGATGAGGCACGCGGGCGGCCCTCTTCGCCCGTGGTCCTGTCTCCGTAGGGAGCCACCGCCCGGACCACCTCAGGAGCGCGCACGGGCTGGGTCCGGCCCGCCCAGAAGTGCTGTAGGGCGAAGACGGCGGCCACGACCAGCAGCACGCCTAGCGCGACCGCGCTCCGCCGCTCCAGCCCGCACCGCGTCTGCACCCACACCGGCATCCGCTCCCGCAGCGCCACCCCGAGCCGCTCCCGCCAGGCCCCCGCCACCCGATCGCCCCGGACACCGGAATCCTCGGCATATCCGGTATGCGAGAAGACATCAGGCTCTGGTGCGGCATCCCTCGGTGATCCCACCGGAGCCGCCCACTCGCCCTCCTCCGGAACACTTCGCGGACGAACATCCACAGGTGCCGGAAACCGAAGTCCCGCGGCCCTGGCCACAGGCCGAACAGGGCGTCCCACGGCTTCAGCCACCGGCGAGGAAAGGCCCTTGGCGGCCCCGCCCTCGCCCTCCCCCACCGCCCGTTCCTCCCCTGGCGGCCCATTCCCCAACTCCCCCCGCTCCCCGCCACGTTCAGCGAAGAGCACCTCCGCGCGTCGCCGGAGTTCCTCCGCCGAAGCCTGCCGATGTGCCCGCCGCCGTGTCGGTTGGCGGCGATGCCGGGTTCGGCCGTCGGAGGACGGGGCGCGGCCCGGGCCGCTGGTCGCGGTCGCTGTGTGTGAGCGTGATCGAAGTGCCATGCGCCGAGGATCGGACATCCTGCGACTTCGCGATGATCTTGGTCAATTCCCGGGGACGACCGCCCAGCTGTGGATAACTCCGTCACCCACACGAATCATCGGCCCCCGAAAATCTCCCCCTCGAAGAATCGAAGTGCCGTGCGCCGAGGAACCGTTCACCCGGCGGAGCCACCCCTCACCGCGCCGAAACCACAGCCCCCAACAAACCAGGCCCGGTATGCGCCCCGATCACCGCCCCGACCTCGCTCACATGCAGCTCGGCCAGCCCGGGCACCCGTACCCGCAACCGGTCCGCGAGGGCCGACGCCCGCTCGGGTGCGGAGAGATGGTGGACGGCGATGTCGACCTGGGCACTGCCCGCACGGTCGGCCGCGAGTTCCTCCAGGCGGGCGATCGCCTTCGACGCCGTCCGCACCTTCTCCAGGGGTTCGATGCGCCCGCCCTCCAACTGGAGCAGGGGTTTCACGGCGAGCGCGGAGCCCAGCAGGGCCTGGGCCGCGCCGATACGGCCGCCCCGGCGCAGATAGTCGAGGGTGTCGACGTAGAAGTAGGCGGCGGTGCCCGCGGCGCGCTTCTCCGCCGCTGTGACGACCTCGTCCACGGTGCCGCCCGCTTCCGCCGTCTCGGCCGCGGCGAGTGCGCAGAAACCGAGGGCCATCGCGATCATCCCGGTGTCCACGACCCGCACCGGCACAGGTGCCTCACGCGCTGCGACGACCGCCGCGTCGTAGGTGCCGGAGAGTTCGGCGGAGAGGTGGAGGGAGACGATTCCGCTGGCGCCGGACTCGGCGACCTTGCGATAGGTCTCCGCGAAGAGCTGCGGGCTGGGGCGCGAGGTGGTGACCGGGCGCCGCTTCTGCAGGGCCTGGGCCAGGGAGCGGGTCGAGATCTCGGTGCCCTCTTCGAGCGCCCGATCGCCCAGGACCACGGTCAGTGGGACCGCTGTGATGCCGTGGCGCTCCATCGTCAGCGGCGGCAGGTAGGCCGTTGAATCGGTGACGATCGCGACATGGCGGGACATGAGCTGGAGGTTACCTGCCGTAGCGGCCGGGCGGCAGCCCGACCCCTCTCACCTGGGCCGGATCCGGCGGGATCACCCCATGCCGTCGGACCGAGCCGTGCCGCCCGATCAAGTCGTGCTCTCGGGACGGGGTTTCTTCTGCCAGGGGTAGGTCGGGCGTCGTCCCGGCGGTGCGATGGCGGACGGAGCCGGTTCCTCGGTGGCGGGGCGGGAGCGCGGGGTCTCCGGCCAGGTCTGCTGGGCCGTCGCGCTGTCGGCGGGCGGGGCGTCGGGCCACGGAGGCGGTGTGTGCTCCGACTTCGTCCAGTGCCGCAGGGCGCCGGCCTCCACGTCTATCTGGGCGCTCAGCGCGTCCAGGTCGTCCTCCGCGAAACGGCCGGCACGGTCGCGGGCGGCCCAGCGCAGCGAGTCCGCCGATTTCGTGATGCGCTCGGTGCGCTCGCGCAGGGCGGGCAGCCGCTCGGCGAGGGTGCCGCGGTCCGGCTCCGACTCCAGGCGCCTGAGCTCGCCGTCGAGCTCGCGGCCGTGTGCGCTGAGCCGCTCGAAGAGGCCCAGGGACTCCTTGAGCGACTCGTCCTGGGTCACGCCCGCGTGCAGCGCGTCCTGGGTCGCGCGCATCGATGTGCGCAGCGCGAGCCGCAGTTGGGCCACCTGTCCCTGTGGTCCCGGTTGGGCGAAGGACTTGGCGCGCAGGGTGTGGTCCTCGACGGTGCGTCGGGCCTGCGCGACGGTGCGGTCGACGCCGCGCTTGGCCGCACCGATCGCCTTCACCGCGGCATAGCCGCCAAGGACCACGAACAGCAGGAAGAGAAGGGCGAAGACTGCGATCACGGCTTCCAACGCTCCTCCACCGGCTCCGGGCGGCACACACCGCGCCGCTCTTCAACGGTAAACGCAAAGGGCAGGCCCGGAGTTCCAAAAGAACCCCGAACCTGCCCGTAGGGGACTACCCCCACACCTCCGTACGACTCCGACGACGGCACCTACGCCGGAACGATGTTCACCAGCTTCGGCGCCCGCACGATGACCTTGCGGATGCCCGCGCCCTCCAGCGCGGCGACGACCTTCTCGTCGGCCAGCGCGGCCTTCTCCAGGTCGGCGTCCGAGATCGTCGGGGAGACCTCCAGGCGTGCCTTGACCTTGCCCTTGATCTGCACGACGCAGGTCACGCTCTCGTCCACGACGTACGCCGGGTCGGCGACCGGGAAGTCCTGGTGGACCACCGAGTCGGTGCGGCCCAGCTTGCGCCACAGCTCCTCGGCGATGTGCGGGGCCAGCGGCGCGATCAGCAGCACCAGCGACTCGGCGACGGAGCGCGGCACCGCGCCGCCCGCCTTGGTCAGCTGGTTGTTCAGCTCGGTGATCTTGGCGATGGCCGTGTTGAAGCGCAGTCCCTGCAGGTCCTGGCGCACCCCGTCGATGGCCTTGTGCAGGGCACGCAGCGTGTCCACGTCGATGTCGGCGTCCGGGACGTCCACGACGGTGACCTCGCCGGTCGTCTCGTCGACGACGTTGCGCCACAGCCGCTGCAGCAGCCGGTACTGGCCCACCACCGCGCGCGTGTCCCACGGCCGGGACACGTCCAGCGGGCCCATGGCCATCTCGTACAGGCGCAGCGTGTCGGCGCCGTACTCGTCGCAGATCTCGTCCGGAGTGACCGCGTTCTTCAGGGACTTGCCCATCTTGCCCAGCAGCCGGGAGACCTTCTCGCCCTGATAGAAGTAGGCGCCGTCGCGCTCCTCCACCTCGGCGGCCGGCACCGGGAAGCCCCGGCTGTCCCGGTAGACGTAGGCCTGGATCATGCCCTGGTTGAACAGCTTGTGGAACGGTTCGGCCGACGAGATGTGCCCCAGGTCGAAGAGCACCTTGGACCAGAACCGCGCGTACAGCAGGTGCAGTACGGCGTGCTCGGCGCCGCCGACGTACAGGTCGACTCCGCCGTGCGGCATGTCCGCGCGGGGACCCATCCAGTACTGCTCGATGGACGGGTCGACCAGCTTCCGGTCGTTGTGCGGGTCCAGGTAGCGCAGTTCGTACCAGCAGGAACCGGCCCAGTTCGGCATGGTGTTGGTCTCGCGGCGGTACTTCTGGGGGCCGCGGCCGTCGCCCAGGTCCAGGGTGACGGCGACCCAGTCCTCGTTGCGGGACAGGGGCGTCTCCGGGGACGTGTTCGCGTCGTCCGGGTCGAAGGTGCGCGGAGAGTAGTCCTCGACCTCCGGCAGCTCCAGGGGCAGCATCGACTCGGGCAGGGAGTGGGCGACGCCGTCCTCGTCGTAGACGATCGGGAAGGGCTCGCCCCAGTACCGCTGGCGGCTGAACAGCCAGTCGCGCAGGCGGAAGTTGACGGTGCCCTCGCCGATGCCCTTGCGGGCCAGCCACTCCGTGATGCGGGCCTTGGCCTCGGGGACGGGCAGGCCGTCCAGGGAGATGTCGTCGTTCGAGGAGTTGATGATCTTCGCGTCGTACGACGCGAAGGCGTCCTCCCAGGTGGACGTGTCGGTGCCGCGGCCGTCGGTCGGCTCGACGATGCAGTGGATCGGCAGCTCGAAGGCGCGCGCGAAGTCGAAGTCGCGCTGGTCGCCCGCCGGGACGGCCATGATCGCGCCGGTGCCGTAGCCCATCAGTACGTAGTCGGCGATGAAGACGGGGATCCGCTCGCCGTTGGCCGGGTTGGTCGCGAACGCGCCGGTGAAGACACCGGTCTTGTCCTTGGCCTCGGCCTGCCGCTCCACGTCGGACTTGGTGCCGGCCTGCGCGCGGTACGCGGCGACGGCCTCCGTGGGCGTGGCGTGACCGCCGGTCCACACGTCGTGGGTGCCCTCGGGCCAGGCGTTCGGCGTGAACTTGTCGACCAGCGGGTGCTCGGGCGCCAGCACCATGTAGGTCGCGCCGAACAGGGTGTCGGGGCGGGTGGTGAAGACGGTGATGTGCTCGCCGTCGACGGGGAAGTCGACGCGGGCGCCCTCGGAGCGGCCGATCCAGTTGCGCTGCTGCAGCTTGATGGCCTCGGGCCAGTCCAGCTCCTCCAGGTCCGCCAGCAGCCGGTCGGCGTAGGCGGTGATGCGCATATTCCACTGGCGCAGCTTGGCCTTGAAGACGGGGAAGTTGCCGCGCTCTGAGCGGCCGTCGGCGGTGACCTCCTCGTTGGCCAGGACGGTGCCCAGGCCGGGGCACCAGTTGACGGGTGCGTCGGAGGCGTAGGCCAGGCGGAACTCGCTCAGGACGTCGGCGCGCTCGGTGGCGCTCAGCTCCGGCCACGCGCGCGCGTGCCCCGGTACGGCTCGCTCACCGGTCTCGAACTGGGCGATCAGCTCGGCGATCGGGCGGGCCTTGTCGGCCTCGTCGTCGTACCAGGAGTTGAAGATCTGCAGGAAGATCCACTGGGTCCACTTGTAGTACTCAGGGTCGATCGTGGCGAACGACCGGCGCTTGTCGTGGCCCAGGCCCAGTGCGCGCAGTTGGGACTTCATGTTGTCGATGGCGGCGACGGTGGTGATCCGGGGGTGCTCGCCCGTCTGCACGGCGTGCTGCTCGGCGGGCAGGCCGAAGGCGTCGAAGCCCAGGGTGTGCAGCACGTTGTGGCCGGTCATCCGCTGGAACCGGGCGAACACATCGGTGGCGATGTAACCCAGGGGGTGGCCGACGTGCAGGCCCGCACCCGAGGGGTATGGGAACATGTCCATGATGAACTTCTTGGGCCGGGCGGCCAGTTCGGGGTCGCCGGCCAGGTCGCCGCTCGGGTTCGGCGCCTCGTAGGTACCCTCGGCTTCCCAGAAGTCCTGCCAGCGTGCCTCGATGTCCGCGGCCATGGCGGCGGTGTAGCGGTGCGGCGCGACCGCCTCGGAGGCGGCAGCGGGGTTCGTCTCGCTCATGATCCTCAAAGCTCCATCGATCGTCTCTGCCAGCGGTTCATGCTGCGACATCCAACAAATGAAAAATCCCCTCGCACAGGAGGGGACGCCGCGCCGATTCCGACCTCACCGATCACCGGTGGTCGGGACTCATCAGCGCGGCTCGCTAAGCAGAAGGCGTACAGCACGCATGGCATGAGGGTACCGCAGCGCTTGAGCACAACGCGACGCGCTTCCGTATGGCTTCTAGATGCCCCCGCGCATCACGCCCAGGACCGCACCGAGACCACACAGTCGCCAAGGGTTACTTCGCGTAACGCCCCCTAAGGGACATCACTACAACCGCATAGTCACTTGATAACAACGCAATAACTCAAACCTCGTACCCACCGGTATGGAGCCACTTAGAGTTCGGCAGCGGGACCGCTTTCCCGATACTGCTCGGAGTTGCCCCCATGAACCCTCGTCGTAGTACCAGTTCGCTCCCCAAGCCGGGCCGTTCGGCCTATGGCGTGATGAGCGTCGTCGTCCTGCTCTTCATACCCGTGTTCGTGCTGCTCGGAGGCAGCCGTGTGCAGGACTTCCTCAACTTCGGTGCGGGCGTTCTCTCGCTCGTCTCCCTCACCTGCTCGGTGATCTGGGGGCTCGTCGCCCAGGACCGGGTCGTCCTCAACATCCGCCAGCGGATTGTGGCCCAGGGCATCCACCGGGTGACCGCCGTCGGCTCGATCGCCTTCCTCGTGATCCACATCACAGTGAAGCTGGCGCTCGACCACACCGTCCTGATCGCCGCGCTGATCCCCTTCAGCCTCGGCGTGAAGGGCAGCGCCGGGCTCATCGGCCTCGGCTCCCTGGCCGGCCTGCTCATGATCTTCGTGGGCATCACCGGCGCCCTGCGCAACCAGTTCGCCTCCCCCGCGCCGGTCGCCGCCCGCTGGCGCGCGATGCACATGCTGGCCTACCCGGCCTGGTGCGCGGCGCTCGTCCACGGCCTGTTCGCGGGCCGCGCGGCGAAGCCGTTCTTCATGATCTCGTACGAGCTGTGCCTGGTCGGGGTCGCCGCCGCCCTCGCCCTGCGCTCGGCACCCCGCCCCTTCAAGCGGCGGTTCGCCGACAGGATCGCCATGCTCCTGGGCAACGAGGAGCGGCCTGGTCTCGACGAACTCGACGCGAGCCGGGGCCGTGTGGCCGAGTCCGCGCTGCCGGGCTACGAGAGCCGACGGCCGGCCGAGGGCCGACGCGCCGCGCAGCAGCCCTCGTTCACCGAGACCGGCTCCGTCCCGCGCGTGGACCCCTCCATGTACGAGACGAGGTCCATGACCCCGGAGCCGTCGAACGGTTTCGCGGCCGCCTACCGCACCGCCGCGCCCGACTCCACCGGTCAGATGCCGTTCGTCACCGACCAGACCTCGCGCATGAACGTACCGATGGACATGCAGAACACTCAGGCGGCCCCGCGCGTGGACAGTGGCGGCAGCACCTCGGGCAGTTGGCCGATCCCGTCGCCGCCGCCGGTCGGCGAGGCGCCCCCGTCGGCCTACGACCCGCTCCAGGACACCGGATACAACATCCCGACGTACAACAACAATTCGGGCGCGGGCGGGTACGGCGAGGGATATGTGTACGACACCGGTGAGTCGAATGGTGCCTCCGGTACGTACAACCGCAATGACACGTACAACAGCGGTCCCGCCACTGATCAGACGCCTGGTGCTTCGTACGACTTCGACGCGCCGGGCAACTCGGGCGAACCTTGGAACACGCCTTCCGGAGGCTATAGGTGAACGAGGCCCTGCCCGACGTCCCGGAAGTCCGCGTCGTCGGACTTCCTCAGCTCACGTCGGGTTTCGACCTTGTCGAGAGACTTGACCTGCCCATGCACCTGAAGGTGCATGGGCCGCTCGAACCGATGGGCGGGGAGCAGCTCGCGAAGCTCTCCGAGGCCATCAACCTGAAGGGCCGCGGCGGCGCGGGCTTCCCCTTCCACAAGAAGCTGCGGTCGGTCGCCGAGGCGGCGATCAAACGCGGCGTACGACCCGTTGTCGTCGTCAACGGCAGCGAGGACGAACCGGCCTGCCGCAAGGACACGGTGCTCATCAACCGTGCCCCGCACCTCATCCTGGACGGCGCGCTGCTGGTCGCCGAAGCCCTGGGTGCCCGCACGCTCGTGGTGGGGGTCACCAGGGAGTCGACCCAGCGCTCCATGGAGGCCGCGCTCTCCGAACGCGGCCTGAGCAACAGCCGCCGCTCGGCGCTGAAGGCGTTCGTCCAGCGCAACCCGGTCCGCATGGTCACGGGTGCCGCCGCGTCACTGATCCGCTCGATCGACGGCGGCCCGGCGATCCCGCCCGGCCGCAAGGTCAGCGCCTCCCAGACCGGCGTAGGCGGCGCCCCGACCCTGCTGTCGAACGCCGAGACCTTCGCCCAACTCGCCATCGCCGCCCGCATCGGCCCGGAGCGCTACGGCAACACCGGCCTCTACGACGAGCCCGGCACCGTCATGCTCACGGTCTCCGGGGCGGTCGCGCGCCCCATGGTGATCGAGGTCCCCACCGGTGTACCGCTGCGCTACGTCCTGCAGTTGGCCGGCGCCCCGCCGGTCCCCCAGGGCGTGCTGACGGGCGGATACCACGGCAAGTGGATCGACGCGGCGACGGTCAACGAGGCGATCGTCTCCCGCAACTCCCTGGACGCGGTGGGCGGTGCGCTCGGCGCCGGCGCGATCATGCCGATCACCCAGGAGACCTGCCCCCTGGGCGAGTCGCTGCGCGTGGCCCAATGGCTGGCCGACGAGAGCGCGGGACAGTGCGGTCCCTGCTACCTCGGTCTGCCCGCCGCCGCACGCGGCATGGAGGACATCCTCAACGGCGGCGGCCCGGCCGCCCTGGAGGCGCTCAAGCAGGTCGCCAAGGCCGTGAAGCGGCGCGGCGCGTGCTCGCACCCGGACGGCTCCGCGATGTTCCTGGAGTCGACCATCAAGGCGTTCACGGACGACCTCGCCGCCCACGTCCTCGGAAACGGCTGCGGAAGGCCCGTGGAGGGCGTTCTGCCGCTCTTCGAGGGCGGCCAGCTCCCGGCGGGCATCACGAGCGGCGCGGAGGCCGAGGAGAGCGGTCCCAGCCGTCAGAAGATCTACGTCGACTGGACGCTGTGCCGGGGCCACGGTCTGTGCGCGGACATCCTCCCGGAGGTCTTCGAACTCGGCGCGGACGGATTCCCCACCGTCGCGCAGGCCCAGGTGCCGCGCTACGCGGAGGCGAAGGCGCTCCGCGCGGTGCGCCGCTGCCCGGCGCTCGCCCTCCGCCTGGAGGAGGAGACCGCCCGGGACAAGGGCCCGTCCCGCAACCTGCCGGTCCTCTCCCAGGGCCGCGGCCGGCGCGCCCTGGGCCGCTGAGGCAAGCAGACGAACGGTGGGCCGCTCTCCACAAAGAGGGCGGCCCACCACGCCATGTGCGGCGCCAACTCCCCCCGGATACACCGAAGGCGGGTCATCCTCTCGGATGACCCGCCTTCGACTTCTGTGGAGCTAAGGAGAATTGAACTCCTGACCTCCTGCATGCCATGCAGGCGCTCTACCAACTGAGCTATAGCCCCTTGCGGCCACGCGGCGGAGCCGCATATCGTCCGCGCCCCCGGGTCTCCCTGGCGGCGACGCCAACAGTACCGGTGGACCCGGTGCACCACCAAATCGTTTCCGTCCGCCGGGACCTCCTCGCGGGTCCCGGCCGGAGTCAAGCGGTGACGAACGAATAGAACCGCTTCAAAGTGCAGTGCTCTTCGAGGAGCCGACCGTAGATCGGCTCCCCCTCGAGTTCGCGGTACGTCTCGATCGGGTCGCCTTTTATGATCAGCGCCCGCGCGCACTCCTCGCACCAGTACTGGTAGTCGGGATTCACCGGTTCCATGTCACGGACGATCGGCGTCCCACTGCCGCACCAGTCGCACTTTCGCCTGTGTGCACCCATCGATCAGCTCCAGCTGTGGCCGCAGGCCGTGCACACGTAGGAAACTCCGCCGTTGTCACCGAGGACTTGGGCCACGTGGGCGGAACCGCAGGAAGGGCAGCTCAGGCGGGTGATCGTATCCCGTATCAACGCCGCATCGAAGAGGTGGTCGACCTCCTCGATGATGCTCGCAGGCATCGCTACTCCCTCCCGTCGGGCCGCGCCCCCTTCCGGCCGTTTGATTCTGCCACGGCCGGACCAATACGGTCAGCGACGCCTCAGTACCAGTCCGGACACGGCACCCACCGCGGCCGTCCCCGCCAGCGCGAACATGCACGCCAAAAGCGCCTCCGCAGAGGTATACGCCCCCGGGGCCCCAAGTGACTCAAGCCGGTTCAAGAACAGTGTGCCGAAAACCGCGACTCCGATGAGCTGACCCAACTGCGCGACCGTGGAGAGCAGACCGCTGGCGTCCGCCGCGTCCTCGGGCCGCACGGTGGCGAGGGCCCGGGTCAGCGTCGGACTGAAGGCGAGCGCGAGCCCGGCCCCCACACCGACGTACGCCACGTACAGTACGGCCCCGCCGCGATCGCCGCCTTCGAACGCCAGCCCGACTCCCGCGACGGCCACCGTCGTGATCACGAAACCGAGCGGGGTCAGCACCCGCTGCCAGGCCGCGGGCCACCTGCGCCAGGTCAGGCCGACCACCCCGAAGGCGACCGCGGTCGGTGCGAAGGTGAGGCCGGCCCGCAGGGCGCTGAAACCGAGGCCGCCCTGCACGTGCAGGGTCAGCGCGAACAGGAAGCCGCCGTTGACGGCCATCGCCGCCAGGATCCGGAAGACGGCGAGACCCATGCCGGGGTGACGCAGCACCCGGGGCGCGATCAGCGGGGCGCCGCCGCGCCGCGCGAGCCGGGACTCGTAGACCCAGAAGGACGCGAAGAGCACCGCCGCCGCGATCAGCGACAGCCACGACCACAGCGGCCAGTCCTCCTCCTGCCCCAGCACCAGCGGGACCGTGAGCAGCGACACGGCCGAGCCGAGCAGCAGCAGCCCCGGCAGGTCGAAGGGCCGCGCCCGCTCCGGCTCCGCCCGGCCCTCCCGCGGCAGTACGCGCCTGCCGACGAGCAGAAGTACGACGCCCACGGGCACGTTGACCAGGAACACCGGCCGCCAGCCGGTGCCGAACAGATCGGCGCTGACCAGCACGCCGCCGACGATCTGCCCGGCCGCCGCGCCTACGGCGATGACCGCCGAGTACATGCCCAGCGCCCGCGCCCGGGCCTCTCCGGTGAAGTTGCGTTGGATCAGGCTGAGCACCTGCGGAAGCATCAGCGCCGAGCCGGAACCCTGGATCAGCCGGAACACGATCAGCCCGGTCGAGCTCTGGGCCAGTCCGCAGGCGAGCGAGGCGGCGGTGAAGAGGGCGAGCCCCACGAGATGGACCCGGGCGTGGCCGAGCCGGTCGCCGAGCCGTGCGCCGGTGATCAGCAGCACCGAGTACGTGATGGTGTAGCCGGCGATCACGAGCTGCAAGTCGGCGCCGGACGCGTCGAGTTCGGCGCCGATGGTGGGGGCGGCGACGTTCACGATGAACACGTCGAGCAGCGCCATGAACATGGCCGAGAGCAGGACGGCGAGCAGCGGCCCACGGCGATTGTCAGTGCCAGGGTCTTTACTGGTGGCAGGACTTGGAACGGGGGCGGAAGCCGGTCCCGTCCGGGGTGTTGTCGTCATGCCGTCGAGCGTGGGGCCGCTTCGGTAAGGGTGCCGAGTGCCCGCCGATGCTGGTACTGGCAGCACCTGGCACGGGCCAAGTCGGGCGTCGAGTATGGGGGATGTGACGATGGGGACGACACAGCGCCGCCGACCTGAGCTGGCCGCGTTTCTACGCAGCAGGCGCGCCAGGGTGACACCGCACGACGTCGGCATGCCGCCGGGCTTCAGGCGGCGTACGCCGGGCCTGCGCCGCGAGGAGGTCGCGCAGCTCTCCGGCGTGGGCGTCACCTGGTACACCTGGCTCGAACAGGGCCGCCCGATCAACGCGTCCGCGCAGGTCCTGGACGCGGTGGCGCGCACGCTGCGGCTGGACGCCCCGGAGCGGGAGCATCTGTACCACCTGGCCGAGGTGCCGTACGCGCATCCGCCGGAAGTGATCGCGCAGAGCGTGGGGCCGGAGATACAAGGCATCCTCGACGCCCTCGACCCGCGCCCGGCGGTGGTCTACAACTCGCGGTACGACATCCTCGCCGCCAACTCCGTCTACCGGACGATGTTCTGGCCGGAGCCGCTGCCGACGGATCAAGTGCCGAACGTGATGTGGAGGTTGTTCGCGGTGCCGGAGGAGGAGTGTCCGCTGCTGTTCCGGGAGACGGAACTGCCGGTGATGGTGGCGATGCTGCGCTCGGCCTACGGACTGCATACCGGCGAGCCCGCCTGGGAGGAGTTCATACGGGGGCTGTCGGCGGCGAGTCCGCTCTTCGCGCGGCTGTGGGAGAGCGGGGACGTGGCGGAGCCGGGGCGGCGGGTGAAGACGTTCCGGCACGCGGAGGTGGGCGAGATGCGGATGACGTCGGTGTCGTTGTCGGTCAACGGCATGCCGGAGTGCCGGATCGTGGTCTACACCCCGGCCGACGAGGAGACTCGGCGGCGCGCGGAAACGCTGACAGCAACGGTGACCGCAACAGAAAAATCCCGCCCCTGAGCGGGACGGGATCTTTGACAACTGGAGAGTGTCGATCTATCGATCTGTGGAGCTAAGGAGAATTGAACTCCTGACCTCCTGCATGCCATGCAGGCGCTCTACCAACTGAGCTATAGCCCCTTGTGTTCTTCCCGCTCGGCGGGCGAACAAGAAGAACTTTAGCCTGCGACCTGCCGGAAAGTGAAATCCGGGGTCGGGGCCCATCGGCGCAGCTCAGTCGTCGTCGCCGAGCACCGGTTCGGGGAGCGTGCCGGCGTTGTGTTCCAGCAGACGCCAGCCGCGGGCGCCCTCGCCGAGCACGGACCAGCAGCAGTTGGAGAGACCGCCGAGGCTCTCCCAGTGCGGGGACTCCAGACCGAGGAGCCGGCCGATGGTGGTGCGGATCGTGCCGCCGTGGCTGACCACCACGAGGGTGCCGTCCTCGGGCAGCTTCTCGGCGTGCCGCAGCACGACGGGGGCGGCCCGGTCGGCGACCTCTGTCTCCAGTTCGCCGCCGCCGCGGCGCACCGGCTCGCCGCGCTTCCACGCGGCGTACTCCTCGCCGTGGCGGGCGATGATCTGCTCGTGCGTCAGGCCCTGCCAGACGCCCGCGTAGGTCTCCCGCAGGCCCTCGTCGTGCGTGACGTCGAGGTCGGTGAGGGCGGCCAGTTCGGCGGCCGTGTTCGCCGCCCGCTTCAGGTCGGAGGCGACGATCGCGTCGGGCCCGAGCGAGGCCAGCAGCCGGGCGGCCCGGCGGGCCTGGCCGATGCCGGTCTCGGTCAACTCGACGTCCGTGGTGCCCTGGAAGCGGCGCTCCACGTTCCACGCGGTCTGGCCGTGGCGCCACAGGATGACGCGGCGGCCCCGGCCCGCCTTCCGGCCGTCCGCGCCGACGCTCACCGCACCTCCCCGAACTCGGAGGCGTCCTCCTCGGCCTGCAGCTTGGCGTGCTCGGCGGACTTGCCGCGGGTGGCCTTGGCGTCGGCGGGGAGGTCCAGCTCGGGGCAGTCCTTCCACAGCCGCTCCAGGGCGTAGAAGACCCGCTCCTCGCTGTGCTGGACGTGGACGACGATGTCGACGTAGTCGAGCAGGATCCAGCGGGCGTCGCGGTCGCCCTCGCGGCGGACCGGCTTGGCGCCGAGTTCTTTGCTGAGCCGCTCCTCGATCTCGTCGACGATCGACTTGACCTGACGGTCGTTGGGAGCGGAGGCCAGCAGGAAGGCATCCGTGATCGACAGCACGTCGCTGACGTCGTAGGCGATGATGTCGTGCGCGAGCTTGTCGGCGGCCGCTTGGGCGGCGGCGGTGATGAGCTCGATGGAGCGGTCAGTGGCGGTCACTACGCGGCTTTCGGTCGGCGGTCAACAGACCTCAAGGGTCTCACGGACCGTGGACGGCACCCCACGTGAATGACGGATCACGCCCCGGACGGCGGCCCGAACTCCGGCTCGGGCCTCCGGGGCGTGCTCTCCGTCACAGCCGCCGCGCCTTCGTCACGAGGACGACGACGGCTTGTAGTCCTCGCCCAGGACCACTGAGACATCCGCGTTCGCGGACACTGTGCCCTTGGTCACGGTGCTGGTGGGCAGGCCCAGGGTCTTGGCGACCTCGGTGGCGTTCTCCTTGTCGGCCGCGTCGGAGTACGTGATCTTGGACGTGGCCGAGGTCGAGGACGTGGTGCCCGACTCCAGGAAGGTGAAGCCGCCGTTGAGGAGGACGACGCGGGCCTTCTCGGTGTCGTCCTTGACGCCGGTGGCGTTCTGGACGGCGACCCGGACCGCCGAGCCCTCGTCGGGGCTCTTCGCGCTGCCGCCGAGGACGTCCTTGACGACACTGGCGGAGGCCTGTGCGGTCATGGTGCCGTCGTTCTGGACGGGCAGCAGGGCCGTCTTGTAGTCGCCGCCCTTGGCGAGGTCGGCGAGCTTGGCGAGGAAGGTGCCGAGGTCCTTGTCGGTGAGCGACGGGTCGAGGATCTGGGCCAGCGTCTGCACGGTGGTGGTCGCCGCCGTCGGGTCGGAGGTCAACTGGCGCAGGACGCCCTGCATGACCTGGCCGAACCGCTCCAGTTGGGCGTTCTGGGCCTCGCCCGAGGCACGGTAGGTGGCGTAGGCGACGGCCATCTTGCCGCTGAGGGTCTGGTCCTTGCCCTTGTGGACGAGGGGCGCGGCACCCTTCTTCGTCGCGGTCGGGTCGGGCACCTCGGCGTTGGTGTCGATGTTGATGTTGCCGACGAGGTCGACCAGGTTCTGGAGGTAGGGGGTGTCCAGGCGCCAGGTGCCCTCGATGTTGGTGCCGAGGACTGTGTCGAGTTCGTCGCGCGTCCCGGAGGAGCCGTCGTCGTCGACCGACTTGGCCAGCGTCGTCGTGTTGCCGTCGTCGTCCGTGAGGGCGAGGGAGTTGGGCACCAGCACGGTGGTGCCCTGCTTGGTGGTGGTGTTGTCGACAAGCAGCGCGGTGGAGGTGCCGCCCGCCGAGGTGTTGTGCAGGTGGACGACGATCACGTCGCGGTTCTGGGCGCCCGCGGCCGTCGTGGTGCCCGTCTTCGAGCCGGACGAGGACACTCCGGGGAGCTTCCCGGCGTACCAGAGGTAGCCGGCGCCGCCGGCCACGACCAGCGCCATGACCACGACGAGGGCGACCAGGCGGCCGCGGGCCCGGCGCTTGGCCTCTTCGCGGCGCTCGGTGCGGTTCTCGGTGAAGTTCAGCCAGTCGATGACGTCCTCGGAGTCGTCGGTCGGCTCCTCCACGAAGGCGAACTGCCCGGTGTGGTAGTCCCGTTCACGCGCGTCCGGGGTGTCCGTGTCCTCGGCCGGCCCGGCCTGCTGCGGGATGTAGGCGGTCTGCTCGGCGACCCGGGGCTGCTGTCCACTGGTCGCGGCCTGCCCGTAGGGGTCGTAGGCCGTCGTGGTCCCGGTGTCGTAGGGGTCGTAGGGCGCGACAGGCTGCTGGGTGCCCGTGTCGTAGTCGGGCGTCCGCTGCTGGGTGCCGGTCGCGTACGGGTCGTAGCCGTAGCCCTGTTGCTGCTGCCCGTACGGGTCGTACGGCTGCTGCTGCGGGGGCTGTTGGGCCTGCTGGGCCGGGACCTGCCGGTAGACAGGCTGGTTGTACTCGTCGTAGCCGACGAGTTCGTACTGGTCGCCGTACCCGCCGTCGTATCGGTCGTTCACCGGTGCCCCTCTCGGCTCACTCGCCGCGGTACAGCTCGCGCTTGTCGATATAGCGCACGACTCCGTCGGGCACCAGGTACCAGACGGGATCGCCCTTGGCGACTCTCGCACGGCAGTCTGTTGAGGAGATGGCGAGCGCGGGAACCTCGACCAGCGAGACGCCGCCCTCCGGAAGACCCGGGTCGGTCAGGGTGTGGCCGGGCCGGGTGACCCCGATGAAGTGCGCGAGAGAGAACAGCTCCGCCGCGTCCCGCCAGGTCAGGATCTGGCCCAGGGCGTCGGCGCCGGTGATGAAGAAGAGGTCCGCGTCCGGGTTGAGCGCACGCAGGTCGCGCAGGGTGTCCGTGGTGTAGGTGGGGCCGCCGCGGTCGATGTCGATGCGGCTCACCGAGAACTGGGGGTTCTCGGCGGTCGCGATCACCGTCATCAGATAGCGGTCCTCGGCGAGCGCGACCTTGCGGTCGGTCTTCTGCCAGGGCTGCCCGGTCGGGACGAACACCACCTCGTCCAGGTGGAACTGCGCGGCGACCTCGCTGGCCGCCACGAGGTGTCCGTGGTGGATCGGGTCGAACGTCCCGCCCATGACGCCGAGCCGGCGCTTGCCGGGGTTCGACGGGCCGTTGTTGCGCGGGCCGTTGACCTTGTGGTGCACCGGACCGGTAGGCATGTCCTGCTCTCCCATGCGTGCAGACCCTACCGGCCCGATATGAAGGCCTCGTGAGCCACCGTGGACCCGGCCGGCCTAGCGGTCACGGTTGAAGCGGGTGGTGATCCACAGCAGGAGCATCAGGACGAGGAACGCGCCGCCACCGGTGATGATCGGCTGGAGACTCTCGTGGTTGCCACCGCCCTCGGCGGCAAGGGTGGCCAACTGGGCAGCAGTGCCGTGGATGCTCATCTTCAGCAGAACCTATCCGGTGTGGGCGGGATAAAGATGTCGGCCCATCGTAAGCGGGCGCCCCGACGGCGATCACGCCGACTCCGCCATTGGGAACCCGACCGGAACGCGACAGGGAACTCGACGGGCGTCTCAGTCGTCCTTCTGTTTGTACCCGCGCAGCAGGAACCACGCGGTCAGGATGCAGCCGAGGAACATCACGACCAGTACGACCTTGAGCAGGTCCCCCGACCCTTGCCGGGGGGCGGCGCTCGCGGCCTCTGCCAGCCAGGCGGCTGCGGAATGGGGCTCCATGCGTTGACTCCTTCGCTGTACTGCCCGTCAACGGTATCTCCGCCTAGGCTGGGCTCTGCTTCGGGGGCACTCAGGGCACTCACACGCACATGGGGGACCACATGTCCGAAGACGGCCACGAGCAGAACGGGCACGAGAACGTGCCGAGCAGGCAGCGCAGGCGCTTCCCGGGGATCTCCTCGCGTGCGTACGAGCACCCGGCCGACCGCTCCGCCCTGGTGGCGCTGCGCAAGCTGAGCGGGTTCGACACCGTGTTCAAGGCGCTCAGCGGGCTGCTGCCCGAGCGCAGTCTGCGGCTGCTGTTCCTGTCCGACTCGGTACGCGTGTCGGACCAGCAGTTCGCGCACCTCAACGACATGCTGCGGGACGCCTGTTACATCCTGGACCTGGAGAAGGTCCCGCCGATGTACGTCACCCAGGACCCGCAGCCCAACGCGATGTGCATCGGCCTGGACGAGCCGATCATCGTCGTCACCACCGGCCTGGTCGAGCTGCTCGACGAGGAGGAGATGCGGGCGGTCGTCGGCCACGAGGTGGGCCACGCCCTCTCCGGCCACTCGGTGTACCGCACGATCCTGCTGTTCCTGACCAGCCTGGCCCTGAAGGTCGCCTGGATCCCGCTGGGCAATCTCGCGATCCTGGCGATCGTGACGGCGCTGCGCGAGTGGTTCCGCAAGTCGGAGCTGTCCGCCGACCGCGCGGGTCTGCTGGTCGGCCAGGACCTGAAGGCCTCGATGCGCGGCCTGATGAAGATCGCGGGCGGCAACCACCTGCACGAGATGAATGTGGACGCGTTCCTCCAGCAGGCCGAGGAGTTCGAGTCGGGCGGCGACCTGCGCGACTCGGTGCTGAAGATCCTCAATGTGCTGCCCCGCTCCCACCCGTTCACCACCGTGCGGGCGGCCGAGCTCAAGAAGTGGGCGGAGTCCCGCGACTACCAGCGGATCATGGACGGCCACTACCCGCGGCGCAGCGAGGACAAGGACACCTCGGTCTCGGACTCGTTCCGCGAGTCGGCGGCGAGCTACGCCGGCAATGTGAAGAGCTCCAAGGACCCGCTGATGAAGCTGGTCAGCGACCTCGCCGGCGGCGCGGGCGACCTGGGCGGCCGGGTGCGGCGCGGTTTCGGCGGCTTCGCGAGTTCGAGCCCGCAGGACGGACCGCCGTCGGAGTCGGCCAACGGCACGGAGCAGCCGCCCACGGACACACCGCCGCGCGACGGGGACTGACCCGCACCGCTCTCACCGATCCACGCCGACCTCACACCTTCGGCTGTGCGCCGGCCGCCAGTGATCCGCACAGGGCCGTGGCGCTGTCGGTCGCGAAGGGGTCCGTGCCGGCCGGGCCGCCTTCCTTGGCGGTCTGGCCGGCGAGCAGCGGGTGCAGATGGGTCACGGAGTCCTCGGCGCAGGACAGGGGCCCGGCCTGGAGGTAGGAGACGACGAGCTGGGCCTGGTGCATGCGCAGGTCGTCGCGGTCGAAGCGGAAGTGCAGCTCGCGGCGGACGGTGAACAGGGAGACCTGAGCCTTGTCGCCGGAGCCCGCCGTGCCGGTCGCCCGGAGCGCGTAGACGAAGGTTCCGTCGGCGGTGACCTCAAGGGTGGCCGAGTCGACCTCGGTGGCCTCCAGGGTGGCCTGGACGCGGATCTTGCGGTCGGCCAGTTGGACGCGTGACGGGTCGAAGCGAACCAGCCATCCGGTGGGCTCGTGCCGGCCGTCGGCGGTCGGGTGCTCGAAACTCTGGTCGAACTGGTCGAGTTGGTCCGGGTCGACGAGGACACGCGCGGGGCGGATCTGTCCGCCAGTGAGCACGGCCGGGTAGAGCGAGGACTCCACGATGTAGTCCTTGGCGGTGCTCAGCGCGGCCACGAGCTGGCTGTCCGAGAAGTGCGCGGTGCGCCGCGCGGCCGGCAGCGGTATGCCCTCTCCGCCGATGCCGAACTGCGCGGCCGGAGAGTGCGCGTAGAGGAACTCGGCGTCGGCCGCCCCCGGCACCCTGCCCTGCGGGGAGAGCGGGATCACGGTCATCCGCAGCGGCTCGGCGGGCTGCTGGGCCGTGGGGGTGGTGTAGGGGTGCCGTACGCCCATGTAGATCGCGGTGCCGAAGGCGACGGCGATCAGCAGGACGAGGATCAGTGCCTGGCGGGAGAGGCCGCGGCGCAGGGCCGGGCGGCGGCGGACGGCGGGCGCGTGGTCGGCCATGCGCTCCTGGGCGGAGAACTCCTGGAGCCGGGCAGCGCGGACGAACGACTCGTCGAATACGACGGATCGATACTCGTCCTCACCACCACCGGGAGCGCCCTCGGGTGTCCCCTCAGGTGGGTCTCCTGGACCGCCCATACTTTCAGAGTAGGTCTCCGGAGCCTCCGGTAAACGCCCTGGTACACGACAAGTTCTGACAGGTTCTCACCGGGCCGGTCAGCGGTCGCTCAGGGTTTGCGCGGGGCGGCCGAGAGCGGTGGCTGGGAGTTGTCGGCGGAAGCGGAGGGTGCCACCGCCGTGCCCTGTTCAACGCCGGTGGAGGCCGGGGGCGGGACGCGGTCCCTGTTGCCCGAGGACGCGCCGCGGTAGACCGCCGAGAAAGCCAGGGCGACCATGCCGATGCCCATCACGAGGGCGAGCAGCCAGGCGACCGGCCGGTGCCAGCGGACCTGTTTGCCGTAGGTCCCCGGGGCGCCGTAGCGGCCCTCGACGAGGTCGGTGTCGTCCAGGTCGTCGAGTTCCGGATCATGGCCGAATTGGCGTCCGTAGGCGTCCTCGAAGAGGTCGTCGCCGCCTGCGGCTCTGCCACGCTGGGCTCGGCGGGCCTCTGCCTCGGAGGCCTCTGCTCTGGCCTGCGCGGCGGCAAGGAGACGCTCGACGGCGGTCGGCTCGTGTACTACGGCCGCCCGTACGAAGGCCTCGTCGAAGACCACGGATGCGAACTCTTCGTCCGACATTCCGCGGTCGTGGTCGTCGTCGGGCTCCCAGCCGTCAGGGAACGGCGTGCCCCCCACGTCCTCCGGCACCTCTCCAGAGTAGACCTGGGGGGTCAATTTGGGCAGACGGTATGGAAATTCATCCGCTGGGTGAGACGTGTCTCCCACCACGAGCCCGTATGCCCGGCGCATATGCCGGACGCCCTGTGCCTCAGCGGCGGATGTGCCCGTCGCCGGTGACGATGTACTTGGTGCTCGTCAGCTCCGGCAGGCCCATCGGGCCCCGGGCGTGCAGCTTCTGGGTGGAGATGCCGATCTCCGCGCCGAAGCCGAACTGGCTGCCGTCCGTGAAGCGGGTGGAGGCGTTCACGGCGACGGTGGTGGAGTCGACCAACTGGGTGAAGCGGCGGGCGGCCTGCTGGGAGGTGGTGACGATCGCCTCGGTGTGGCCGGAGCTCCACAGCCGGATGTGCTGGACGGCCTTGTCGAGCGAGTCGACGACGGCGGCGGCGATGTCGTAGGAGAGGTACTCGGTGTCCCAGTCCTCCGGGGTGGCCTCCACGACGGTGGCCTCGGAGCCCTTGGCGTAGGCCAGGACGCGCTCGTCGGCGTGCACGGTGACGCCGGCCTCCGCGAGGGCGTCCAGGGCGCGCGGCAGGAACTCGGGGGCGATGTCCTGGTGCACGAGGAGGGTCTCGGCGGCGTTGCAGACGCTGGGCCGCTGGGCCTTGGAGTTGATCAGGATGTCGATCGCCATGTCGAGGTCGGCGTCGGCGTCGACGTAGACGTGGCAGTTGCCGACGCCGGTCTCGATCACGGGGACCGTGGACTCGGAGACGACGGTCTGGATGAGGGAGGCGCCGCCGCGGGGAATCAGGACGTCGACGAGACCGCGGGCGCGCATCAGTTCGCGCACGCTCTCGCGGCTCTCGCCGGGCACCAACTGCACGGCGTCGGCGGGCAGTCCGGCGCCGCCGACGGCGTCCCGCAGGACGCGCACGAGGGCGGTGTTGGACTCGTAGGCGGAGGCCGAGCCGCGCAGCAGGACCGCGTTGCCGGACTTGAGGCAGAGCGCGGCGGCGTCCACGGTGACGTTCGGGCGGGCCTCGTAGATGATGCCGACCACGCCGAGGGGGACGCGGACCTGGCGCAGGTCGATGCCGTTCGGGAGGGTCGAGCCGCGGACGACCTCGCCGACCGGGTCGGGCAGCGCGACGACGTCCCGTACGTCGGAGGCGATGGCCCGGACGCGCTCGGGGGTCAGCGTCAGCCGGTCGATGATCGCCTCACTGGTGCCGGCCGCGCGGGCCTTGGCGATGTCCTTGGCGTTGGCCTCGACGATCTCGCTCGTACGGACCTCCAGCGCGTCCGCGATGGCGAGCAGCGCGTCGTCCTTCTCCGCCCGCGGCAGCGGTGCGAGATCGGCGGCGGCGGACTTGGCGCGGTACGCGGCCCGCGTGACCGGGGACATGGAGTCGTACGGCGAGAGCGTGGTCATGAGGGAAGGGTAGTGCGCCCGACGGAGGCGTCCACCGGCTGTCCCAAACCGCGAGACCTCACAAGGGGTCTCAGAACGGGTGGACGCCGACCGGGGTGGCGGGCAGCGGGCCGTATCCCTCGGAGATGCGCTGGTGGTAGGTCTCGCGGTCGATGACCTCAAGACCGACGATCTCCCACGGCGGGAGCTGGGCGGTCTGGCGGTGCTCGCCCCACAGGCGGAGGGCGACGGCGGCCGCGTCGTGCAGGTCGCGGGCCTCTTCCCAGTAGCGGATCTCCGCGTGGTCGTTGGCATAGCGGCTGGTCAGCAGAAAGGGATGGTCGTGGGCGAGCTGTTCCAGGCCGCGCCGCACCTCCTTCAGCGGGGTCTCGCCGCCGGAGACGCTGAGGGTGACATGCCACAGGCGGGGGATGTCCTTGGGTTCCCCGCCCTCGTACCGGGCGCCGGCCGCGACGCTCGTCAGCGCGCGCTCCTCGCCGGGCGCGCGGGAGGTGGCTCCACCGCGGGACGCCGCCGCCCCAGGGCGCACTCGTCTCACGACGGCCTCCTTACGCAGTGGTCGAGCTGCTGTGCTCGCGCGGAATGTGTCCCTGAGACAAAGTTGAGCAGGCCGAAGGCGTCCGCGTGGCGCTTTTACGGAAGGTCCACCGGGGGGAGGCGGACGTTTCGGTTGTTTTACGGGTGCAGGATCACCAGGTCGTCCCTGTGTACGACTTCCCTCTCGTACGACGGTCCCAGCTCCCGTGCCAGTTCCCTGGTGGAGCGGCCGATCAGTTGGGGGATCTCCTTGGCGTCGAAGTTGACCAGGCCCCGGGCGACGGGGTGTCCGGCGCTGTCGCGGAGTTCGACGGGGTCGCCCGCGCTGAACTCCCCTTCCACGGCGGCGATTCCGGCCGGCAGCAGGGACATCCGGCGCTGTACGACCGCGCGCACGGCGCCGTCGTCGAGCGTCAGCGAGCCCTGGGGGGTGGACGCGTGCTGGAGCCAGAGCAGCCGGTCCGCGGAGCGTTTTCCGGTGGCGTGGAAGTAGGTTCCGGTGTCGCCGCCGGTCAGCGCGTCGGCCGCGTGGACCGCGCTGGTGAGCACGACGGGGATGCCCGCGGCGGCTGCGATACGGGCCGCCTCGACCTTGGTGACCATGCCGCCGGTGCCGACGCCGGCCTTGCCCGCGCTGCCGATCTCGACGTGGGCGAGGTCCTGCGGTCCCCGGACCTCCGCTATCCGCGAGGTGCCGGGCCGGCTGGGGTCGCCGTCGTAGACGCCGTCGATGTCGGAGAGCAGGACCAGCAGGTCGGCGTGGACGAGGTGGGCGACGAGGGCGGCGAGCCGGTCGTTGTCGCCGAAGCGGATCTCGTCGGTGGCGACCGTGTCGTTCTCGTTGACGATCGGGAGGGCGCCCATGGCGAGGAGTTTGTCGAGGGTGCGGGAGGCGTTGCGGTGGTGGGAGCGGCGGCTCATGTCGTCGGAGGTCAGCAGTACCTGTCCGACGCGGATGCCGTAGCGGGCGAAGGAGGCGGTGTAGCGGGCCACGAGGAGGCCCTGGCCGACGCTGGCGGCGGCCTGCTGGCGGGCCAGGTCCTTGGGGCGGCGGCGCAGTCCGAGCGGGGCGAGTCCGGCGGCGATGGCGCCGGAGGAGACGAGGACGACCTCTTTCTCTCCCCCGCCGCGGCTCTTGGCGAGGACGTCGACGAGCGCGTCGACCCGGTCGGCGTCCAGACCGCCGGCCGCGGTGGTCAGCGAGGAGGACCCCACCTTGACGACAATCCTGCGGGCTTCGGTCACGGCCTGCCTTGCCCCTGCCACGTGCTGACTTCCCCTCGCGTAGGTCCGGCTGCCCCGCGCGGCAATCTACGCGAACCGGATCGCCCACCGCACATCGGTCCAGGTCCCGGACAGGGGGAATCACGGTAAGGGTGGGGGCTGGTCGCGCCCACGCGGCGGAGCCGCTGATGTCACGGTCCCGCGCCCCCATGTGCGGCTCCGCCGCGCGGGCGCGACCAGCCATGGCGCACCCGCACCGCTCCGGCACCGGCCCCCGTCACGCTGCGCCCATACCCCCTACCGTCCCGTGCTCGACGTCGGGAAGCGGCGCGGCCACCCGACGCCGTCGGACCCGCGTCCGGCCGCCCCTCACCCCGCCGGGCCAGCCCCGTTCTCCGCGCCGGGACCGCCTGACGCCGCCGTGCCCCGCCCCAGCGGGCCATCCGGTCCCAGCGCCCCGGGCACCCGCACGCGACCACGCCGACCCCCGCTCCGATCACCCCACGCAGTCGCTCCCGCCCCCGGCCGGTCGGCTCACCTCACGCCGCCGCGGCCCTCGCCCGGGTCCTCAGCACCCTGCGCATCTTCCGCGCCGCCCGGCGGAACAACGCGCCCGCCGCCCCCTCCCGGTACCCCTCGACCCCCCGGGCCTCCCGGGGCTCGGCGAGGTACAGGGAGTCGGGCAGGGCCGCCGAGTCGGAGCGGAAGTGCGGATACGCCAGGTAGACGCGGCGGCCCCGCTTCTCCACGACCGCGTCGGGACGTTTCTTCGACTTGATGAACTCCACGACGTCCAGGAGGAGTTCGGGGCGCTCGTGGGCCACCAGGTGCAGGCGGAGGCGTTCATCGACCTTGAGGCGGAGGGCCACCTCGGCGGTCCAGTGGGCGGCCATCAGCGGCTTGGCCAGCTCGAACTTGTGGCGTCTGGTCTGCTCGCTGTCCTTGAGGTATTTCGGGCCGAACTGCGGGAGCAGGGTGACCAGGAAGGGTCGGACCATCAGCTTGTCGCGCTCCACGCCCGGCGGGACCATCTCCGCGATGAGGTTCATCAACGCGCGCGCCGAGTCGAAGCGCAGGGTGTAACTCCCGCTCTTCGTCACGTGTTTGCCGTCGTCGCGGCCCACCAGGTAGTAGCAGACGTGGTCGGCGATCACCGAGACGCCGTCGGCCCGCAGATAGGCCTCCATCGTGAACAGGGCGTCCTCGCCGGTGAACAGCGACTCGTCGAACCGCATGCTGTGCCGCTCCAACAGCGCCCGCCGGAACAGCTTCTGGGCGCTCAGCGTGAACTTGATGTTGGAGTGGAAGACGTCGGTGCGCTCCAGCGTCTCGACCCACGCCGCCTTGGGCGGAACCCGGTTGATGCCCTCGACCTTGCCGAGCACCACGTCCGTGCCGTTGCGGTCGGCCATCGCGACCATGCGCTCCAGGGCCTCGGGGGCGAGCCGGTCGTCGGCGTCGAGGAAGAAGACGTAGCGCCCGGTCGCCTTGCCGAGGCCGACGTTGCGCGGGGAGCTGGGGCCGCCGGAGTTCTCCTGGCGGATCACGGTGACCTGGGTCGCGGCGCGGGCGGCGAACTCCTCCAGGTACTCCCCCGTGCCGTCCGTCGAGCCGTCGTCGACGGCGACGACCTCGATACGGGCCGGGTCCAGCGTCTGCGCCTCGACCGAGCGCAGGCACTCGACCAGGTACGGCATCGCCTCGTACGCCCCGATGACCACGGTCACATCAGGCTGCGGCACGGTCGCGTCCCCCTTCGTTCACTGGATCGCCATCTCGAAGACGGGCGAACAGGCGGATGGGTTGTCCTCCGTCAGCAGGGGGTACGCAAAAGAGCCCGGTTTTTGAGGATCACTCCTCGAAAACCGGGCTCTTCTTGACCAAATACTGGCCGAAAGGCGACGTCAGTCAGTCGGCCCCCACGTATGTCAGCCGACGGTCGGGTCCGCCGACAGATGGGCCTCCGCCGGGCTCGTCGTCTCGCCGCTCGCCGCCGCCCGCTCCTGGCCGGCATTGCGGGCCTGGGACTTCAGCGCCAGATTCGCCACCGCGGTGTTGAACTGCTGGATGGACGTGGGCTCGTCCGGGCCGAGCAGGTACTCCTTGAGTTCCTTGCGGTCCTCGGCCAGCGGGTCGGCCTCCGGGGCGCGGACCGCGGCGAGCAACTCGCCCAGTTCCGTTGCCTTGTTGGAGAGGATCACGGCGGCACGCACCGCGGTGTTCTGCCGCTTGAACTCCTCGACGCCCAACTGCGCGGAGTCCGTGACCGCGTACGGCTTGCCGCTCGCGATGAAGTCGGAGACCACGCTGGAGATGTCGGAGACCATCGCATCGGACACGTTGAAGCAGTCGTACAGACGCGGCTCGGCACCCGAGATGACCCGGTGCTCGAAGGTGCCGAAGGAGTTCCAGTACGCGGTGTTCCACTCGGCGCGCAGCCGGGCGATCTCCTCGTACTTGACCAGGTCGACCACGCCGTCGCGGGTCAGCTCGGCCTCGTCGCCCTTGTCGGCGGCGCCGCCGGTCAGTTCGGTGATCCGGGCCTCGATGCGCGCCAGGTCGGCCTTGGCCTTCGTCTGGGCGGCCGCGTCGGCGGTGAAGCGGGGGTCGGTGGCGCGCTGGGCGGCGGCCTTCTCCACCAGGGCGGTGACCTTGCGGTGCGCGGAGCCGGCCGCGGGGCTGACGGTGCCGGTGAAGGGATGCGGCTTGTACAGGACACGGACCGGCGGGTCGGCCTTGAGCAGCTTCTTCACGATGTTCTCGCCCGCGAGGAGGAGCGAGGTGTTGCCCGGGCTGTCGTCCCAGCCCTCCCAGGTCGGCGCGTACAGCACAGTCGGGATACGGCCCTCGGGCACGCCCTGCAAGGGCTGGATCGGGGCGAGTTGGGGGCGGCCGACCTCGACGATGTCGTCGTCGCGGACACCGACGTCGGCGATGGCGTAGCGGTCGCGGCCCGCGCGGCCGGCGGTCCACACCTCGTCGTAGACCTTGCTGTACGGGTTGACGCTGGCCAGCTTGTCGCTGTCGCCGTGGCCGATGAAGACGTGCTTCATGGTGGGGACGCGCAGCAGGTGGATGTTCTTGCCGACGTTGGCCGCGTACAGCGCGACGCGCACGGTCGACAGGTCCATGTTCATCAGGTGCACGCCGCCGGGCACGCAGATGACCGGGGCCTTGGTGGGGGCGAGGTTCTGCAGTATGACGCGCTCGCGGAGCAGGACCAGGGGCCGGGTGTCCAGCTCCTCCATGGTCTCCAGCCACATGTTGACCTGGTACGCCGAGTCCTTGGAGCCGGAGAAGTAGAGCACCGTCTGCGGCTTGTACTCGTGCAGCCAGTCGTCGACGGCTTCGAGGATGACCTCGGGCGTCGGCGGGATCTTCGTACCCCGTATGTACGGCACCAGGGCGAGGACGTAGAGCGTGCCCAGGAACAGGGTGACGCCGATGCCGATGAAGCCGGCGACGGCGGAGTCCATCTGCGCGGAGATCAGCAGGCCGACGACGGCGAAGAGGTCGAGGTGGAGCATCTTCTCGGCGGAGCGCTCCAGCAGGCCGAACGGCGGGGCGTCCGGGATGTTGATGCGCGAGCCCAGGTCGACGTTGCGGGTGGCGACCGGCATCCGACGGCGGTTGCGGATCAGCGTGACGACGGCGCCGTGCGGGGCCTGGAGGCCGTAGAAGGCGATGAAGCAGGCGATCGCGCCGTAGAAGATGAGGTGGTCGGTGAGGTCCATGCGGGCCAGCAGCAGGATCAGCAGGAGCTGGCGGATCAGGAAGCGGATGGAGAGGCCCGCTCTGACCTTGCTGAGGCGGTTGACCAGATAGCTGCCCTGGCGGTGCAGATAGTGGTCGGCGACGTAGGTCACGACGGCCGCGGCCGCGAAGGCGGGGACGCTCGGGATGAGCGCGGCCAGCATGAGGGCGGGGAAGCCCAGCATCATGAGGACGGCGGCGGCGAGCTCGGCCGCGCTGCCCACCCGGGCAACGCGGATGGCGGTGGAAATCACTGATAAACCTGCTCTTGGGGGTTTTGAGTAATTTACCGGGATCTCAGAGTCAGGCTTAATTAAACGCCGTCCTGGACGTCCAGCACCGAGGCCAGGGCGGCCTCGAAGCCGGAGGCCCTGGCCGCGCCAGCCGTCGGGTCCTGCTGGCGGACGTCGATGACATGGCCGGTCAGCTCGGACAGCAGCACGTCGAGGGAGGTGCGGGCGACGGCCTCGGAGGAGAGCAGCGTGCCCGTGGGCTCCTGGCCGAACGCCTTGGTGCGCATCGGGGTGGCCGTGCGCTCCGGGTTGATGCAGTTGACGCGGATGCCGTCGCCGGCCCATTCGTCGGAGAGGGCCTGCGTGAGGTTGACCATCGCGGCCTTGGTCGAGGAGTACAGGCTGTACTCGGCGCGGCCGCGGGTGTAGCTGCTGGAGGTGTAGAGCAGCAGTTGGCCCTTGGTCTCGGCGAGGTACTTGTACGCGGAACGGGCGATCTGCACCGGCGCCAGGTAGTTGACCTTCAGCGCCTCCTCGATCGTCGCGTTGTCCGTCTCGGCCAGCTTGCCGATGCGCAGCACGCCCGCGGTGTTGATGACGTAGTCGATGCGCCCGGTCTCGGCGTACGCCTTGGACAGCGCGTCGTCGACCTCCTCGGGGTTCTCGACGTGCGTGCCGGTGGTGGAGCGGCCCAGCGCGTACACCGTGGCGCCGTAGCCCTCGGCGACCTCGGCGATGTCCTTGCCGATGCCGTACGAGCCGCCGAAGACGACCAGGGTCTTGCCGGTGAGCAGGTGGCGGTAGGCCTCCTCGTCGACCTGCTCGGGCGCGGCCGTGGAGGCGAGCTGGAAGAGCTTGTCGGCGATGAAGACGTCGACGGGCTGGGTGACCTTCATGTTGTACTCGTCGCCCGCGACGACGTGGATCGGCACGTCCGGCAGGTACTTGAGCACGACCGAACAGTCGTCGGTGGCCTGGAAGTTGGGGTCCCCCGCGGCGACCTCGTAGGCGCGGCGGATCGTGGACAGCTTGAACGCCTGGGGCGTCTGGCCGCGGCGCAGCCGGGAGCGGTCCGGGATCTCGGTGATGAACTCGCCGTCTTCGCCGTGCGTGCGGGTCACGATGATGGTGTCCGCGGACGGGATGGCCACGTCGACGGCCTGGAAGCGCTCCAGGGCGACCACGCAGTCGTCGATCACGCGCCGCGAGAGCAGCGGGCGCACGGCGTCGTGGAAGAGGACGTTGCGGTCCTCGCCCTCGGCCAGGCCCTCACCGAGCGCGGCGATGGCGCGCTCGGTGGTCTCGTTGCGCGTGGAGCCGCCCTCGATGATCCGGGTGACCTTCTTGAAGCCGGCCTTGGCGACGATCTTCTCGATGTCGGAGACATAGCCCGGCGCCATCAGCACGATGATGTCGTCGATCGAGTCGGCGTTCTCGAAGGTGGTCAGGGTGTGCTCGATGACTGCCTTGCCGGCGATCTTCAGCAGCTGCTTGGGGATCGAGAGACCCACGCGCTGGCCGGTGCCACCGGCCAGGATCACTGCGGTGGTGCGGGGCTTGGCTATGTGCGACACAGGTGACCTTGACCTACCTCGGGACAATGGGGAACTCGCAAATGGTCCCACTCACGGTTACCGCAGTGCAAGGCGAGTGACCTCCGCCGCATATGTACGCGTCATCTGTCATTCATCTTGTACTGCTGGTAACCGTGCGCGGGCACCACTCAGCGACGCCGCAGCTTCTTCAGACAACGGTGACCGAGAACGCGGACGAGTTCCTTCGACGACGTCTGGTGGACGGTCCGCGCCTTCGCCGGCGCGGTGTGCCGCACCGGCGCGGCGGCCACCGCCGCGAGCGCCCCGTACAGCGCCTGGGCGGCCACCTCGGGCGCGATCCGCGGCGCCGCGGGCGCCTTCTCCGCGGCCTGCGGTACGGCCGACAGGAGCGCGGTGTCGCCGACGATCCGCACGCCCGTGGCGGCGATGGTCGCGGCCATCTCGGCGCCGAGCGTGCCCGCCGCCTCGACGGCCCACCGGGGCGTGGTGATCTTCACATCCTGCGGGGTGGGGCTGCACGCATTCTTCATATGCATGACCGCGCCGTTGCGCACGAGCTTGGAATACAGCTCGTCGGGGAGCCCATTGCCGCGGAATTCCACATTGAGCTTCCGCAGCATTTCGGTCTCGGCGAGGGTGAGGGAACGGTTGGCCGCGTCCGGCACCGGCTGGAGCAGCTGCGTGGGCAGTCCGAGCAGCGCCTCGAAGGTGCGCAGCAGCCCGTCCCGGTCGCTGTCGTCGACCACCACGACGGTGACCCGCTCGGGACCCACGGCCCGTACCCACCGCTCCACCAGCCGGTCGTGCCGGTGGCGCCGCCAGAAACTGGGGTTGGGCTGCTCGTAGGGCGCCTTGCGGAGCATGTGCTCCAGCCAGTTGCCGTAGCCCATGCGCAGGCCGTTCTGCACGTACTGCTGCCACTGCGAAGGCATGATCTTCGCCAGAGGGCGCACGGTGATCAGGATGTGCACGCGCTCGCCGCCGAGCTGCTCCACGATCCGGGCGATCGTCTCGTCGTCCTCGGCGTCGGCGAAGAACTCGCTGCTGATCACCGAGGTGCGGCCCCCGGTGGCGCGGACCGCGTCCAGGAGCCGTGTCCAGTGCTTGTCGGTGGGCACGGTGTCGCCCATCATCGCGGGCCGGGCGCAGGCGGCGAGGGCCGCCTCCATCGGGTGTCTGCTGTGCGCGGGGAAGTCGACGCCGTGCTCGGGCATCGTGTCCTTCGCGGCGAACAGCGCGCCCTGGATGGCGGTGGTCCCGGTCTTGTGCGGTCCGATGTGCAGCAGCCGGGTCCCGACGGGCAACGCTTCCTTAATGCAATCCGTCTCCATGGTTAACGGACGGTAAGAGTTGTTCCTGAGTCCGACCTGAGAGGAGCCTGGGACACAGATGAGTCCCAGGCTCCGTTCACACGCGCTTCATACCAAGACGCGTCGAAGAGGTGTCATACGACCCGGACGCCGGGGTCGTCCGACTCCACCCGGAGTGCGGCATAGGTACTCGGCGTCGCCGTGGGCTTCAGCACGGTGTCCACGACCCTGACCTTCGCGTCGATGCCGTCCCGGCGGATGTCGAACAGGTGGTAGCCGCGGTGGGCGTCGATCACCTTCCAGTGCGGGTTGTCCGCCATCAGCGGGTCCCACTGGGCGTGGAAGGCGGCCTGGTCCTGGTCGCCGTTGCTGGAGATGGAGGTGCCGACGAACTCGGCGCCGACGACGTCGGCGTCCGGGTCGGCGAAGTCCTCCTTGAGGTCGCTGATCATCGTGAGATGCCGGTCGCCACTGAGCACCACGGGGTTGCGGACGCTCCCGAAGTCCTCCAACAGGGCGTTGCGTTCGACCTGGTAGCCGTCCCAGGCGTCGTAGAACCACTGCTTGCCCGCGCCGAGCAGGGTGTCCGTCTCGGCCATCATGATCTGCGAGGCGATGACGTTCCAGCGGGCCGGCGAGTGGCGCAGCCCGTGCAGCAGCCACTCCTTCTGCTCGGCGCCCATCATCGTCATCGCCGGGTCCTCGGCGCCGGCCTGCGTGGTGGCCTGGTCGCTGCGGAACTGCCGGGTGTCCAGCACGTTGAGCCGCATCAGCCGGCCGAACTCCAGGCGCCGGTACATCTGGATGTGCGGCCCGCTCGGAACGGCGCTCGCGCGCACCGGCATGTGCTCGTAGTACGCCTGGAAGGCCGCCGTCAGCCGGGCCACGAACGCGTCGTGCGACTGCTGGGCCGGGTCCTGCGGGACCTCGCCCGCCCAGTCGTTGTCCACCTCGTGGTCGTCGAAGGTCACCACCCAGGGGGTGTTGGCGTGCATCGCCAGCAGGTCCGGGTCGCTGCGGTACTGCGCGTACCGGTTGCGGTACTGGACCAGGCTGTACGGCTCACCGGTCCCCTCGTGCCGGCGCGGGCCCGCGTTCGACGGCGCCGACTCGTAGATGTAGTCGCCGCCGAAGAGCACGAAGTCGGGGTCCTGGTCCAGCATGTCGGCGTACGGCGTGAAGTAGCCGTTCTGCCAGTTCTGGCAGGAGGCGAGCGCGACGCGCAGCCGGCCGCCGGAACTGTTCGCGTGCGGCGCGGTGCGGGTGCGGCCGGTGGCGGAGATCTGTCCGTCGGTGCGGAAGCGGTACCAGTAGTCACGGCCCGGGCGCAGTCCCCGTACATCCACGTGAACGCTGTGCCCGTACTCGGGCCGGGCCGCCGCGATTCCCCGGCGCACGCTCTTTCTGAAACGGGCGTCCTCGGCGAGTTCCCACTCCACGGGGACCACCCGCTCGGGCATCCCGCCGCCGTTCAGCGGGTCGGGGGCGAGGCGCGTCCACAGCACGATGCCGTCGGGGAGCGGGTCGCCGGAGGCGATGCCGAGGCTGAACACCCCGTCGGGCAGCGGGGTTTCGGCTGCTCGGGCGGAGGTCGGCAGCCACAGTTGGGCGGAGGCGGCGGCCCCGAGCACCGCCGCGCCGGCCGCGAGAAAACGTCGTCGATCGGGTGATACGGCTCCGGTCATCGTGAACTCCCTTGCGACGTTGGCCTCTTGGGTTCCTTGAAGCCTCACAGTGCGCGGAGTCCCACCCGTTGAACAGTAAGTATCGCGTCCATGACAAATGAGCACACAGCAAGAAACCCGTTGCTCGAAGAGCAACGGGTCTCAGCCAGTTTTGGTCACGCCTGACGGACGATCAGCACGCCGGACGCAGGACGGCTCAGAAGGGCTTGAAGTCGTCGAACTCCTGCGCCGCCTCGTCCCGCTCGGCCTGCTTGTCGCGGCGGCGTTGTGTCGCCGGCCGCGGCTCGTCGAGCCGGTGGTCCTCGCCGCGCCGACCCAGCATCTCCGCGCCGGCCATGACGGTCGGCTCCCAGTCGAAGACGACCGCGTTGCCCTCGGGACCGATCGCAACGCCGTCGCCGGAGCGTGCGCCCACCTTCATCAACTCCGCCTCCACACCGAGGCGGTTGAGCCGGTCGGCGAGATAGCCGACGGCCTCGTCGTTGTTGAAGTCGGTCTGGCGGACCCAGCGTTCGGGCTTCTCACCGCGCACGCGGAAGAGACCGTCCTCCTCCTGTACGACCGTGAATCCGCTGTCGTCGACCGCCTTCGGGCGGATGACGATCCGGGTCGCCTCCTCCTTCGGCTTCGCGGCGCGCGCCTCGGCGATCAACTCCGCGAGCGCAAAGGACAGTTCACGCAGTCCGATGTGCGCGACCGCGGACACCTCGAAGACGCGGTAGCCGCGCGCCTCCAGGTCAGGGCGCACCATCTCGGCGAGGTCCTTGCCGTCCGGTACGTCGATCTTGTTCAGGACGACCATGCGCGGCCGCTTGTCGAGCCCGCCGTACTGCTTCAGCTCCTCCTCGATGGTGTCGAGGTCGGAGATCGGGTCGCGCTCGGACTCCAGCGTCGCGGTGTCGAGGATGTGCACGAGGACGCTGCACCGCTCGACGTGGCGCAGGAACTCCAGGCCGAGGCCCTTGCCCTGGCTGGCGCCGGGGATGAGACCGGGCACGTCGGCGATCGTGTAGACCGTCTCGCCGGCCGTGACCACACCGAGGTTCGGGACCAGGGTCGTGAAGGGGTAGTCGGCGATCTTCGGCTTGGCCGCGCTCATCACGGAGATCAGCGAGGACTTGCCGGCGCTCGGGTAGCCCACCAGTGCCACGTCGGCGACCGTCTTCAGCTCCAGCACGATGTCCTGGAGGTCACCGGGGACGCCGAGCAGCGCGAAGCCGGGGGCCTTGCGGCGGGCCGAGGCCAGCGCCGCGTTGCCGAGGCCGCCCCGGCCGCCCTGCGCGGCGATGTACGAGGTGCCGTGGCCGACCAGGTCGGCGAGCACATTGCCCGCGCCGTCGAGCACGACCGTGCCGTCCGGCACCGGCAGGACCAGGTCCTGGCCGTCCTTGCCGGAGCGGTTGCCGCCCTCGCCGGGCTTGCCGTTGGTGGCCTTGCGGTGCGGGGAGTGGTGGTAGTCGAGCAGGGTGGTCACGGACTGGTCGACGACGAGGATGACATCCCCGCCCCGTCCGCCGTTGCCACCGTCCGGGCCGCCGAGCGGCTTGAACTTCTCACGGTGGACGGAGGCACAGCCGTGGCCTCCGTTACCCGCGGCGACATGCAGCTCGACGCGGTCCACGAAGGTGGTCATGGGATGTGCCTCCAGTTACGTACGGGGTTTCTTTGTACTAACACGCGAAAGGCGGACCCGCTTCCCACCAGGGGAAGTGAGGTCCGCCTCGCGAAAGCTTCCGATCAGGCGACCGGAACGATGTTCACGACCTTGCGGCCACGGTGGGTACCGAACTCCACCGCACCGGCGTTCAGCGCGAACAGCGTGTCGTCGCCGCCACGGCCGACGCCCGAACCGGGGTGGAAGTGGGTGCCGCGCTGGCGGACCAGGATCTCACCCGCGTTGACGACCTGACCGCCGAAGCGCTTCACGCCGAGCCGCTGGGCATTGGAGTCGCGACCGTTCCGAGTGGACGATGCGCCCTTCTTGTGTGCCATCTCTCCTCAGTCCCTTACTTCGCAGCCGCGGGGATCTCAGTGACCTTGATCGCCGTGTACTGCTGGCGGTGGCCCTGACGACGGCGGTAACCGGTCTTGTTCTTGTAGCGAAGGATGTCGATCTTGACGCCCTTGTGGTGGTCCACGACCTCGGCCTGGACCTTGATGCCGGCCAGGACCCACGGGTCGCTGGTCACAGCGTCGCCGTCGACAACGAGCAGGGTCGAGAGCTCGACCGTGTCGCCAACCTGGGCAGTGGAAATCTTGTCAACCTCAACGATGTCGCCGACAGCAACCTTGTGCTGGCGACCACCGCTGCGCACGATGGCGTACACGCGGATCTCACTCTCTCGCTCGGGAACGGCACCCCCGCAGTCCAGCCGCCCTGCAGAGCAGACGGCCTCTCCCGGTGGAACACACCCGGGAGGAAGAGGTTTACGGGGATGTGGCGTGTCACCTGTGGACACGCCGACGGTCAAGGCTACGGGGCCACGGCCGAACAGGTCAAACCGGGCCCCTGAGGGTGTGCGACCGGTCACAGGGACCGGTCGCACACCCCCGGGTTTCAGTCCTCGTCGGTGGAGGCGCTGACGGCGGACGACGACGTCCGCTCCGCCGCCGCGGTCTTCTTCGACGTGGTCTTGGCGGCCTTCTTGGCCGTCGTCTTCTTCGCGGCCGTCTTCTTGGCCGCGGTCTTGGTCGCCGCCGTCTTCTTGGCGGCCGCCTTCTTCGCCGGGGCCTTCTTGGCGGCCTTGCGAGCGGCCGTCTTCTTGGCGGGAGCCTCCGCCTCCGCCTCGGCTGCGGGGGCCTCCTCCGTCACGGCCGACGGTACGACCACGACGGCCGCCTCCTCGGACGCGGTGGGCGCGGTGGCCTTGCGCACGGCACGACGCCGGGGGCGGGCCGGAGCCGCGCTCTCGGCGGGCGCCTCGGGCTGCTCGACGGGGGCGGGTGCCTCGACGACCGGAGCGGCGGCCTCGGTGACCGTCACCACGGCGGCTTCCTCGGACCCGGCCGGTGAACCGGCGGGCGCGGTCGCCTTGCGGGTCGCCCGGCGCCGCGTACGGCCCTTGGGCGCCGCGTCTTCGACCGCGGGGGCCTCGACGGCGGCCGGGGTCTCGACCACCGGGTCCTCCACGGCGACGGGCTCGGCCTGCGCGACGGCTGCCGGCTCGGCCTCCACGGGGGCCTCGCGCTCCTCACGGGTCTCGCGCGGCTGCCGCGACTCCGCCTTCGGCGCACCGGCCGGAGCCGACGCCCGACGGCTCGTCCGGCGCCGCGAACGCCCGCCACGGGTGGCCGCGGCCTCCGCCTCGGCGGCGCTGCTGTACAGATCCTCGTCGGGCCGGAAAGTATCCATCAGCGGCTTCGCCGCGGGGGTCTCCGCGAACGGCACCGGCATGGCGACCTCGGCCGCCACCTCCGCCTCGGTCTCGACCTCGTCGTGCTCGTGCTCGTGGGTGTCGTGGGCGTCCTGCCCGGCCCCGTCACCCCCGCGCCCGCGCCGCTTGCGCTTGCCGCCGCCACCGACCGAGGTCGGCTGCTCCATGTGCACGATCACGCCACGGCCGTTGCAGTGGACGCAGGTCTCGGAGAAGGACTCCAACAGGCCCTGTCCGACACGCTTGCGGGTCATCTGCACCAGGCCAAGCGAGGTGACCTCGGCGACCTGGTGCTTCGTACGGTCGCGGCCCAGGCACTCCAGCAGGCGCCGTAGCACCAGGTCGCGGTTGGACTCCAGGACCATGTCGATGAAGTCGATGACGACGATGCCGCCCAGGTCGCGCAGCCGGAGCTGGCGCACGATCTCCTCGGCCGCCTCCAGGTTGTTCCTGGTCACGGTCTCTTCGAGGTTGCCGCCCTGACCGGTGAACTTGCCGGTGTTGACGTCGATCACGATCATCGCTTCGGTCTTGTCGATGACCAGCGAACCGCCGCTGGGCAGCCAGACCTTGCGGTCCAGCGCCTTCATGAGCTGCTCGTCGATGCGGTACGTCGCGAAGACGTCGACCTCGGAGGTCCACTTGGACAGCCGGTCGGCGAGGTCGGGGGCGACGTGCGAGACATAGCCGTGGATGGTGTCCCACGCCTCGTCACCGCTGACGATGACCTTGGTGAAGTCCTCGTTGAAGATGTCGCGCACGACGCGGACGGTCATGTCCGGCTCGCCGTACAGCAGCGACGGCGCGTTCGAGCCGCCGTTCTTCGACTTCTTCTGGATGTCCTCCCACTGCCCCTGGAGCCGCTCGACGTCACGGCTCAGCTCGTCCTCGCTCGCACCCTCGGCGGCGGTGCGCACGATGACGCCCGCGTCCTCGGGGACGATCTTCTTGAGGATGGTCTTCAGCCGGGCCCGCTCGGTGTCGGGCAGCTTGCGGCTGATACCGGTCATCGAGCCCTCGGGGACGTACACGAGGTAGCGCCCGGGAAGGGAGACCTGGCTGGTCAGCCGCGCGCCCTTGTGCCCGATCGGGTCCTTGGTGACCTGCACGAGCACGGACTGCCCGGACTTCAGGGCGGACTCGATACGGCGCGGCCCGTTGGCCATGCCGAGCGCCTCGAAGTTGACCTCACCGGCGTACAGGACGGCGTTGCGCCCCTTGCCGATGTCGATGAACGCGGCCTCCATGGAGGGCAGTACGTTCTGGACCTTGCCCAGGTAGACGTTGCCGACGTACGAGGTCGACTGCTCCTTGTTGACGTAGTGCTCGACGAGCACACCGTCCTCCAGGACGCCGATCTGCGTGCGCTCACCGCTCTGCCGGACGACCATCACACGCTCGACGGCCTCACGGCGGGCCAGGAACTCCGCCTCGGTGATGATCGGGACGCGTCGGCGCCCCTGCTCGCGGCCTTCACGGCGGCGCTGCTTCTTGGCTTCGAGGCGCGTCGAGCCCTTGATGGACTGCACCTCGTCGCTGGGGTGGTCGTCCTTCTTGGCGCGCGGCTCACGGACCTTGACGACGGTGCGCTCGGGGTCGTCGGCCGACGAGGACGTCTCGGCCTCGCCGCCCGAGTCGGCGCGACGGCGACGGCGACGCCGACGACGGCTGCTGCTGGACCCGGAACCGCCCTGGTCGTCGTCCGCCTCCTCGGCGTCCTCCTCGACCTGCTCGGCGGTGTCCGCTGCTTCCTCATCGGCCCGCGCCGCCTGATCGGCGGCGTACTCCTCGCCGTCCTCGCCCTCGTCCTCACCGGTGGCGGACTCGCCCCGGCGACGACGCCGGCCACCGCGGCGACGGCGGCGGCGCGAACCGGTCTCCTCGGCCTCGTCGTCGGCGGAGTCCTCGGCGGCCTCGTCGGCCTCCTCCGGCTCTTCCTCCACGACGGCCTCGGCCACGGCCGGAGCCTCGGGCTCCGGCTCGGAGGCGGCACCCCGGCGACGCCGACGGCGTCGACCGCCGCTCTCCTCCTCGACGACCTCCACGGCGACCGGCTCGGCGACGACGACCTCTTCCTCGTCGTCGTCAGCTGCCTCGGCGGCAGCGGCGGCGGCCCGCTCAGGGGTCTGGAACATCGGCTCGGTGAAGACGGGCGCCCGGAACACGGCCACGGCGGGCCGGGCGGGGCGGCGCGGGCCGTCCTCCTCCTCGGCGCCGTTGCCCTTCTTGGGCGCGGGCGCGGAGAACCCTCCGGCCGCGGTCCGCACGGCGCGGCGCCGACGACGCGGCCCGGAGTCCTCGGCGGGAGCGTCGGCGGTGGTGTTCGTCTCCGCGGTCTCCGCGGGGGTCTCGTCGTGCACAGGGGCCTCCTCGCCCACGGGCGTCCCGGCAGGCGCGGACACACGGCGCGTGGCGCGACGACGGCTCCGGCGCGGGGCGGCATCCTCATCGGACGCCGCGGGCGCGGCACCTTCGGTCAGTTCTTCGGACTCGGGGGTCACCGAGGGCGCCTCGGCGGCCTCCGGCGCACCGGTGGGCGCGGCGGCACGACGGCTCGCACGCCGACGCGTACGAGCGGCAGGAGCGGCCTCTTCAGCCTCTACTTCCGCTTCTACGACGGCGGGCGCCTCAGCGGTCTCCCGCACCGGCTCGACCACGGCCTCAGGGGCGACGGTCTCGGGCGCGGTCACCCGGCGGGTGGCGCGACGGCGGGTGCGGGGCGGAGCGGCATCGTCCTCGGCCACGACGGGCGCGGCCTCCTCGACGGCGTCGGGCGCGGCGGCGGCAACGGCCGGCACCACGATCTCGGCAGCCTCGGGCGCCTCAGCGGCCTCGGGCGCACCGGCGGGCGCGGACACCCGCCGGGTCGCACGCCGACGCGTACGAGCGGCAGGAGCGGCCTCTTCGGCCTCTGCTTCCGCCTCTACGACGGCGGGCGCCTCGGCCGCGACCGGCTCGGGGGTCTCGTCGACAGCCTCGGCCGGTATGGCCGGAGCGCCGCTTTCGACCGCGCCCTCGGCGGCGGTCGGCGGTCCCGCGGGGCGAGACGCGGCGCGGCGCCTGCGGCGCGGCGGCAGCGTGTCGCTGGGGGTGTTCAGTTCGGAACCCTCAGTGGGTTCGGTCGGTTCGAGCATGCGGGCGTTTCTCCCGTCAGGCTCCCGGGCGCCGCGCCTGGTCCGGCTTGGATGCCGGTGACGTCCGCGGCTCGCGCGTTGCGCGGTGCCGCCGTCCGGGGCGCGGGCGCCGCACGGGAGCTCTCTGTGTCCTGTCTCGCCGGTTCCGTACGCCCAGTTGCGGACGGCCTGGCGAAAGTCTTGTGGTCGGTGCGCTGCCCGACCCAGGTGGCTCCCGAGTCCGAGGGCGGCGCTTACGACGTCCGTCCCTACGCGGAACCTTCCCTACGCCGGCGCCTTCGCGGCGGCAGCTTCGGCGACCGTGGGATTCCCGGTCACTGCTGCCTCGCGGTCGGGCGCGAGCGGGTCGGTCACCGTGCCGGTCTCTTCATCGAACAGCCCCTGCGCCAGCCTGGTCACCGCTGCGGCGACCGGCGGCGCCAGGTCGGCCACGGCGCGAAGACCGGACAGGACGTCGTCGGGTCGAACGGCAGGCGTCACGTGCCGAACAACCAGCCGCAGTATCGCACAGGCCTGGTCGGTAGGCCTATCAGGCTGTGGACCGAGCGTCTCAAGAGCGGCTACGGCGGGGCGGGCGTCGAAGGTGCGCATGCCGTTCTTGGCCATGCGCTGGACCTCGACGCTCTCGGCCGCGTTGAACGCGGCCACCGCGCGCTCGGCGTCCTCGGGCGCCACCCCGTCGAGCCGCAGCTCCCACACGGAAGCCGTGAGCCGGTCGGCGAGCCCGGAGGTCCGGGCCACGACCGCGTCGACGATGTCGAGCCCGACGGGCATCGACTCGTCGAGCAGCTCGCGCAGCTTGTCGGGGTCGCGCTCGGCGGTGAGCGCGATCTCCAGATATTCCGCCTCACTGCCCGTGCCGGTGGGTGCGGCATTGGCGTACGACACCTTCGGGTGCGGTGTGAACCCCGCCGAGTACGCCATGGGCACCTCGGCGCGGCGCAGCGCACGCTCGAAGGCGCGCTGGAAGTCTCGGTGGCTGGTGAACCGGAGGCGGCCGCGCTTGGTGTAGCGCAGTCGGATGCGCTGCACCGCGGGTGCGGGCGGCGGGCCTTCGGGCTGTCGCTTGCCCAGTGTCCTAGTCCTTCGTGAGAACGGTCGTACTTCTACCAAGAGTACGTGTCTCGTCGCCCGTCGGTTCCCGTCGCTCCACCGGCAGCGGCTGTCGCGGCTCGCCGAAAACCATCCGCCGGAAGTCGGCACGGGCCTGCCGGGCGGACTCGCGCGCGGCGGCCAGCGCCTGCCGGGTGACCCGCCCCACACCGCGCGCGGCCTCGGCGGCGGGCCGCAGCACCAGGTCCCGTACGAGGTGCCCGACCGGGGTGAGAACGGTCCGGTACACCCAGCTCACCGGCGCCACGAAGATCCACCGGAAGAGGGTCCCCAGCGCCCGCCCCACGGCGAGCGAGACATGCCCCGCGATCCGCCAGGCATGCCCGAGCGCGTCCCGGACCTCCCGCCCTACGACGAGCAGGACCCGCCCGACCGGTGTCAGCACCCAGCGCCAGAGAGCGACGGCAGGCAGCACGAGCAGAATCCGAGCCGCCCAGTACAGGACGACACCAACACCCGTAACGGCGGTCTTCAAAAGCCACGACAACCCTCGCCCGCACCAGGCGATGGCACGGCCGACCGGCGTGAGCACCCAGCGCCAGAGAGCGACCGCGGGCAGGACCAGCAGAATCCGAGCCGCCCAGTACAGGGCGAGACCGACACCGGTGCCGACCGCCTTCACGAGCCACCGCACACCCCGCCCGACCGGCGCGAGCACCCACGCGTACAACCACTGGGCCGGTACGACGAGCAGATACCGCCCCAGCCAGGCCACACCGGCGGCCACCCTGTCGACGACCCACACGCACGCGTGCCCGACGGGAGTGAGCACGCGCGCGTACGCCCACACCAGCCCGGCCCGGACGCCATGACCGACCGGAGTCAGCACGGACACGTACAACCAGCCGAGGGGCACGAGAACAAGAACGTAGGTGAGCCATCCGACCGCCTTGGCGACGGGCACGACGACATACCGCCACAGCGCGACCCACGGCCACACGAACACCGCGCGCGCCAACGGCCCCAGCACCGTGCGGTACAGGAACCGCCCGCCGACCACCAGCGCGTCCCACACCAACCGCACCGGCACGACCAGCACGAGCACGACGATCCGCACGGGAACACGGATCGCGACGGCGAGACACCCTTCGGGCGGCTGAACCGGGGGCCGCACGGACGGCTTCTCGAAGTTCACAGGGGCGTCCATACCTGCCAAGACGCCACAACGCCCCATCCGGATCCATTCGCGGTCAAGGGTAGGGGTCGGTACGGGCGACATCGGTGTGCAGCAGACGCGGTGAGGAGACGAAGCCGCGTCGGGCGTACGCCGGGATCGCCCGGGGTGAGGAATGCACGGTGACGCGTTCGAGGCCGAGTTCACGGGCGCGGGCCAGCACCGCCTCCACGAGCCGCCCGCCGACACCGCCGTCCCGCTCGCCGGGGATCACGTACACGCACTGCAGATCGCCGCTGGCCCGCCGCAGGGCACGCGGACTTGGCACCCGCTGCACGACGGCCAGCCACGCCATCCCGATGATCACGCCACCCCGTACGACGACCACGCACCGGTGCGAACCGGCGTTCTCCGCCGCCCAGTTCACGAGATGCCGTACGAACTCCTGGCGGGTGGTGATGGGTTGGTGCCCGCTCTCCAGTACCCACCGCCACCGCAACCCGGCGACGACGTCCAGCTCGGCGGGTTCGGCGGGGCGGATCGTGAGGTCGTCCACCCGTGCAGTGTGCGGGAGTTCAGCGATCGTCGGCAGGGGGCGTCAGCAGCGCGTCGACGATCTCCCGCAGGGGCGCGGCCAGTTGCTCGGCGCTCGCGTCACGCAGCGGTTGCAGACCCACGGCGGACCGCACAACGGCGACGCCGACACCCAGCGCGACGAGGAGTTGGGCCCGCAGCAGCCGTTCGTCGTCCTCCTCCGCCGGTGCCGCGCCGGACGCCTGGAGGATCTGGCGGCCGAACTCGTCCAGGGCCTTCCGGCGCAGGGCGTCCACGCGCTCGTCCCCGGAGTCGCGGAGCAGCAGCAGGACGGGGTGTTCGCCGAACTCCGGCCAGGCACCGGCGGACAGTTGGCGGCTGAGCGCCTCGGCGAGGCCGGCCCGGTCGTTTGGGAAATGCTCATCACGCCCCAGGAACCGGGGAGTTGAGGCGAGGGCCGCCTTGAACAGGCCCTCCTTCGAGTCGAAGTACCGCTTGATGAGCGCGAGGTTGACCCCGACGTCGGCGGCGACATCGCGCAGCGTGGTGCGGTCGTAGCCGAGCCGGGTGAACCGGCTGCTCGCGGCCTCCAGCAGCGCCTGCCGGGTCGCCGCCGCGTCCCGCCGACGACGCCCGTCGGCCTCGCTCGTCATCACCGGCGATCTCCTTCCGACAGGTCAAGTAATCATTCGTTGACATGACTACAGGGCATGGCTACGTTGAGCAAGTAATCACCTGATGACTTAGCTCAGCAGCCCCGATGAAAGGACAACGGTGCCCCAGCAGGCCCTCCTCGTCATGGACGTCCAGCGCGTCATCGTCGACCGCTATCCCGACCCGGCCTATCTGCCGCGTCTGCGCGAGGCGATCGGCACGGCCCGTACGGGCGGCGTCCCCGTGATCTACGTGACCGTCGGATTCCGCCCCGGTGCCCCGGAGATCAGCGCCCGCAACAAGATGTTCGGCAGGCTCGCGGGCTCCCCCGCGTCGGCCGCCGGCCAGGCCAACGACATCCACCCGGACGTGGCCCCCGAGCCCGGCGACATCCTCGTCACCAAGCGCCGCGTCAGCGCGTTCGCCGGCAGCGACCTCGACATGGTCCTGCGGGCGAAAGACATCGACCACCTGGTCCTGACCGGCATCGCCACCAGCGGAGTCGTCCTGTCCACTCTCCGCCAGGCGGCCGACCTGGACTTCACCCTCACCGTCCTGTCCGACGGCTGCCTCGACAACGACCCGGAGGTGCACCGGGTCCTCACGGAGAAGGTGTTCCCGACGCAGGCGGAGGTCACGACGGTGGCGGACTGGGTCGCCGCACGCTGAGACCCGCCCACTCCCTATATTGAGAGCCGGGTATTCGGGGGGCCGGGGTCAACACCCGTGCCATCAGGGGGGATTGAGCACTCGTGCGACGAGGAAGAACGCGAAGGGCGACGGTGTCCGCGGCACTCTGCGCCGTAGCCGTACTGCTGCTGGGCGCCTGCGGAACGCAGGTCGCCGGTGGTGCGGACGGAGCGACGCCGACCGCGTCGCTCCCCTGGACCACGGAGCAGCCCTCCGCGGTCACCGCGGCCCGACTCGGCACGGACCAGCGCACGTTGACCCTCGACGTCCAACTGCCCGACGGCAAGGGCCCGTGCGTGCGGGCCCTCAAGGCGGTACTCACCGAACCGACGAAGAACAACGTGTGGGTCCAGGTCACCTTCTCCTCACCGGATGGGGACAGACGCTCCGGATGCACCGGGGAGCGCACGGGCTCGACGCGGGTCCGGCTGCGTGAACCCCTGGGCAGCCAGGAACTGGTCGTCGACCACGACGTGGTATTCACCGCCGACGGTGCCAAGCCGCCCGCGCTACGGCTCTGCGGAGAGCTCGGCTGCCACCCGGCGGCCACCGGCTGCACCAGCGCCTCCTACGAGCAGGCACTGAAGGCGGCCGACGCCCCCGAGCACACCTACCTCGACTCGGAGCACTGCGAGGGCAAGTGGCTGGTCCTCGACTTCTCCTGGCGCACGGGCCCGGTCTGCGGCGACACGACCGCGTCACCGTCCGGCTGCTCCTCGCAACTGGGCGACCGGTGGTTCTTCCGCGCGAAGCCCTCGGGTTGGTCCCCGATCACGGCGACTGCGAGCGGCGGCTGCGCGGCCGTACACCGTGCGGAGCCCGCGTTCCCGACCTCGCTGTGCGAGTCGCTGGCCCCGCTTCCTTCTTCACTGCACCCGAGTTACCCACCGGCGTCGGCGTCGGCCACCCAGAGCCAACAGCCGTAGCCCGCCCCGGACTTCGGCTCGGCTCAGGCCAGCCAGTCCGTGTAGTGGGTGGCCGTGACGCAGGCGCCGTCTCCGGCCTGCGGGATGAGGACGTCACCGGGGACGGCGGCGAACATGCCGGCCGTGTCGTCGGTGACCACGGTGGCCGTGCCGCCCTTGGCGGTCAGGGTGAGCCGGCCGAGTTCGTCGAGGGGGTAGACGTCCGGGCCCGCGATGTTGAGGACGCCGTTCAGCGGGCTGCCGACGGCGACCTCGGCGACGACGGCGGCGACCTCCGCGGCGGCGATCGGCTGGACCGGCGTACGCGGCAGGCGGACGGTGTCGCCGTCGGTGGTCATGGCCAGGGTGGCGTCCATGAACTCCATGAACTGCGTGGCGCGGACGATGGAGTACGGCACCGACCCGGCCTTGAGGATGTCCTCCTGGAGGACCTTCGCCCGGTAGTAGTCAAGCCCCGGCACCTGGTCCACACCGACGATGGACAGGATGACGAAGTGGCCGACCCCGCCCTTCTCGCTGGCGGCGACCAGGTTGTCCATCGACGCCTGGAAGAAGCCGAGGGAGGCGTCGTCGAAGGTCGGTGAGTTCGTCAGATTGACGACGACGTCGACGCCCGCGACGGCCGCCTCCAGCCCCTCACCACTGATGATGTCCACGCCCGTGGACTGGGAGTGCGGCACGGCCTGATGCCCGGCCGCGTTCAGGTTCTTCACGACCTGCGACCCGATCAGCCCGGTTCCACCGATGACTGCGATCTTCATGGCACACGCCTTCCATAGACGACTGGTGTCCGATATGTACCGCCGGACGGTTCCGTCGGCACCTCGGCCACGAAACTCGGACACTTCCTATCCGAGTTCTCTCCGAGATAATACCCGGACAACAGATGTCCGAGTCAACGGCTGTCCGGGTAAAATGAGCGGGTGAAGATGTCCGGCGGAGTCGAGTGGGCCCTGCACTGCTGCGTTGTCCTGACCTCGACGGAGGATCCGGTACCGGCCGCGCGCCTGGCCCAGTTCCACGACGTGTCGCCGACCTACCTCGCCAAGCAGCTCCAGGCCCTCTCCCGCGCCGGCCTGGTGCGATCGGTACAGGGGAAGTCGGGCGGCTACGTCCTGACCCGCTCCCCCGCGTCGATCACCGTGCTCGAGGTCGTCGAGGCGATCGACGGCCCCGACCCGGCCTTCGTCTGCACGGAGATCCGCCAACGCGGCCCGATGGCCACCCCGCGTGAGGCCTGCACCAAACCCTGCCCGATCTCCCGCACCATGGCCGCCGCCGAGTCGGCCCGCCGCGACGCCCTGCGCTCGGTCACGATCGCCGACCTGGCCGCCGACGTGGAGTCCGACTCCGGGGAGGGGACGCTGACGGTGGTGGGGGGTTGGCTGACCTCTCCCGACGGGTAGGACGGTTTCCCCCTCGGAACCGATGAGTTCCGGAGCCCGGCACGGTCTGTCTCCCCACAAGGCAAGCCACGCCCGAACTCTGCGAGGAACCATGACCGCCGACGCACTACCCCCCGTCGTCGATGCCGCGACCTGGGAAGGCCGGCTCACCACGCTCCGCGCCCGGGAGAAGGCCGCGACACGGGAGCTCGACGCCATCGCCGCCGAACGCCGCCGTCTGCCGATGGTCGAGATGCCCGACTACACCCTCGACGGCGAGAACGGCCCCGTCCGTCTGGCGGACGTCTTCGAAGGCAAGCGGCAACTGATCGTCTACAACCACATGTGGTTCACCGGCAAGGAATGGCAGTGCCCCGGCTGTACGGGGTTCACCTCGCAGTACACCCGCCTGGAGTTCCTGGACAACTACGACGCGCGCTTCGTCATCGTCACCCAGGGCCCGATCGACGAGGCGCTCGCCTACAAGCAGCGGGTCGGCAACCGCATGCCCTGGTACTCGACCGCGAACAGCTCGTTCGGCGCCGATGTGGGCGCACCCCCCGCCGGCGGCTTCGCGGTCAACGTCTTCCTGCGCGACGGCGACACCGTCTACCGCACCTGGCACACCGACGGCCGCGGCACCGAACAGCTCAGCCACACCTTCGCCCTGATCGACCTCCTGCCGTACGGCCGCCAGGAGGAATGGCAGGACTCACCGGCCAACTGGCCCCAGTCGCCGACCTACAGCCGCTGGGCGACATCGAAGGACATCGCCACGCTCTACGGCCCCTCGGACCCCGTCGGCTGAGCGCCCCCCTCAGTGCCCGTGCCCACTCCCCGCAGGCTGCTTCACCGTCAACGGCAGCAGCTTCTTGCCGGTCGGCCCGATCTGGATCGACGTGTCCATCTGCGGGCACACCCCGCAGTCGAAGCACGGCGTCCACCGGCAGTCCTCGACCTCCGTCTCGTCGAGGGCGTCCTGCCAGTCCTCCCAGAGCCAGTCCTTGTCGAGGCCGGAGTCGAGGTGGTCCCAGGGGAGGACCTCCTCGTAGGTCTTCTCGCGGGTGGTGTACCAGTCGACGTCCACGCCGAAGGCCGGCAGCGTCTTCTCCGCGCAGCGCATCCAGCGGTCGTAGGAGAAGTGCTCGCGCCAGCCGTCGAAGCGGCCGCCGTCCTCGTAGACCGCGCGGATGACCGCGCCGATGCGGCGGTCGCCCCGGGAGAGGAGGCCCTCGACGATGCCGGGCTTGCCGTCGTGGTAGCGGAAGCCGATCGAGCGGCCGTACTTCTTGTCGCCTCGGATCTTGTCGCGGAGCTTGGTGAGGCGGGCGTCCGTCTCCTCCGCCGAGAGCTGCGGAGCCCACTGGAAGGGGGTGTGGGGCTTGGGGACGAAGCCGCCGATCGAGACCGTGCAGCGGATGTCGTTCTGGCCGGAGACCTTGCGGCCCTCGGCGATCACGTTCATCGCCATGTCGGCGATCTGGAGGACGTCCTCGTCGGTCTCGGTCGGCAGGCCGCACATGAAGTACAGCTTCACCTGGCGCCAGCCGTTGCCGTAGGCCGTGGAGACGGTCCTGATCAGGTCCTCTTCCGAGACCATCTTGTTGATGACCTTGCGCATACGCTCGCTGCCGCCCTCGGGGGCGAAGGTCAGGCCCGAGCGGCGGCCGTTGCGCGTCAGTTCGTTCGCCAGGTCGACGTTGAAGGCGTCCACCCGGGTGGAGGGGAGGGAGAGGCCGATCTTGTCTTCCTCGTAGCGGTCGGCCAGGCCCTTCGCGATGTCGCCGATCTCCGAGTGGTCCGCGGAGGAGAGGGACAGGAGACCCACCTCCTCGAAGCCCGTGGCCTTCAGGCCCTTCTCGACCATCTCGCCGATGCCGGTGATCGAGCGCTCGCGCACCGGGCGGGTGATCATGCCCGCCTGGCAGAAGCGGCAGCCGCGGGTGCAGCCGCGGAAGATCTCCACCGACATTCGTTCGTGGACCGTCTCGGCCAGGGGGACCAACGGCTGCTTGGGGTACGGCCATTCGTCCAGGTCCATGACCGTGTGCTTCGACACCCGCCACGGGACGCCCGACCTGTTGGGGACCACGCGGGCGATACGGGCATCGGGGAGGTACTCGACGTCGTAGAACGCCGGGATGTAGACCGAGCCCGTCTTCGCGAGGCGGAAGAGGACCTCCTCGCGGCCGCCCGGGCGGCCCTCCGCCTTCCACCCTCGGATGATCTTCGTCATGTCGAGGACGGCCTGCTCGCCGTCGCCGATGATCACCGCGTCGACGAAGTCCGCGATCGGCTCGGGGTTGAAGGCCGCGTGGCCGCCCGCCAGCACGATCGGGTCGTCGAGCGTGCGGTCCTTGGACTCCAGCGGGATGCCGGCCAGGTCCAGGGCCGTCAGCATGTTCGTGTAGCCGAGTTCGGTGGAGAAGCTCAACCCGAACACGTCGAAGGCGCCGACCGGGCGGTGACTGTCGACCGTGAACTGCGGGACGCGGTGCTCCCGCATCAGCGCCTCCAGGTCCGGCCACACGCTGTAGGTGCGCTCGGCGAGGACGCCCTCCTGCTCGTTCAGGACCTCGTAGAGGATCATGACGCCCTGGTTGGGCAGGCCGACCTCGTACGCGTCCGGGTACATCAGCGCCCAGCGGACATCGCACGACTCCCACGGCTTGACCGTGGAGTTGAGCTCGCCGCCGACGTACTGGATCGGCTTCTGCACATGCGGGAGCAAGGCTTCGAGCTGCGGGAAAACCGACTCGGCAGGCATCGCGGGAACCTTCGTGAGCAGACAGGGGTGACCATCAAGACTAACGCGATCCCGTGCCGCCCCCGCACGCTCAGACCGACGCCTCCGCCACGATCCCCTTCCACACCTCCGGCAGCGCCGCCTCCACCCCGGCCGCCCGCTGCTCCTCCCGTCCGTACAGCACGCCGTACGTGAACGAGCTCTCCCCCGCCGCGTGCGCCACGGCGGACAGCTCGCGCAGGGTCAGGCGGACCATGACGCTGTCCTGGTGGTCGCCGAGCAGGCTGGTCAGGGACTTCATGGACTTGGCGAGGGTGCGGGCCGAGTCGCCGAGCGCCGGGGTGGCCGCCTCCGCCGCGTACCGGGTGCGCTTGGCCTTCTTGCGGGCCTCGTGCAGGGCGACGTCCCGGTCCGTGCCCGGCTCGGCGGTGGCGAGCGCCTGCTCGACGAGCGCGGAGACCTTGCCCAGATCCTTGCGTACGGCCTTGCCGATCACCTTGGCCGGCCCGCCGGCGGCGTCCGGCAGGAGGGGAGGCTCGGCGACCAGCGCGTCCAGGGTGTCGAGGAGCGCGAGATAGCGCTTGGAGTCCAGGACGCCGGTCAGCCGGCGTCGCGAGCCGCCCCGGCGGGCGCCCGCCCAGGTGCGCATACGGGTGCGGATCGGGCCGGAGACCAGGGTGCGGGGCAGTTCGGCGAGGACCGACGTCAGGCGCTCGGTCATCACCTCGCGGTCGCGGTCCACCCCCAACTCGCTTGCCAGCCACTTCAGTTCCTCGCCGATCGGGTCGGTGACCGTGCGGTCGAGGACCTTGCCGTAGGAGCGGAAGGCGCTGCGCAGGCGGCGGGTGGCGATGCGCATGCGGTGCACGGAGTCGTGGGCGTCCTGCCGTACGGCGGGGTCGAGTTCGAGGATCGCGTCCCGCTGGGCGCGGATGTACACGAGGACGTGGTCGCCGGCGGTGCGGGGTTCCTCGGGGGCGGGGGGTGTCTTGCGCTGCTTCTTTTTCGGAGCGGTCTCCGAGAGCGCTCTGGCCAGCTTGGAAGCGGACGACGACGGTCGTACGCCCGCCTTGCGCAGGCGTTTCTCCACCTTGTCGAGGAAGGCCGGGTCGCCGTCGTCGGCGAGTTCGACTTCCATCTCGGTCCACTGGGCGGTGCCGCCGCCTTCGGTGAGCCGTTCGGCGTGTACGGCGTCCACGCTGACCTCGGCGAGCAACGTGCCCTGGGCGTCCACGAGATGGCGTACGTCACGGTCGGAGCGCAGGCGGACGACGGGCACCAGCTCGGCCTCGCGGGCCCGGGACCGGACCAGTCCGGCGAGGGCGCGGGGCACGGTGTCGGAGAGCGGTTCCCGGATCTCGTCGCGGACGCCGGGCTCGACCGGCAGCTTCAGGTGCCAGCCCGCGTCGGAGCCACCGGTGCGGCGGCGCAGGGTGATCGAGGCCGCCGCGAGGCGTTCGTCGGCCGTGTCGTAGTAGACGGCGTCCAGACTCGCGACGCCTTTGTCGATGACGGTCTTGACCCCTGCGACGCCGGTCAGATCGGGCAGGCCGCTTTCGTCGGACTCGTACTTACGCTCGATCTCGCGCTTTGTGTCCGCCATGACCTGAATCTAGTTGCTGACCGGCCGGGATGGCAGAGGGCGTCCCCCATGAACCGCGGGGAAACCCGGGCGAGTGTGCGGGTAGCGGTCAGGCGGACATGGGTCGCTGGACCCGGATCGACTGGAGCAGACCCACCGCGACCCACACCGCGAACATCGAGGTGCCGCCGTAGGAGACGAAGGGCAGCGGGAGGCCGGTGACGGGCATGATGCCGAGGGTCATGCCGACGTTCTCGAAGGCCTGGAAGGCGAACCAGGCGACTATCCCGGCGGCGACGATCGTGCCGTACAGCTCGGTCGAGTCGCGGGCGATGCGGCAGGCGCGCCACAGCACCACGCCGACCAGCAGGAGGATCAGGCCCGCGCCCAAGAAGCCCAACTCCTCGCCCGCGACCGTGAAGACGAAGTCCGTCTGCTGTTCGGGGACGAACTGACCGGTCGTCTGGGAGCCGTGGAAGAGGCCCTCGCCGGTGAGGCCGCCGGAGCCGATCGCGATACGGGCCTGGTTGGTGTTGTAGCCGACGCCGGCCGGGTCGAGGCTCGGGTTGGCGAAGGCGGCGAAGCGGGCGATCTGGTACTCGTCCAGGATGTGCAGTTGCCACACCGCGACCGCGCCGATCGCGCCCACGCCCAGCAGGCCGAAGATCCAGCGGTTGGAGGCGCCGGAGGCCAGCAGCACACCGAGCACGATGATGACCATGACCATGACCGACCCGAGGTCGGGCATCAGCATCACGATCATCATCGGGACGGCGGCAAGGCCCAGGGCCTGGAGGACCGTGCGGTGGTCGGGGTAGGGCTTGTCGCCCGCGTCGACCCGCGCGGCGAGCACCATCGCCATGCCCAGGATGATCGTGATCTTCACGAACTCCGAGGGCTGGAGCGAGAAGCCGCCGCCGAGCACGATCCAGGAGTGCGCGCCGTTGACCGTGGAGCCCAGCGGGGTGAGCACCAGCAGGATGCCGAACACCGAGGCGCCGTAGAGGAACGGGACGACGACCCGCAGGGTGCGGTGGCCGACCCAGATCACGCCGATCATCAGGGCGATGCCGATGCCGGTGTTCATCAGGTGCCGGATCAGGAAGTAGTACGGGTCGCCCTGGTTGATCTCGGTGCGGTTGCGGGTCGCCGAGAAGACCAGCAGCGAACCGATCAGGGACAGCCCGATCGCGGAGAACAGTATCGGCCAGTCCAGCCGGCGGGCCAGCGAGTCACGGGCGAAGACCCGCGTCCAGCCGGCCCGCTCGGGACCGTATCCGGAGACCGAGAAGCTGTTGCCGGTCATGTGAGCATCCTCCGGCTTCCCCTTCTGCGCGGGCGCCTGCGGGTGTTGCGGTCGGTGGCGGACGGCGAGGGCGAGGTGGCCGGCGGCTGGGTCTCGTCCGCGGCCGTGGCGCCCTCCTCGGTCGCCTTCTGCTGCTGCTTCTCCAGCTCCTTGGCCGGGTCGGCGGTGATCTTCGGGGAGGCGATGGTGCCGTCGGCGCGGACCTTCGGGAGGCTCGTCTGCGGGGTGGGCAGCAGGGCCTTCTTCTTGTCGATGGAGCCGTCGGCCTGGACGCCGTACATCGCGTTGTAGATGTTGCGCACGGCCTCACCCGAGGCGCCCGAACCGGTACCGGCCTGAGCGATCGTCATGACGACCGTGTAGTCCTTGGTGTACGTCGAGAACCACGAGGTGGTCTGCTTGCCGTAGACCTCGGCCGTACCCGTCTTGGCGTGCAGCTCGATCTTGTCCTGCGGCCAGCCCTGGAACTTCCAGGCGGCGGTACCGCTGGTGACCACGCCCGCGAGGGCCTTGTCGATGCCCTTGTGCGTGGCCGCGCTGATCGGCAGCTTGGCCTTGACCTTGGGCTTGATCTCCTGGACGGTCTTGCCGTCGGCGCTGACGATGGCCTTGCCGATGGTGGGGACGTACTCGGTGCCGCCGTTGGCGAGGGCGCCGTAGATCATGGCCTCCTGGATCGGCGTGACGAGGGTGTCGCCCTGGCCGATGGAGTAGTTGATCGAGTCGCCCTCACGCATCTTGTTGCCCTCGAGGCAGTTCTCGTAGGCGATCTTCTGGACGTACGTGCCGTCCTTCTTCCCGGTCTTGCACCAGTAGGCCTTGTTGGCCTGGTAGGTCTCCTGCTTCCACTTGCGGTCCGGGACGCGGCCGGTGACCTCGTTCGGGATGTCGATGCCGGTGGGCTTGCCGAGGCCGAACTGGTGGGCCGCCTTGTAGAAGTAGTCCTTCGGCTGGCCCTTCTTCGGGTTGATGCCGCCGTCCTTCTTCCACTGGGCGTCGGCGAGGCCGTAGAAGACGGTGTCGCAGGAGACCTCCAGCGCGCGGCCCAGGGAGATGGGGCCGAAGTTCTCGCCCTCGAAGTTCTTGAAGACCTGGCCGCCCACCGAGTACGAACTGGTGCAGGGGTAGCCGCCGTCCCACTCGTAGCCGGCCTCGACCGCGGCGGCCGTGGAGACCACCTTGAACGTCGAACCGGGCGCCGACTGACCCTGTATGGCCCGGTTCAGCAGCGGGTAGTCGGAGTTCTTGCCGGTGAGGGCCTTGTAGTCCTTGGCGGAGATGCCGCCGACCCAGACGTTCGGGTCGTACGTCGGCGCGGAGGCCATGGCGACGATCCGGCCGGTCTTGGCCTCCATCACGATGACGGCACCGGAGTCGGCCTTGTAGTTCTCGCCTGTGATCTTGTCGAACTGCTGGCGGGCAGCCTTCATCGCCTTGTCGAGCTGGTACTCGGCGACGCGCTGCACCCGGGCGTCGATGCTGGTGACGAGGTTCGAACCGGGCTGCGACGCATCCGACTTGGCCTTGCCGATCACCCGGCCGAGGTTGTCGACCTCGTAGCGGGTGACGCCGGCCTTGCCGCGCAGCTCCTTGTCGTACTGGCGCTCAAGGCCCGAGCGGCCGACCTGGTCGGAGCGGAGATACGGCGAGTCGGTGTTCTGGGCCTGGGTGATCTCGTCGTCGGTGACCGGCGAGAGATAGCCGAGGACCTGGGCCGCGTTGGCGTCGCCGGGGGCGGCGTAGCGGCGGACGGCCTCGGGCTCGGCGGTGATGCCGGGGAAGTCCTCGGAGCGCTCGCGGATCTGGAGGGCCTGCTTGGCGGTGGCCTCGTCGGTGATCGGGATCGGCTGGTACGGCGAGCCGTTCCAGCAGGGCTGCGGGGTCTTGGCGTCGCACAGCCGGACCTTCTGGATCACGTCCTCGGGCTTCACGCCCAGCACGCCGGCCAGCTTGGTGAGGACGGCCTTGCCGTCGTCCGCCTGCTTCAGCAGGTCGGTGCGGGAGGCGGAGACCACCAGCCGGGTCTCGTTGTCGGCGAGGGGCACACCGCGCGCGTCCAGTATCGAACCGCGCACCGCGGGATCGACGACCTGCTGGACGTGGTTGCCGGACGCTTCCTTCTGGTATGCGGCGCCCTCACGGATCTGGAGGTACCAGAGGCGCCCGCCGAGGGTGCCGAGGAGGGAGAGGACGAGGATCTGGATGACGACGAGCCTGATCTGGACCCGTGGAGTCCGTCCGGTCTCCGGGATGTTGGTCATGCGTGCTGCCGCCCCCTCTCAGTACGTGTGCGAGTCGGTGCGTGTATGAGTCATATACGACGTGGCTGTGAGCCCGTACGCCAACTCCCCTGTCCTCAAAGCCGCTTGACCCCCTTGATGCGCCCGGCGCGGGCCACCCGCGCGCGGGCCGTCTTCATCCGGAGTCCGCCGCGCTGGCCGCCGATCTTCAGGCCGGTGCCCGAGGCGAGCCAACCCGAGGAGATGTCGGCCGACTTGGCGGCGTTGGTCTCGGCGAGCGGGTCGTTGTCGACGCGCCGGGCCAGCGCCATGACGCCGGGGACGACGAACGGGGCGAGCAGCAGGTCGTAGAGGGCGGCCGTGAACAGCAGGCTGCCGAGGCCCACATGGCGGGCGGTGGTGTCGCCGACGAGGGCGCCGACACCGGCGTAGAGGAGGGTGGCGCCGATGGCGGCGGCGACCACGACGGCCATCGGGCCGGTCGCCGACTTGAGGCGGCCGTTCTCCGGTTTGGTGAGGCCCGCGAGGTAGCCGATCACGCAGAGCACGAGCGCGTAGCGGCCGGCCGCGTGGTCGGCGGGCGGGGCGAGGTCGGCGAGGAGTCCGGCACCGAAGCCGATGAGTGCGCCCGTGACATGGCCGTAGACCATGGCGAGGCCGAGGACGGTGAGGAGCAGCAGGTCGGGGACGGCGCCGGGGAGGTGGAGGCGGGCGAGGACGCTCACCTGGATCACGAGGGCGACGACGACCAGCGGCACGGAGAGCAGGATCCGGTTGACACGCATGGGGAGGAGCTCCTACTGCTGTTGCTGGCCGTCGACCGGCGCGTTCGCGGACGGGGTGACCGTGACGGTCACCGTCGGGGTCGGGGTCGGCTTGGGTTTCGCGGGCAGGACCGTGTCGCGCGGGTCCTTCTTCGGGGCCTCCACGACCACGCCGACGATGTCGAGTTTGGTGAAGTTGACGTACGGCGTGACGTACAGCGTGCGGGTCAGGCCGCCGCTGGAGGGGTCCACGCGGGAGACGGTACCGACCGGGACACCGGGCACGAACGGCTTGTCGGCCTGCGAGCCGAAGGTGATGAGCCGGTCGCCCTTCCGCACCTCGGCCTTGCCGTTGAGGAGTTCGACGCGCAGCGGGCCGTCGCCCTCGCCGGAGGCGAAGCCGAGTTCGTCGTTGCCCTCCATGCGGGTGCCGACGGTGAAGTCGGGGTCGTTGGCGAGCAGGACGGTGGAGGCGTCGGGGCCGACGGTCGTGACGCGGCCGACCAGTCCGTCGCCGTTGAGGACGGTCATGTCGCGCTTGATGCCGTCGTTGGCGCCGATGTCGATGGTGATCGTCCAGGAGAAGCTCTGGGCGGCTCCTATCGCGATGACCTGGGCGCCCTTGATGCCGTACTGGCCCTCGCCGGCCACCTTCAGAATCTTGTCGAGCTGGGTCAGGCGGCTGCGGTTGCGGTCGTCGCTGCCGAGCTTCGCCTTGAGGGCCGCGTTCTCCTTCTCCAGGAGCGCGAGCCGGTCGTGCCGCGCACCGGAGTCACGGACCGCGGAGACCGCGTCACCGACCGGGTTGACGGCGGACGACACGCCGTTCTCGATCGGGCCGAACACGGTGGCCGCGGCCCGGCGGGCGCCCTCGACCGGCGAGTCCTGCCCTCCCCGGATGTCCACCGTGATCAACGCGAACGCGACGGCGATCAGCAGCACCAGGAGCAGCCGGCTCTCTCGTGTGTCCCTCACGTGCGGCGGCCGTGCCTTCCTCATAGAAATGTGCAGAGGTTCGGGTATGCAGGTGTTGTGCGTGCGGATGGCTACAGAGACTTATGACGGAGCCTATGCCTCCGTATCAACGATCCGCCGCACGAGAGGGGATCATCCCGTACGGCGGAATCGAAGCGTTACGTCATCTGCGCGGCTGGGCGTCCAGGACCTGCTGGAGCGCCTCGAACTCCTCGACGCACTTGCCGGAGCCGAGCGCCACGCTGTCCAGCGGGTCCTCGGCGATGTGGATCGGCATACCGGTCTCCCGGCGCAGCCGCTCGTCCAGACCGCGCAGCAGGGCTCCGCCGCCGGTCAGAACGATTCCGCGGTCCATGACGTCGCCGGACAGCTCCGGCGGGCACTTGTCGAGGGTCGTCTTCACCGCGTCGACGATCGCGTTGACGGGCTCTTCGATCGCCTTGCGGACTTCGGCGGCGGAGATCACGACGGTCTTGGGCAGACCGGAGACCAGGTCCCGGCCGCGGATTTCGGTGTGCTGGTCGTCGTCGAGGTCGTACGCGGAACCGATCGTGATCTTGATCTGCTCAGCCGTCCGCTCACCGAGGAGGAGCGAGTACTCCTTCTTGATGTGCTGGATGATCGCGTTGTCCAACTCGTCGCCCGCGACGCGGATGGACTGGGCGGTGACGATGCCACCGAGCGAGATGACCGCGACCTCCGTGGTGCCGCCGCCGATGTCCACCACCATGTTGCCCGTGGCCTCGTGGACCGGCAGGCCGGAACCGATGGCCGCGGCCATGGGCTCCTCGATGATGTGCACCTGGCGGGCGCCGGCCTGGGACGACGCCTCGATGACGGCACGGCGCTCGACGCCGGTGATGCCCGAGGGCACACAGACGACGACACGGGGGCGGGCGAGGTAGCGCCGCTTGTGGATCTTCAGGATGAAGTAGCGGAGCATGCGCTCGGTGATCTCGAAGTCGGCGATGACACCGTCCTTCAGCGGGCGCACGGCAACGATGTTGCCCGGCGTCCGCCCGATCATCTTCTTGGCTTCGGAGCCGACCGCGAGAATGCCACCGGTGTTGGTGTTGATCGCGACGACGGACGGCTCGTTGAGTACGATCCCGCGACCCCTGACGTACACCAGCGTGTTGGCGGTCCCGAGGTCGACAGCCATGTCACGGCCGATGAACGACATTGAGTTCCCCATCAGGATTCGTCTGGCCTTCCCGGGAGCTTTTGAGGGCTTTTCAGGTCGGCGAAGTGGGTGCTGTGACGTGAAGGCTTCCATCGTAGACGCGCCTGCACGAACACTGCGCGAGGGTCTTCGCCATTGTCAGCATGCGAGGTGTCGCCTCGCTTGTGGAGACGGCCCATCGGGGGCATGCGTTCCCCCGATCGGCACGCATATGCCAAGAGACGGCCGGAAATAACGCGGCCGCCCCTGGTCAGACATGTGGGTTACTGATGGAGATTCAGACGCGCCCGGGGAAGAAGATCTTCACCTCGCGTTCGGCGGACTCCTCCGAGTCCGAGGCGTGGATCAGGTTCTCCCGGACGATGACCCCGAAGTCGCCGCGGATCGAGCCCGGCGCGGCGGCGATCGGGTCGGTCGGACCGGCCAGGGCGCGCACACCCTCGATGACCCGCTCACCCTCGACGATCAGGGCGACGACCGGACCGGAGGCCATGAACTCCACCAGCGGCTCGTAGAAGACCTTGCCCTTGTGCTCGCCGTAGTGCTGCTCCAGGGTGTCCTGGTCCAGGGTGCGCAGCTCCAGCGCGGTGATCTGCCAGCCGGCCTTGCGCTCGATGCGGCTGATGATCTCGCCGGTCAGGCCACGACGGACGGCGTCGGGCTTGAGCAGGACGAGGGTGCGCTGGGTCACGACGGGGCTCCTTCGGATCATGATGGTGCGTGCGGGGCGTCTCACGACAAAGCCGAGGCTACAGGGCGTGTCCGTGCGCCCATTACGCAACGTCAGGTGTAGTGGAGGCGGCCTGCGCGGCGAACCTCGCCTTGGCCTCGTCGATCTTCCGGCCGTAGTGCACCGACGCCCACCACAGGGCCGCGAAGATCGCCCCGAGGAAGAACATGGACGGCACCACGAAGCCCGCCGCGATCAGCGCGATCTGCAGCGCCCAGCCGAGCGCGATGCCGGCCGGCCGGGTCACCACCCCGCACAGCGCGACGGACAGGAACATGGCGATCCCGCAGACCGTCCACACGGTGGACGTGGCCAGGTCGGGGTCCTTCATGGCGACCAGACCGGCGAAGCCGATCACGAAGAACTCGCCGATCAGCGTCGAGGAACAGAGCGTACGCACGGAAAGTCAGCCCCTCCCCAGGAGCAGTCGGGCCTCGCCGACGGTGATGACGGAACCGGTGACGAGCACCCCGCCGCCCGCGAACTCGCCCTCCTCCTCGGCCAGCGTGATCGCGGCGTCCAGGGCGTCGGGCAGCCGCGGCTCGACCTGCACCCGCTCGTCGCCGAACACCTCGACGGCGATGGCGGCCAGCTCGTCCACGTCCATCGAGCGGTGACTGGAGTTCTGGGTGATGACGACCTCGGCGAACATCGGCTCGAAGGCTTCGAGCAGCCCGCGTACGTTCTTGTCGCCGCTGGCCGCGACCACGCCGATCAGCCGGCTGAAGTCGAAGGCCTCCGCCACCGCTTCGGCGGTGGCACGGGCGCCCGCCGGGTTGTGCGCCGCGTCGAGCACCACCGTGGGCGACCGCCGTACGACCTCCAGCCGCCCCGGTGAGGTGACGGACGCGAACGCCTTGCGAACCGTGTCGATCGCGAGCGGATCGGGCCGCTGCGCACCCACACCGAAGAACGCCTCCACGGCGGCGAGCGCCACGGCCGCGTTGTGCGCCTGGTACGGCCCGTGCAGCGGGAGATAGATCTCCTCGTACTCCCCGCCCAGACCCCGCAGGTTGAGGAGCTGCCCGCCGACCGCGACCTGCCGGGACACGACCCCGAACTCCAGCCCCTCCCGGGCCACGGTCGCGTCGACCTCCACCGCCCTCTTCAGCAGCACCTGCGCCGCGTCCACCGGCTGCTGCGCCAGGATCACGGTCGCGTCCTGCTTGATGATCCCGGCCTTCTCGGCCGCGATCTCACCGGTCGTCCCGCCGAGCCGGTCGGTGTGGTCGAGATCGATCGGGGTGACTACGGCGACATCGGCGTCGATGACGTTGGTGGCGTCCCAACTGCCGCCCATCCCCACCTCCACCACGGCCACGTCGACGGGCGCGTCCGCGAACGCGGCGTACGCCATCCCCGTCAGCACCTCGAAGAACGACAGCCGGAACTCCTGCTGCGCGTCGACCATCTCGATGTACGGCTTGATGTCGTTGTACGTCTCGATGAACCGCTCGGCGGAGATCGGGGCGCCGTCGAGGCTGATGCGCTCGGTGATCGACTGGACGTGCGGGGAGGTGTATCTGCCGGTCCGCAGTTCGAAGGCGCCGAGCAGTGCCTCGATCATGCGGGCGGTGGACGTCTTGCCGTTCGTCCCCGTGATGTGGATCGAGGGGTACGACCGCTGCGGGTCGCCGAGCACGTCCATCAGCGCGGCGATACGGCTGACCGACGGCTCCAGCTTCGTCTCGCCCCACCGGGTGGCCAGCTCCGCCTCGACCTCGCGCAGGGCCTTGTCCAGCGCGGGGTCCTCGGGGCGTCCGGGGACGTCCGCCTCGGGGGCGCCGGTGCCCTGGGCGCGGAGGGTGCGGCTGCCGGCCTCGATCACCGCGAGGTCGGGGTCGCGGTCGGTCTCGGCTTCGATGATCTCGTCGAAGGGGTCGCTGTCGGTCACAGGGCCCAGTTTAGGGGTGCGGCCTGGGAAGGGGACGGCTGGTCCTGTCGGACGGGCGCGGGGAACGTGGTGGCTGGTCGCGCAGAGTTCCCCGCGCCCGTCAGGGCCTTACGCCTCCGGCAGGCCGTCCAGTTGATTCTTGATGCGCTCGATGTCCTCGTCCGCCTTGGACAGTCGGCCGCGGATCTTGTCCACGACGTTGTCCGGGGCCTTCGCCAGGAACGCCTCGTTGCCGAGCTTGGCCGTCGCCTGGGCCTTCTCCTTCTCGGCGGCGGCGAGGTCCTTGGCCAACCGCTTCCGCTCCGCCGCGATGTCGATCGTGCCGGAGAGGTCGAGGGCGACCGTGGCACCCCCGACCGGCAGGGTGGCCGTCGCCGCGAAGGCGTCGCCCTCCGGCTGCAGACGGAGGAGCTGGCGGATGGCCGCCTCGTGCGGGGCGAGCGCCGTGCCGTCCAGCGTGAGGCGGGCCGGGACGCGCTGGCCGGGCTGGAGACCCTGGTCGGCACGGAAACGGCGGACCTCGGTGATGACCTGCTGGAGCGTCTCGATCTCACGCTCGGCGGCGGGGTCCCGGAAGCCGCTGTCGGTGGGCCAGTCGGCGATGACGATCGACTCGCCACCGGTGAGGGTGGTCCAGAGCGTCTCCGTGACGAAGGGGACGATCGGGTGCAGCAACTTCAGGGTGACGTCGAGGACTTCGCCGAGGACGCGCTTGGAGACCTCGCCCGCCTCACCGCCCGCGATGAACGTCGTCTTGGACAACTCGACGTACCAGTCGAAGACTTCGTCCCACGCGAAGTGGAACAGCGCGTCGGAGAGCTTCGCGAACTGGTAGTCCTCGTAGAGCGCGTCGACTTCGGCGACCGTGGAGTTGAGGCGGGACAGGATCCAGCGGTCGGTCGCCGACAGGCGTGCGGCGTCCGGGAGTTCGCCCTCGACCGTCGCACCGTTCATCAGCGCGAAACGGGTCGCGTTCCAGAGCTTGTTGGCGAAGTTGCGGGAGCCCTGGACCCAGTCCTCGCCGATCGGGACGTCGACGCCCGGGTTGGCGCCGCGCGCCAGGGTGAAACGCAGCGCGTCGGAGCCGTACTTGTCCATCCAGTCGAGCGGATTGACCGCGTTCCCGAAGGACTTGGACATCTTCTTGCCGAACTGGTCGCGGACCATGCCGTGCAGGGCGATGGTGTGGAACGGCGGGGTGCCGTCCATCGCGTAGAGGCCGAACATCATCATCCGGGCGACCCAGAAGAAGAGGATGTCGTAGCCGGTGACCAGGACGGAGTTCGGGTAGAACTTCGCGAGCGACTCGGTCTGTTCGGGCCAGCCGAGGGTGGAGAAGGGCCACAGACCGGAGGAGAACCAGGTGTCGAGGACGTCGGTGTCCTGGTGCCAGCCCTCGCCGGTGGGCGCCTCGTCGTCGGGCCCGACGCAGACGACCTCGCCGTTCGGGCCGTACCAGACGGGGATGCGGTGGCCCCACCACAACTGCCGTGAGATGCACCAGTCGTGGAGGTTGTCGACCCAGTCGAAGTAGCGCTTCTCCATCTCCTGGGGGTGGATCTTGACCCGGCCGTCACGGACCGCGTCGCCGGCCGCCTTCGCGAGCGGGGCGACCTTGACCCACCACTGCATGGACAGCCTGGGCTCGATGGTCGTCTTGCAGCGCGAGCAGTGGCCGACCGAGTGGACGTACGGCCGCTTCTCGGCGACGATCCGGCCCTCGGCGCGCAGCGCGGCGACGATGGCGGAGCGGGCCTCGAAGCGGTCCAGGCCCTGGAAGGGGCCGTGCGCCGTGATGACCGCGTGCTCGTCCAGGACCGTGATGGCGGGCAGGTTGTGACGCTGGCCGATCTCGAAGTCGTTCGGGTCGTGGGCCGGGGTGACCTTGACGGCACCCGTGCCGAACTCGGGGTCGACGTGCTCGTCGGCGACGACCGGGATGGAGCGGCCGGTCAGCGGCAGCTTGATGAGCTTGCCGACGAGGTGCTTGTAGCGCTCGTCCTCGGGGTGAACGGCGACGGCCGTGTCACCGAGCATGGTCTCGGCGCGGGTGGTGGCGACGACGATCGTCTCGTCACCCTCCCCGTACTTCATGGAGACGAGCTCGCCGTCGTCGTCCTGGTACTCGACCTCGATGTCCGAGATGGCCGTCAGACAGCGCGGGCACCAGTTGATGATGCGCTCGGCGCGGTAGATCAACTCATCGTCGTAGAGCCGCTTGAAGATGGTCTGGACGGCCTGCGAGAGGCCCTCGTCCATGGTGAAGCGCTCGCGCGACCACGCGACGCCGTCGCCGAGGCGGCGCATCTGGCCGGAGATCTGGCCGCCGGACTCGCCCTTCCACTGCCAGACCCGCTCGACGAAGGCCTCGCGGCCCAGGTCGTGGCGGGACTTGCCCTCCTTGCCCAACTCCCGCTCGACGACGTTCTGGGTGGCGATGCCGGCGTGGTCCATGCCGGGCTGCCACAGCGTCTCGAAGCCCTGCATGCGCTTGCGGCGCGTGAGGGCGTCGATGAGCGTGTGCTCGAAGGCGTGCCCCAGATGCAGGCTGCCCGTGACGTTCGGCGGCGGGATGACGATCGTGTACGGCGGCTTCTCGCTCTTCGCGTCCGCCTCGAAGTAACCCCGCTCTACCCAGCGCTCGTACAGCGGCCCCTCTACATCGGCCGGCGCGTACTGGGTCGGCAGTTCGGAGTCGGGCGCTGGTGGCTGCTGCTGAGCGTTCTCGGTCACGGGCCCAGTTTAGGGGTGCCGTGGGGGTGTCCTGAAACGCGTTTGTTCTGCGATGCATCTGAAGGGGCCCCGGTCAGTTGGAACTGACCGGGGCCCCTTCGTCGTGAACCGGGTTGCCGCTACGCGGTCTTCTGCTCGCCCGGCCCGCGGCCCCGCGCATCCCGCGGGATCAGGGTCGGGTTGACGTTGGAGAGGACGACGTCCGCCGTGATGACGACGCGGGCCACGTCCTTGCGGGACGGGACTTCGTACATGACGCCCTGGAGGACTTCCTCCATGATGGCGCGCAGGCCGCGGGCGCCGGTCTGGCGGAGGATGGCCTGGTCGGCGATGGCTTCGAGGGCCTCGCGCTCGAAGTCCAGCTCCACACCGTCGAGTTCGAAGAGGCGCTGGTACTGCTTCACCAGTGCGTTGCGCGGCTCGATGAGGATCTGGAGCAGGGCCTCGCGGTCCAGGTTGTGGACCGAGGTGATGACGGGGAGGCGGCCGATGAACTCGGGGATCATGCCGAACTTGACCAGGTCCTCGGGCATGACGTCCTCGAACTGGTCCTTGGACTGCAGCTCCCGCTTGGAGCGGATCGTCGCCCCGAAGCCGATGCCCTTGGCGCCGGCCCTGGACTCGATGAGCTTCTCCAGGCCCGCGAAGGCACCGCCCACGATGAACAGCACGTTCGTCGTGTCGATCTGGATGAACTCCTGGTGGGGGTGTTTACGGCCGCCCTGCGGCGGGACCGAGGCCGTGGTGCCCTCCAGGATCTTCAGCAGGGCCTGCTGGACGCCCTCGCCGGAGACATCGCGGGTGATCGACGGGTTCTCGCTCTTGCGAGCCACCTTGTCGATCTCGTCGATGTAGATGATGCCCGTCTCGGCCTTCTTGACGTCGTAGTCGGCGGCCTGGATGAGCTTCAGCAGGATGTTCTCGACGTCCTCGCCGACATAGCCCGCCTCCGTGAGCGCGGTCGCGTCGGCGATCGCGAACGGGACGTTCAGCATGCGGGCCAGGGTCTGGGCGAGGAGGGTCTTGCCCGAGCCGGTGGGGCCGAGCAGGAGGATGTTGGACTTCGCCAGCTCGATGGCGTCCTCGCGGCTCTGGCCGCCGCCGTTCTCCCCGGCCTGGACGCGCTTGTAGTGGTTGTACACCGCGACCGAGAGTGCCTTCTTCGCCGACTCCTGCCCGACGACGTAGCCCTCGAGGAATTCGTAGATCTCGCGGGGCTTGGGAAGTTCCTCCCAGCGCACCTCGCTCGTCTCCGCGAGTTCTTCCTCGATGATCTCGTTGCAGAGGTCGATGCACTCGTCGCAGATGTACACACCGGGCCCTGCGATGAGCTTCTTGACCTGCTTCTGGCTCTTGCCGCAGAACGAGCACTTGAGCAGATCGCCGCCGTCACCGATGCGTGCCACGGTGTGCTTCCCCTTCGCCTGGGAGCCGCCTGGGTACAGCGACTCCTGGTGCTGCCTTATGTCCGACGGTACCTTGCCGGGCCCCCCGTTCGGGCCCCCCTTGGCACGGTTCACTTCCACGTGGACCGTGCCAAGAGGCGGTAGACGATACAGAGTCCGCGTCAGCGGACGTCGGCGTTGTTCATCTTCCGGGTGGAGATGATCTGGTCGATCAGGCCGTACGACAGGGCGTCCTCGGCCGTGAGGATCTTGTCGCGCTCGATGTCCTCGCGGATCTTGTCCAGCGGGGTGGTCGAGTGCTTGGCCAGCATGTCCTCCAGCTGACCGCGCATGCGGAGGATCTCGTTGGCCGCGATCTCCAGGTCGGAGACCTGGCCCCGGCCCGTCTCGCTGTAGGGCTGGTGGATCAGCACGCGCGCGTTCGGCAGGGCCATGCGCTTGCCGGGGGTGCCGGCGGCCAGCAGGACGGCGGCGGCGGAGGCGGCCTGGCCCATGCAGACCGTCTGGACGTCCGGCTTCACGAACTGCATCGTGTCGTAGATCGCCGTCAGCGCGGTGAAGGAGCCGCCGGGGCTGTTGATGTAGATCGAGATGTCCCGGTCGGGGTCCATCGACTCCAGGCACAGGAGCTGCGCCATGACGTCGTTCGCGGACGCGTCGTCGATCTGGACACCGAGGAAGATCACGCGCTCCTCGAAGAGCTTCGCGTACGGGTCGTACTCGCGCACGCCCTGCGAGGTGCGCTCCACGAAGCGCGGGATCACATAACGGGACTCGGCGGCGGGAGCCGTGTATTCGGCGCGTGCGCGGTCGTACAGGCCGTTGCCGGGGATGTCGTTCACTGTCTCTCTCCTGGGGGCTGTGGCGGTCGGCTGGGGGCTGTCTCGGGGCTCAGGCCCCGGTACCGCCGCCGCCCGGCATACCGGCGGCCGTGGGAATCACGTCGTCGATGAGGCCGTACTCCTTGGCCTCGAGCGCGTCGAACCAGCGGTCGCGGTCCGAGTCGCGGGTGATCTGCTCGATGGTCTGGCCCGTGTGCTGGGACGTGAGCTCGGCCATGCGCTTCTTGGTGTGCAGCAGCCGCTCCGCGTGGATCTTGATGTCGGAGGCCGAACCGGCCAGGCCCGCGGAGGGCTGGTGGATCAGGATCTCGGCGTTCGGGAGGGCGAAGCGCTTGCCCGGGGTGCCCGCGCTGAGGAGGAACTGGCCCATGGAGGCGGCGAGGCCCATGGCGATGGTCACCACGTCGTTCTTGATGAACTGCATGGTGTCGTAGATCGCCATGCCGGCCGTGATCGAGCCGCCGGGGCTGTTGATGTAGAGGTAGATGTCCTTGTCGGGGTCAGCGGCAAGGAGCAGGAGCTGCGCGGTGATCTTGTTCGCGATGTCGTCGTCGACCGCCTGGCCGAGGAAGATGATCCGCTCGCCGAGCAGTCGGTTGTAGACCTGGTCGCCGAGGCCACCGATGGAGGGCTCGCCGGCGGCTGTAGGCATCAGATTCGTCACGTATCCACCTGCTCGTCTTTACGACGGCGCCGGGCCGTCTCACGTGTACTGCCGGGGGCAATGGGGACTCCCCTGCCCTCGTATTCATGGACCCTAACGCGCGGGTCCCTTCGGGGAATCCCGCAAAGGGAACTGTTCGCTGTCAGCGCATGTACTGCGCTGATGAGACCCCGGGTAAGGGCAAGGGCCCCGGGACGCGATGTCCCCGGGGCCCTTGTGCGTGCGTGCTTACGCCTCGGTCGGCTCCTCGGCGGCGGCCTCGGCCGTCTCCGTGGCCGTCTCGGCGGCGTCGTCTTCCTCGTCCTCCAGGTCGACGATCTCGCCGTTGGTGTCCTTCACCGTGGCGGCCTCGACCACGACGGCCAGGGCCTTGCCGCGGGCGACCTCGCCGACCAGGAGCGGAACCTGGCCGCCCTCGACGACCGCCTGGGCGAACTGGTCGGGGGACATGCCGGAGGAGGCCGCGCGCCGCATGAGGTGCTCGGTGAGCTCCTCCTGGTTGACGTTCAGCTTCTCCTTGTTGACGAGCTCGTCGAGGACGAACTGCGTCTTGATGCCCTTGACCGCGGCTTCCTTGGTCTCGGCGTCGAACTCCTCGGCCGTCTTGCCCTGGATCTCCAGGTACTTGTCGAGGTCGAGGCCCATCTGACCGAGCTGGTGGTGCTCCAGGTTGTGCTTGCGGGTGTTGATCTCGTCCTCGAGGAGCTTCTCGGGGACGGGCACCTCGACGAGCTCCAGCAGCTTCTCCAGGACGCGCTCCTGGGCCTGCGTGGCCTGGTCGTACTGCTTCATGTTCTCGAGGCGCTTGCGGCTGTCGGCGCGCAGCTCCTCCAGGGTGTCGAACTCCGAGGCGAGCTGGGCGAACTCGTCGTCCAGTGCGGGCAGTTCGCGGGCGGCGACCTGGGTGACCTTGACGGTGACCTGGGCCTCCTGGCCGGCCCCGGAGCCGCCCTTGAGCTCGGAGGCGAAGGTTGCCTCGCCGCCGGCCTCCAGGCCGGTGACGGCCTCGTCCACGCCGTCGAGCAGCTCGCCGGAGCCGATGGTGTAGGAGACGCCCTCGGCGACGCCGTCCTCCAGGACCTCGCCGTCGACCTTGGCCTCCAGGTCGAGGGTGACGACGTCACCGTCGGCGGCGGCGCGCTCGACCGGGGAGGTCGAGGCGAAGCGCTCGCGGAGCTGCTCGACCGACTTGTCGATGTCCTCTTCGCTGACCTCTACGGCGTCGACCTCGACCTCGATGCCGGAGTAGTCCGGGATCTCGATGGTCGGGCGGATGTCGACCTCGGCGGTGAAGTTCAGCGTCTCGCCGTCCTTCAGCTCCGTGATGTCGACCTCGGGCTGGCCGAGCGGGTTGAGCTCCGCCTCGTTGACCGCGTCGGTGTAGAACTTCGGAAGCGCGTCGTTGACCGCCTCCTCCAGGACCGCACCGCGGCCGAACCGCTGGTCGATGACGCGCGCCGGGATCTTGCCCTTCCGGAAGCCCTTCACCGTGACCTGCTGGTTGATCTTCTTGTACGCCGCGTCGAGGCTGTCCTTGAGCTCCTCGAAGGGCACCTCGATGCTGAGCCGAACCCGGGTCGGGTTCAGGGTCTCCACGGCGCTCTTCACGGTTCGGTCTCCTTGGGGGCTGACTTCTTGGGTTGCGGACCCAGACAGGTCCGGCGGTTTCTGGTCGCCCGGAGGACTTCAGAGTGTGAGACACACGGGCGCGCAGCTTGCATAGTAGCCGCAGCGACTGGACGCCCCAAAAGGCGATCTCACGAGGTACTCGCGAGTCCTCGCGTGGTAGGCCGGTCCCGAAGGTCCGGCAGGTGGTCGGGGTGGCGGGATTTGAACCCACGGCCTTCCGCTCCCAAAGCGGACGCGCTACCAAGCTGCGCCACACCCCGTCTGGTGCGAGACGTAGGGTACATGCCCGCAGGCAGTGGGGCCGCCGCATTTCCCGAGCGCCGGGGTGCGGGGAATCGGGGTGTGCGCCAAAGGCACCCGACCCGCTACGATGCTCTCTGTGCCGCGGTCTTCTGACCTGCGGCGCGTCATGTGCGGGCGTAGCTCAATGGTAGAGCACTAGTCTTCCAAACTAGCTACGCGGGTTCGATTCCCGTCGCCCGCTCCACACGACTCAGGGCCAGGTCGGAGGATCGATCCTCCGACCTGGCTCTGGTCGTTTCCGGGGCCGTGAAGCCGTGGCCGTGCGCCGTCGCGCACGCCCCTCCATCAGAAGCTGATCGAGTTGATCGTCTCCGCCAGCGAGTTGATGAACCGGTTGATGGACGGTGCCATGCCGGTCGAGGCGAGGAAGAAGCCGAAGAGGATCGCGACTATGGCTGGGCCCGCCTTGATCGATCCCCCTCGGATCAACACCACCAGGATGATCGCCAACAGCAGCACCACAGACAGTGAAATGGCCACAACTGATCACACCCTCGGTCGGTCCGCAATCCCGGCCCGGGGACGCCGTGCCGCGCACCCCCGCCAGAACCATCGTGCCACCAACGCGGCCCACCTATGCGGCGGGTGACGCATCGTTGGCCTCAAAGGTTCGGAACAGGTTCGTTCGCAGCCCGTTCGAATTATTGGCAGCAGCACACGAACAGCCGTTCCTGGCAAGCTCTTTTGCTCCTTTTGATCGGGATGAATCATGACATCGTGCGCAGATTTCGGACGCGTGCCCGATGGTTTTACCGATTCCCACGGGCAACGCTAGGGTGCCTCAAATGTTCCACGCTGCCACGCCTCCCGGCCAGAACGAACAGAGCAAACAGAACGAAAAGAACGAACAGCCCAAACAGCGCGACGCGTTTTTCGACAACGCGAAGTACCTGGCGATCCTGCTGGTCGCCATGGGGCACTCCTGGGAGCCGCTCAAGGGCGACAGCAGAGTGCTTCAGGGCCTGTACATGGTCGTGTACAGCTTCCACATGCCGGCCTTCATCATCATCTCCGGCTATTTCTCCCGGAGTTTCGACTTCCGCCCCGACCGCCTGAAGCGGCTCCTCACCGGTGTCGCGGTGCCGTACATCCTCTTCGAGATCGCGTACTCGCTCTTCTCCCGGTACGCCAACGACGACCCGCACCAGAAGATCACCCTCCTCGACCCGCTGTATCTCACCTGGTTCCTCTGCGCGTTGTTCATCTGGCGGCTGACCACCCCGATCTGGAAACTGGTCCGCCACCCGCTGCCCCTCGCCCTCGGCATCGCGATGCTCGCGTCCTGCACCCCGGACCTGACCGACGACTTCGACCTGCAGCGGCTGGCGCAGTTCCTGCCGTACTTCGTGCTCGGCCTGGTCCTGAAGCCCGAGCACTTCCGGCTGGTGCGCCGCCGCGAGGTGCGGATGCTGGCGGTGCCGTTGTTCGTGGGCGCCGTGCTGTTCGGCTGGTGGGCGGTGCCGCGGATGAACGCCGGCTGGTTCTACCACCACGACTCCGCGCAGGAGTTCGGCGCGCCCTGGTGGGCCGGGCCGGTGATGATGCTCCTGATGTTCGCCTGCTCGGTGCTGCTGACCGCGGGCTTCTACTCCTGGGTGCCGAGCCGGAAGACCTGGTTCACGGCGCTCGGCGCGGGCACGCTGTACGGCTATCTGCTGCACGGCTTCCTGATCAAGGGGGCCGGTTACGCGGGCCTGTTCGACCACGCCTGGCTGCACCGGCCCTACGGCGTCGCCCTGGTGACCACCCTCGCGGCGACCGCCGTCACCCTGCTGTGCACCCCGCCCGTACGACGCGTGTTCCGCTTCGTCATCGAGCCGGACATGGAGTGGGCGTTCAAGCGTGACGCGGCCGAACTGGCGCGCGGCCGCGAGCAGTTCGGGCAGCCGGGGCCGCAACCCGTGCTGGAGAACGCCGGCGTCTAGTCGGGGATCCCCAGACCGAGAAGTGCGCGCATCCGTGCGTACTTCTCGGTCAGTCGCGTCCGGGTCGGTCCGTCGAGGACCGCGAGGCGGGCCGGGTCCGCGTTGTGCGCCAGGTCCGCCTCCTTCACCAGGAGCGCGCCGGGGGTCGCGAGAATGCGCCGGGCGTACGCCTCCGGGGGCTCCCCGGCCCGCTTGGTGACCGCGCGCACGATGTCCTTCGTACGACGGCTCAGCGCGGCCTCCTCCAGCCACCGCTCGGTGAGCGCGTCGTCCTCCACGGAGTCGTGCAGCCAGGCCGCCGCGATCTGGTCCGCGTCCCCGCCCCGCGCGCGGACGCCCTCCGCGACGGCCCGCAGATGCTCGGCGTAGGGGCGGCCCGCCTTGTCGGTCTGGCCCTCGTGGGCGGCGCGGGCGAGGGCCTCGACCTCGGTCGGGGTGAGGAGCGCGGTCACCGGGGCAGCGCCGCCGCAGTGGGGCCCTCGCGGCAGACCAGCAGCAGGGCGCGGTCGTCGTTGACGTCCTTGGCCACCGCCTCGATCAGATGCCAGGCGGCGCCGTGGAAGCCGCCGGCGACATAGCGGTCGGCCTCGCCGGTGAGGCGGTCGATGCCCTCGACGATGTCGCGTTCGGAGGTCTCCACCAGGCCGTCCGTGAACAGCATCAGCACGTCTCCGGGCCGCAGCGTTCCCTTCACGGGGTCGAACTGGGCGCCGTCGTACACACCCAGCAGCGGCCCTTCCGCCGCCTTCTCCTCCCAGCGTCCGCTGCCCGCGCTGAGCTGGAGGCCCGGCGGATGGCCGGCGGAGAAGAGTTCGTAGTCCCCGGAGTCGAGGTCCAGGACGAGGTGGATCGAGGTCGCGAAGCCCTCGTCCCAGTCCTGGCGGAGCAGATAGCCGTTGGCGGCGGGCAGGAAGGCGTGCGGGGGCAGGGAGCCCAGCAGGCCGCCGAAGGCGCCCGACAGCAGCAGGGCGCGGGAGCCCGCGTCCATGCCCTTGCCGGAGACATCGGTGAGGACGACCTCCATCGTCCGGCCGCCGTTGGTCCGGGCCGCGACGACGAAGTCGCCGGAGAACGACTGGCCGCCGGCCGGCCGCAGCGCCATCTCCCGGTGCCAGCCGTGCGGCAGTTGAGGCAGTTTGCTCTGCACCCGGATCCGCTCACGCAGGTCGAACAGCATGGTGCCGCCGCGCCGCCAGGGCACGCCCACCCGGCTGCGGAACTGGGCGATCAGCAGCCCGAAGAAACCGCACGCGGCCACCACGAGCACCACGCCCGGGGTCACCCGCGACGGGCCCTCGGTGTACGGGCCGAGCTTCACCGACTCGACGATCAATCCGGTGGCCGCCGCCGCGTACAGGCCGAGCAGGCTCGCGGGCCGCAGCAGCAGACCGCCCGCGACGATCGGCAGGACCAGCGCGGCCGGTGAGAACCACACCGCGTTGGCGAGGGTCATGCTCACGATCACCGGGATGGTGAGCAGCAGCCCGGCCAGGGCGACCCAGTCCGAGCCGTCGCCGCGGAAGTAGTCGACGGCACTTCTGCGCAGGCCGGTGCGGACCCGGTGAACCAGCTTCTTCAACCGGGCCGTGAACGTGTCGGCCTCCGCGCGCCGCTCTCGTCCTGCTGCCATTAGTTCGGGACCCTATCCATCCGACCAGCCGCTTGGCACGGGAGGTCCCACTTGTCCCCCCTGCGAGGTTCAACTTCACAGTGAACTTCACCGGAGGCGCTCGCGCTGGCGCCGAGCGGAAATTCCCTGGCTCGTCCTCTATCTCGCTGGTAGTCATGGTCCATGGGGACAGATGCGAGGAACACGCCTGCCGGGCGGACCGAGTTGCGGGTGCTGCGCAAGGACGAGTGGAACACCTGGTACGACACCCTGCTCACCGCCTTCGGTGGCGCCCCGGAGCCGCCCGAGGAGCGTGCGCTGTGGGACCGGCTCACCGAGGTCGACCGCTCCATCGGCGTCTGGGACGGGGACACTTGTGTGGCGACGGCGGGCGCCTTCAGCTTCCGGATCACCGTCCCCGGCGGCGCCTGTGTTCCCGCGGCCGGCGTCACGATGGTCAGTGTGGCCGCCACGCACCGGCGGCGGGGCATCCTCACGTCCATGATGCGGCGGCAGTTGGACGACGTACGGTCCTGGGGCGAACCGCTGGCCGTGCTGACGGCCTCCGAGCCCGCGATCTACGGCCGGTTCGGGTACGGCGCCGCGACCATGCGGACGCTCGTCGAGATCGACACCACCCGGGTGCGGCTGACGACGCCGCCGGGTACGGAGGACGTACGACTGCGCTACGCCGACCCCGTCGCCGTACGCGACCAGTGCGAGGCGGTGTACGCGCGGCGGGTGGCCGGGCGGCCAGGGATGCTCGCGCGGCGGCCCGGGTGGGAGGACCTGCCGCTGCTGGACCCGGAGAGCGAGCGGCAGGGCGGGTCGCCGCTCCAGTGCGTGGTCGCGGAGCGCGAGGGTGAACTCGTGGGCTACGCGCGCTACTTCGTGAAGTCCGAGTGGGAGATCCAGGGCCCGAAGGGCGAGGTCGTGGTGCGTGATGTGGAGGCGCTGGACCCGGTGGCGTACGCGGCGCTGTGGCGGTTCCTCTTCGGCATCGACCTGACCGACAGGGTCAGGTTGCGCAGCCGTGCCGTCGACGACCCCTGGCAGCATCTCGTCTCCGACATCCGCCGGTGCTCCATCCGGCAGGTGGACTCGCTGCACGTACGCCTGGTGGAGCTGGGGGCCGCGCTGGAGGCGCGCACGTATCAGACGCCCCTGGACGTGGTGTTCGAGGTCGAGGACGCCTTCTGCCCCTGGAACGAGGGACGTTGGCGGCTCACCGGCGACGCGAAGGGCGCGTCCTGCAAGCGCACCGAGGATCCGGCCGATCTCGCCCTGTCCGTACGGGAGTTGGGCGCCGCGTATCTCGGCGGGATCTCCCTCGCGTCGCTCGCGGGCGCCGGTCGGGTGCGGGAGCTGCGGACGGGGGCACTGGCGGAGGCGTCACTGGCGTTCGGCTCGACGGTGGCGCCCTGGCTGCCGCACGGGTTCTAGCCCTGCCGTCGTAACCGCCCTACGGCTTCTGGCAGTCGGGGCACCAGAACAGGTTGCGGGCGGCGAGGTCGGCGGTGCGGATCTCGGCGCCACAGATGTGGCAGGGGCGGTTGGCCCGGCGGTAGACGTAGACCTCGCCGCCGTGGTCGTCCACGCGGGGCGGGCGGCCCATCGCCTCGGGGGTGTGTGCGGGGCGGACGGTGTCGATGCGGTTGTCGCGGACGCCCTCGCGCATCAGCGCGACGAGGTCGGCCCAGATCGCGTCCCACTCGGCGGGCGTGATGTCCTTGCCCGCACGGTACGGGTCGATGCCGTGCCGGAAGAGCACCTCGGCGCGGTAGACGTTGCCGACCCCGGCGATGACCTTCTGGTCCATCAGCAGGGCCGCGATCGTCGTACGGCTGCGGGAGATACGCCGGTACGCGAGGGCCGGATCGGAGTCCGGGCGCAGCGGGTCGGGGCCGAGGCGGTCGTGTATCGCGTCCTTCTCGGTGTCCGTGATCAGGGCGCAGGTCGTGGGGCCGCGCAGATCGACGTACGACGTGTCGTTGGCGAGGCGCAGGCGGACGGTGTCCGTGGGTGGGGGCGCGGGGGCGTCGCCGAAGGTCACCTTGCCGAAGAGGCCGAGGTGGATGTGGATCCAGTCGGCGTCCCGGAAACCTAGGAACAGATGCTTGCCGTGGGCCTGGGTGCGGGTGAGTTCCGTGCCGTTCAGCAGCGCGGCGGCGTCGCTGAACTTGCCCTGGGGGCTGGTGACTTGAGCACGGCGCCCGGCGAAGCGGTCGCCGTAGTCCAGCGCGAGCCGGTGAATCGTGTGCCCCTCTGGCACGTGACGCGTTCCTTTCCCACCGGCCCACCCGTCTCGGTCGCTTGACGGGTGGGCCCCGAAAGACGTCCTACTGCTGCGGGTGGTGCGCCGGAATGTCCGGCAGCTCGCCCGTCGTCTCGTACGCCGTCAGCATGTCGATCCGGCGAATGTGCCGCGGGTCCTCGGAGAACGGCGTCGCCAGGAACGTCTCGACGAACTTCACCGCCTCGTCCCGCGTGTGCATGCGCGCACCGACCGCGACGACGTTCGCGTTGTTGTGCTGCCGGCCGAGCGACGCGGTCTCCTCGCTCCAGGCGAGGGCCGCACGGACGCCCTTCACCTTGTTCGCCGCGATCTGCTCGCCGTTGCCGGAGCCGCCGATCACGATGCCGAGGGCCTCGGGGTCGGCGGCCGTGCGCTCGGCGGCGCGGAGGCAGAAGGGCGGGTAGTCGTCCTGGGCGTCGAAGATGTGCGGTCCGCAGTCGACGGGCTCATGACCCGCCTCCTTCAGCCACTCGACGAGGTGGTTCTTGAGTTCGAAGCCCGCATGGTCGGAGCCGAGATACACGCGCATGGGACGAGTGTGACATGCCTGTTTCCGGGAAGCAGCTCCGGGGCCCAGCCCCGTTAAAAACAGGAAACGCCTCGCAACCTCAAGGAAACCTCAAGTAACGATCTGGATTCAAAGGTTCATGAATTCCTTCACCTCCGATTCACTGGACCGACCCGTACACCGCTCGTACGGGCAGCCCCAACCGGCGTAAAGGAACTTCCCCCATGACTGATGGTTCCGGCCTCCAGGCAGGACTCAAGAACCGGCATCTGTCGATGATCGCGATCGGTGGCGTCATCGGCGCCGGTCTGTTCGTCGGTTCCAGCTCGGGCATCGCGACCGCGGGACCCGGCATCCTGCTCTCCTACGCGCTCGTCGGCACGCTCGTGGTGCTGGTGATGCGGATGCTCGGCGAGATGTCGGCCGCGAACCCCACGTCCGGCTCGTTCTCCGCGCACGCCGACCGCGCGCTCGGCCGCTGGGCCGGTTTCTCGATCGGCTGGCTGTACTGGTTCTTCTGGGTCGTCGTGCTCGCCGTGGAGGCGACCGCCGGCGCCAAGATCCTCGAAGGGTGGATACCCGCCGTACCGCAGTGGGGCTGGGCGCTCCTCGTGATGGTGGTGCTGACCGCCACCAACCTGGTCTCCGTCGGCTCCTACGGCGAGTTCGAGTTCTGGTTCGCCGGGATCAAGGTCGTGGCGATCGGCGCGTTCATCGTCGTCGGCGCGCTGGCGATCTTCGGCGTGCTGCCCGGCGCCCACACGGACAAGGCGGGCATCGGCAACCTCACCGACCACGGCGGCTTCCTGCCGAACGGCCCCGGCGCGATCCTGACCGGTGTCCTCCTGGTCGTCTTCTCCTTCATGGGCAGCGAGATCGCCACGCTGGCCGCCGGTGAGTCCGAGGACCCGCAGCGCGCGGTCACCAAGTCGACCAACAGCATCATCTGGCGCATCGGCGTCTTCTACCTCGGCTCGATCCTCGTCGTGGTCTGCCTGCTCCCCTGGAACGACCCGTCGATCAAGGAGCAGGGCTCCTACGTCGCCGCCCTCGACTCCCTCGGTATCGCGCACGCCGGCCAGATCATGAACTTCATCGTGCTGACCTCGGTGCTGTCCTGCCTCAACTCCGGTCTGTACACGGCTTCCCGCATGGCCTTCTCGCTCGGCGGCCGCGGTGACGCGCCGAAGGCGTTCGCCCGTACCACCTCGCGCGGGGTCCCGATGGCGGCGATCATCGCCTCTGTCGTCTTCGGCTTCGTCGCCGTGTTCTTCAACTACGCCTTCCCCGACACCGTGTTCCTCTTCCTCGTCAACTCCTCCGGTGCGGTGGCCCTGTTCGTGTGGCTGGTGATCTGCGCGTCCCAGCTCCGCATGCGGCGGATCATCGAGCGCGAGTCGCCGGAGAAGCTCGTCGTACGGATGTGGCTGTACCCGTATCTGACCTGGGCGACGATCGCCCTGATCGTGTTCGTCCTCGGCTACATGCTCACCGACACCGAGGGCGAGAGCAGCGGCCGCACGACCGTGCTGCTGTCCCTGCTGGTCGCCCTGGCCGTGGTGGCGGTGTCGGTGGTGAAGGAACGCATGCGCGGCGGCCGGCGGGCCGCGGTCACCGAGACGGACACGGACGCGGACACGGTGTCCGTGGGCTAGACGCGTCGCACCGACGGGGAGGGCCGGGTCGCGGAAGCACCCGGCCCTCCCCCTTTCTCCGGCGCACTCGCTCACTCGCTCACTCGCTCACTCGTCGGAAAACCTGACGGTGGATGTCAGGTTATGCGGTCAGCATGGCCGCATGAACCGCACACAGCCGCTCACCTTCCACCCCTCCGATCCCGGATACGAGGAGGAACTGGCCGGATTCCAGACCGGGTTCGCGCAGCATCCCGCCGTGGTCTACGGCGTGGCCTCCGCCGACGACGTGGTCGCCGCCGTGCGGTACGCGGGCGACGCGGGGCTGCAGGTCGGGGTGCAGGCGACCGGGCACGGGATGCCCGGTGACTCCGAGGGTGGGGTGCTGGTCACGACGAGGCGGATGGACGGGGTGCGGGTCGACCCCGGGGCGCGCACCGTCCGGGTCCAGGCGGGCGCGCGGTGGGGACAGGTCGTCGCGGCGGCGGCGCCGTACGGGCTGGCGCCGCTGAACGGTTCCGCGCCGAGCGTGGGGGCGGTGTCGTACACGCTGAGCGGCGGACTGGGCATCCTGGCAAGGGAGTTCGGATACGCGGCCGACCATGTGCGCTCGCTCGACGTCGTCACCGCCGATGGACGACTGCGCCGGGTGACCCGGCAGTCCGAGCCCGACCTGTACTGGGCGCTGCTCGGCGCGGGCCACGCCTTCGGAGTCGTCACGGAGTTGGAGATCGGCCTCGTCCCCGTCCGCACGCTCTACGGCGGCTCACTCGCGTTCGACGGGCGGGAGGTCGATCCCACGGCCCTGCTGCGGGGGTACGAGGAGTGGACGCGGACCGTGCCGGACGAACTGACCTCGTCCTTCGCCGCCGTACCGTACCCGGACCTGGAGGGAATGCCGCCGCATCTGCGCGGGCGGTACGTGGTCTCCGTGCGGGTCGCTTACACGGGCACCAATGGTGAGCAACTCGTAGGCCCGCTACGGAAGTTGGGGCCGCTGCTCGCGGACTCGTTGCGGGAGATGCCGTACGCGGAGAGCCACACGATCCACAGCGATCCGCCCAACCCGCACGCGTACTACGGCGACAGCGCGGTGCTGAGCGAGCTGGACGTCGCGCGGGCGGGCGAGGTGCTGGCCCTCGCCGGGCCGGACGCGCCCGGCATGTGTGTCGTCCAGATCAATCACCTGGGCGGGGCCATGGCGAGGCAGGCGGCGAACTCGGTGCCGTACCGCGAAGGGCGGTTCCTGGTCCGGATGTTGGCCGTGGGGGACCGCGAGTCGGCCCGGGCGCAGTTGGACCCGGCCTTCGCGCTGCTCGCGCCCGAGAGCCTCGGCCGGGCGCTCAACTTCGCGTTCGGGGCCGGTGATCGGACCGAGGGGCTGTACGACGTGGAAACGCGGAAGAGGCTCGCCGAGCTGAAGTCGCGATACGACCCGGCGAACCTCTTCCGCGCGAACTACGGCGTCACTTCCGCTTGTTGACGAACTTCCACGCGGTCGGCGTCGCGCCGATCGCCAGGGCGGCCTTCAGGGCGTCGCCGAGGAGGAACGGGGTGAGGCCCGCGGCGATCGCGGCGCTGGTCGACAGGTCGAGGCTCAGCGCCAGGTACGGGACACCGGTCGCGTAGATGATCGCCTCGCCCAGGATCATCGTGCCCGCCATGCGCGGGACCGAGCGGTCGGCGCCACGGCGGGCCAGGGCGCCGACTGCGGCGGAGGCGAGCAGCATGCCGACGATGTAGCCGAAGGAAGCGCCACTCCCGGAGGTGCCACCGGCGAACCACGGCACACCGGCGAGGCCGAGCAGCGCGTACAGCGCGAGCGAGAGGAAGCCGCGGCCGGCGCCGAGGGACGTGCCTACGAGCAGCGCGGCGAAGGTCTGGCCGGTGACCGGCACCGGGGAGCCCGGCACGGGCACGGAGAGCTGGGCGGCGAGGCCGGTGAGCGCGGCGCCACCGAGCACGAGGGCGATGTCCCGGACGCGGGAGGCGGGCAGCAGGTCGGCGAGGACCTGCCCGGGGCGGGCGGTGGCGACGGCGGTACTCAAGGGGAACTCCGCAGGTTGACGGGGGTGCAGGGGGACACCCGCGACGCTATCCCAGGGCTCTCGGGCCGATCACCGTCAGTGCTCGACAAAGGGTGGATCGGGGACTTGGTGGGCTCCGGACAAAGGATGCCCGCTACACGCGCTCCGGCGTGATGCCGGTCACGCGCACCCCGTGCCGTCTCGCACACCGGTCACCGTCTGGGCAGCCGTGGACCGTTTTGCTAACTTCGAGCACATGGTTGCCCAGGCCCGGAACTTCGCGTCGCGTCGCTATGTCGACCTGCGACGCCAGGCCGCGGCGACCTGTTACCGCCCCTGAGGCGGGCGGAGCGGATCCGGTGCGCCTCGATACATGAGACGACGGCGCACTGTCGGACCCGTTCCCGAGGAAGATCCCCATGCCCCGTAGCGCGGCACCACTTCTCACGCCCCGTTCCACCCACTCCCCCGTCCCCCGCGCCGCCGACAGCGACCGGCGGCGCACCAACGCGAGCGTCGTCCTGCGTACGGTGCTGGAGCACGGCCCGGTGGCCCGCAGCACCATCGCGCGGCTGACCGGGCTGTCCCCGGCGTCGGTCACCGACTACTGCGCCCGCTTCGGCGAACTCGGCCTGATCCTGGAGTCCGCCACACCCCGTCGCTCGAACGGTGTGGGCCGACCCCATGTGCCCGTCGACCTGGACTCGTCACGATTCGTTGTGGGCGGGGTCCATGTGGCCGTGCCCTATACAACGGTGGCGCTGCTGGATCTGCGCGGGCGGGTGGTCGCCGAGCGGCGGATCGGACACGACCGCCACGACCTCGCCGAACCGTCCCGGGTGCTGGCGCGGGCCGCCGAGGGACTGGACGCGCTGCTGACGGAGGCGGCCGGGGCCACACCGCTGGGTGTGGGGGTGGCCGTCGGCGGCTGGGTCGACCGGGACTCCGGGACCGTCGTCGACCATCCGCTGCTGGGCTGGCGGGACGTGCCGGTGCGCGAGCTGCTCGGCGCCCGCACCGGGCTGCCGGTCCATGTCGACGGGCACGCAAGGGCGTTGGTGAACGCGGAGCGCCTCTTCGGGCGGGAAGCCCGGGGCAGCCGTAGCGTGCTGCATCTCTTCGTCGGCAATGTGGTCGACGCGGCCTTCGCCACCAACGACGAGGTGCACCACGGCCCCCGCTCGCAGGCCGGCGCGATCGCCCATCTGCCGCTGGGCGGCGGCACGGAGCCGTGCGACTGCGGGCGGGTCGGCTGCCTCCAAGTGGAGCTGAGCGAACGGACGTTGTGCCGCCGGGCCCGGGAGGCCGGCCTCATCGACGGCGTGGACCCGACCCACGTCGTCGCCGCGGCCGAGCGCGGAGACCCGCTCGCCGTACAGCTGTTGACGCGGCGGGCGCGGATGGCCGGGCGGGCGGCCGGGCTGCTCCTCGACATCCTCAACCCGGAGACGGTGGTCGTCACCGAGCTGGGGATCATCCACCGCGAGGACTGCCTGCGCGCGCTGCGCGAGGAGGTCGGCGACGCGCGGGCGTCCGCTGTCGTACCGACGAGTTTCCCGGATTCCGTACTCGCCGTGGCGGGCGGTTCGGTGATTCTGGACGTGCTGTACCGGGATCCGTTGAGTGTGTCACCGGGGCGTATTTAATTCAGAAACTCGGAATGTTGACAGGGAGCACGCGTGACCGGGAACATCCTGCTCATGAGCCTGCCGATGAGTTGTCGCACTTCTTGTTGCTGACACGTTGACGCGCCCCCGGGGCGCCCGACTCATCCTGCGCATTTCCCTTCTCCGGCTTTCCACGCCGTGAATTCCGCCTTTTCACCCTTTCCATCAGGGAGTTCTCCCATGCCCAATTCCCGTGCGCCCGGCGTCGACCGGCGGCTCTTCCTCACCTCCGTGCTCGGTGCCGCCGCGGGCATCGCCGGCCTCAGCGGCTGCGCCACGAGCAGTGCCGCGGCCACCAAGTCCGGGGCGGGACTGTCCGCCCCGCTCGCCGAGAAGGTGCCGTCCGGCACGAGTCTGAAGATCTCCTCGTATCTGAGCACCCAGCAACTCCAGTTCAGGCTGGCCAAGTTGCCCAAGCTGCCGTTCACCGTGTCGAGTTGGGTGAACATCGGGGCCGGTCCCGATGTCATCAACGCGTTCCGCGCCAAGTCCCTGGACCTCGCCAACAACGCGGGCATCCCGCCGATCCAGGCGCACTACCAGGGCTTCGACGCGAAGATCGTCGCGATCGACGTCACCCGCAAGCCCAACTACCTCTTCGCCACCAAGCCCGGCAGCGACATCCACTCGGTCGCCGACTTCAAGGGAAAGAAGCTGGCGTTCTCGCAGGGCCAGGCCCAAGGCGTCGTCCTGCTGCGGGCGTTGAAGCAGGCCGGGCTGAAGTACGACGAGGTGAAGCTCGTCCCGCTGACCAGCAACCAGTTCTTCACGGCCCTCCAGTCGGGACAGGTCGACATCGCCCCGCTCGCCAACAGCCAGGCACCGGCCTACCTCAAGCAGTACGAGGCGAAGGGCGCCCGCGCGATCACCACCGACGTGGTCGACCTGCTCAACCTGTTGTGGGCGCCGTCCGCCGTACTGGCCGACTCCGCGAAGGCCGCCGCGATCGCCGCGTACATCCCGCAGTGGGCGCAGGGCCAGGTCTGGCAGTACGAGAACCCGGACACCTGGAACGAGGAGTTCTACGTCAAGACGCAGAACCTGACCCTCGCTCAGGCCCAGTCGGTCACGAAGCTCGCCAACAAGCCCTTGTTCCCGCCCAGTTGGGACGAGGCCGTGAAGTGGGAGCAGGAGACCGCCGATCTGCTGGCGGAGGGCGGCTTCGTGAAGGAGTTCAAGGTCGACTCCCTCTTCGACCGGCGCTTCGAGGGCATCGCGGCGAAGTCCGTCGCGGCGGAGTACCGGAAGTGACGGCCATGACCACGACCACCGTGCCGGTGACCGCCACCGAGAACGCACTCACCGTCCCCCGCAGGCGGCGCCGCGGCCTCGCCCCCGGCAAACGGCTGCCCGCCTCCCGGATCATCGGCCCCGCGCTCTTCTTCGCCCTGTGGGCTCTCGCCTCCGCCGCCGGGCAACTGGACCCGGCCGCGATCCCGGCGCCCTGGACGGTGGTGCGGACCGCCGGCCGGCTGTGGACGGACGGCACGCTGCCCACCGACATCCTGACCTCCCTGGAGCGGGCCGCCTACGGCTTCGCCCTCGGTCTCACCGCCGGGGTCGTGCTCGCGCTGGCCGCCGGGCTGAGCCGGATCGGCGACGCGCTGATCGACGGGACCGTGCAGCTCAACCGCGCGATCCCGACGCTCGGTCTGATCCCGCTGTTCATCCTCTGGCTGGGCATCGGCGAGACCTTCAAGATCGCCATCATCGCGATCGTCGTCTACATCCCGATCTACCTCAACCTGCACTCCGCGCTGTCCGGCATCGACCACCGCTATGTCGAACTCGCCGAGGTCCAGGGCCTGTCGAGGCTCCAGTTCGTCCGTCAGATCGTCATTCCCGGCGCGCTGCCCGGCTTCTTCGTCGGCCTGCGGCTCGGGGTGACCGGCTCCTGGCTCAGCCTGGTCGTCCTGGAGCAGATCAACGCCACCAGCGGCCTCGGTTACATGATGTTCCAGGCCCAGAACTACGGCCAGTCGGACGTCATCCTGGTCGGCCTGCTGATCTACGGCGTGTTCGGTCTGGTCTCCGACAGCGCGGTCCGTCTCATCGAACGGAGGGTGCTGTCATGGCGCCGCACACTCAGCAGCTGACGGTCGCCCCCACCGTCCAACTCCGGGGTCTGACACGGTCGTTCGACGGTCGTACGGTCCTCGACGACATCGACCTCGATCTGCCCGCCGGACAGTTCACCGCCCTGCTCGGGCACAGCGGCTCCGGCAAGAGCACCCTGCTGCGGGCCATCGCGGGCCTGGACCACGAGGTGGCCGGCAGCGGCCAACTCACAGCCCCGGAGCGGGTGTCGGTGGTCTTCCAGGACTCCCGGCTGCTGCCCTGGCGCCGGGTCCTCGACAACGTACTGCTGGGGACGGACGGCAAGGAGGCGGCGGCGAAGGGCCGCGAAGCCCTCGCCGAGGTGGGCCTCGCCGGCCGCGAGCGCGCCTGGCCCAACGAACTGTCCGGCGGCGAGGCACAGCGTGCAGCCCTCGCCCGGTCCCTGGTCCGCGAGCCCGAACTCCTCCTGGCCGACGAGCCGTTCGGCGCGCTGGACGCGCTCACCCGGATCCGGATGCATGTGCTGCTGCGGGAGTTGTGGGAGCGGCATCGTCCCTCGGTGCTCCTCGTCACCCACGACGTGGATGAGGCGATCGTCCTCGCGGACCGGGTGCTTGTTCTTGAACAGGGGCGGATCGGGCTGGACCTGGACATCGATCGTGAGCGGCCGCGTGGGGAGTACCGGGAGCGGTTGCTGGCGGCGCTCGGTGTCACCTCGGACATGCGGTGACCGTGCCCCGGGGGCTCCGCCCCCAGACCCCCGATCGGCCCTGAAGGGGCCTCGTCCTCAAACGCCGGACGGGCTGAGTTGTACCGGCGAACAGAAGTACCGTCGCAAAGGACACCCCATGACCACCCGCCAACTCCACCTCAACGCCTTCCTCATGAACACCGGCCACCACGAGGCTTCTTGGCGCCTCCCGGAGAGCAACCCCTACGCCCACGTCGAGCTGGACCACTACATCCACCTCGCCCGGATCGCCGAGCGCGGCACCTTCGACTCGCTCTTCCTGGCCGACGGGCCGCAGTTGTGGAGCAACCTGGCCCAGCGCCCGGCCGGCGCGCTGGAACCGCTCACCCTGCTCACCGCGCTGGCGACGGCCACCGAGCACATCGGCCTGATCGCCACGGCGTCCACGTCCTACAACTCCCCCTACAACCTGGCCCGTAAGTTCGCCTCGCTCGACATCATCAGCGGCGGCCGGGCCGGCTGGAACATCGTCACGACCGCCGGTGCCGAGGCCGCCCGCAACTTCGGTCTGGAGCACGAGCCCGCGCACGCCGACCGGTACGCCCGCGCCGACGAGTTCGTCGAGGTGGCCCGCAAGCTCTGGGACAGTTGGGAGGACGACGCGATCGTCGCCGACAAGGCGGCCGGTGTGTGGGGCGACGACGCGAAGATCCACCCACCACGTCACCAGGGGACGTACTTCAGCGTCGCGGGCGCGCTCAACGTCCCCCGCTCTCCCCAGGGTTACCCCCTTCTCGTGCAGGCGGGTTCGAGCGAGGACGGCAAGACGTTCGCGGCCCGGCACGCGGAGGCGGTGTTCACCGCGCAGCAGACCCTCGCCGACGCACAGGCCTTCTACGCGGACCTCAAGTCCCGTACGGCGGCGGCCGGTCGGGACCCCGAGCACATCAAGGTGCTGCCCGGGATCGTCCCCGTACTCGGCTCGACGGAGGCCGAAGCCCGCGCGAACGAACGGCTCCTTGAGGACCACATCGTGTACACGCACGGCGTGGAACGGCTGGAGAGCCTGCTGCAACTGGAGCCAGGCACCCTGGAGTTGGATGCCCAACTTCCCACCGACCTTCCGCCCGAGGAGGCCATCGAGGGCGCCAAGAGCCGCTACACCCTCGTCGTCGAACTCGCCCGCCGCGACCGGCTGACCGTACGGGAGTTGATCGGTCGGCTCGGTGGCGGGCGCGGCCATCTCACCTTCGCGGGCACGCCGGAGCAGGTCGCCGACGCGATCGAGACGTGGTTCACGCAGGGGGCAGCCGACGGCTTCAACATCATGCCGGCCGTCCTGCCCTCCGGCCTCGACGCCTTCGTGGACCACGTCGTCCCCGTCCTCCGCACCCGCGGCCTGCTCCGCACGGAGTACGGCCCGCGCACGACCCTCCGGGAGCGCTACGGCCTCCCCCGCCCCGCCAACCAGTACGTCACCCCCGACCACGTCAACCCCGAACTCGCCCGAGTCTGAAGGGACTTCACCATGTCCATCGAGATCCAGAAGGTCACCGCGAACATCGGCGCCCGAGTGTCCGGGGTCGACATCAACAAGCCACTGAACGCCGAGCAGGTGGCGGCGATCCGTGAGGCCCTGAACACCCACAAGGCCCTGGTCTTCGACGACGTCCACCTCGACGACGAGGGCCAGGAGGCCTTCGCCCGCCACTTCGGGGACGTCACCACCGCCCATCCGACGGTCTCCGCCGTCGCCGGCGCCCCGAACGTGCTGCCCGTCGACAGCGAGCGCGGCCGGGCCAACCACTGGCACACCGACGTCACCTTCGTCCTCAACCCGCCCCAGGCCAGCACCCTGCGCAGCATCACGATCCCGCCGTACGGCGGCGAGACCCTGATAGCCAGCTCGGCGGCGGCCTACCGCGAACTGCCCGAACCGCTGCGCGCCCTGGCAGACACCCTCTGGGCGGAACACACCAACGACTACGACTACGCCGTACCGGACGAGCAGATCGACGACGAAAAGGCCGCGCAGCGCGCGCAGTTCACGTCCATCAAGTTCCGAACGGTCCACCCGGTCGTCCGCGTCCACCCGCTGACCGGTGAACGCGGCCTGTTCATCGGCGGGTTCGCGCAGCGGATCGTGGGCCTCTCGACGGTCGAGTCCCGCAAGCTCCTGGACCTCCTCCAGGCGTACGTCACCCGCCCCGAGAACATCCTGCGCCACCGCTGGTCCCCGAACCAGCTCGTCCTGTTCGACAACCGCATCACCCAGCACTACGCCATCGACAACTACGACGACCAGCCGCGCCGCCTCAACCGCGTGACCGTCGCCGGTGACGTCCCGGTCGGCATCGAGGGCAAGGAGAGCTACTCGATCGAGGGCGACGCGTCGCACTACACGTCGGTGGCGGAGGTGGCGGAAGCCGCTTAGCCCACACCCCCACGAAAAGCCCCCGCGGTGCACCTGCGGGGGCTTTTTGTTGCTAGCGTGCAGTTGCAAGCTATTTGCAATAAGTTTCCGAGGGGGCCGGCGGTCGTCAAAACGTCCTGCCTCGTGATCGTCTTCTCACCTTTCACGGAGGCAGGCGGATGGACGGAGGACCCCAGCGAGGACGTGACTCGCGGGGGTCTCTCTCACTCCCCCTCCCCACAGGGCACGTTGAGTGACATCAGGGCGAACGCCCCTTCCCGCACCCGGACTTCACTCACCGCAGCGTTCCGCAGTCGCGGAAACACCCGCCGGTACTCACTCAGCGGAATCGACAGCAACCGGCACAGCACCAGCCGTAGCAGGGTGTTGTGGGCGACGACCAGGACGCGTCGGCCGGGGTGGGCGGTGGCGATGCGGTGCAGGGCGGCTGCACCGCGGGCGGCCGCCGCTGTCGGGTCCTCGGCCTCCGGGAACGGATGAGCCACCGGGTCGGAGCGGAAGGCCTCCGCCGCGCCCGGGTTCTCCGCCTCGAACTCCGCGAGGGTGCGGCCCTCCACTACCCCGAAGTCGCATTCGGTCAGGGCGGGTTCGGTGTGTGGGGTGAGGTGCAGGGCGCGGGCGGTGGGGGCTGCTGTGCGGACGGCTCGGGACAGGGGGGAGGTCCAGATCGCGTCGACCGGGTGTGCGGCGGCCCAGCGGCCCAGGGCTTCCGCCTGGGCGACGCCCGTGTCCGTGAGGGCCACGTCGCTGATGCCGGCGTAGCGGTTCTCGGCGTGCCAGACGGTCTGGCCGTGGCGGGCCAGGAGAAGAGTGGTGGCGGTGGTGGTGCTCATGGGGCGTCAGTATCCAGGTTCAGGCGGGTGCGGGCGTGTGCCGCGACCGGTGTCGGCAGCCAGCCGCGTGACTCCAGTTCGGTCACGAGGCGGGCGTACGGGTCGGTGAAGAGGGCTGTGCGGGCGGGTCGTGGTTCGACGACCATGCGGATGCGGACCATGTTCTCGGCGGCCTCGGCGAGAGGCAGTCCGGTCGTCCCGTGGGCCGCCAACACCGCCATTCCCAAGGCCGGTTCGATCTGTTCCGGCACCCGGGCCGGGCGGCCGAGGACATCGGCGCGGAGCTGGTTCCAGTACGCGCTGCGGGCCGCGCCGCCCGTGAAGGTGAGCGGGCCGTCTATCCCGGCGCCCAGGTGGTGGAGGTAGTCCAGGCACAGGCGCTCGGTGAACGCCACGCCCTGGAGTACCGCCGCCCAGCGGTCCGCCTCGCAGGACGGTGTGCCGAGGGTGAAGGCGGTGGCGTCCGGGGCCAGGAAGGGGAAGCGTTCGCCGGGTGAGGTGAGGGGGTAGGTGAGAGCGCCGGACGGCTCGAACGCGGCCGCCCGCAGGTCCATCGACGCCGGGTCGACCCCCGTCGGCAGCGCGCCCGCACCCACGCTCGATGCCCCGCCCGGCAGCCAACTTCCGTCCGGTGCACGGTGGTTGTAGACCACCCCGGCGTCATCCCGGACGGGCTTCGCGGAGGCACCCTTGAGGACCAGCGTGGTGCCGAGCACCGAGTTCCACGCGCCGAAGCGCAGCGCCCCCGAGGCGATCTGCGCGGCGCAGCCGTCCGTCATACCCGCGATGACAGGGGTACCGGCGGGAATGCCGGTCGCTTCGGCGGCCGTTCGGCAGACCTCACCCAGACGGGTCCCGGGCCGTACGACGTCCGGCAACACCGCGTCCAGCTCGGCCAGTGGGGGCGGCCACGCCTCGGCCTCCGGGTCGTAGCCCGTCTTGAGCGCGTGGCTGGAGTCGGTCGGCACCACCCCGCCCGTCAATCGAGCCGTAACGACGTCGGGTTGGTGGGTGACCCGCCCCCGTCCGTACGCCTCCCGCAGCCACAGCGCCTTCGGCAGTGCCCAGCTCGTCTGCATCCCCACGCGAGCCGCCTCCGCCACAGCGCGGCCGTCGTCGTACATCAACCCTGGTGTGAGCGGTTGGCCTTGAGGATCCGTCAGAAGTACGGTCCCGGAGGTACCGCAGACCGCGAGCCCGGCGATCCGAGCACCTGGCGGCTCCCGCCCCGCCAGCGCCGCCCGTGACGCTCTGCACACCGCCTCCCACCACTCCCCCGGGTCCTGTTCGTGCCGTACGCCGTCCCGGTGACCGGCGAGCGGGGCGGCACCCGCACCGAGGACCGTGCCGTCGGCCGTGACCAGCAGCGCGCGGACGCTCTGCGTGCCCAGGTCGATCCCAAGCCATGCCTCGCCCGCACCCTCGAACATCATCCGGACCTCCCACAGGGGTTACGCATTCGGCATTCCCCGTTCATCGTGGCAAAGAGGGAGGGAGCCCCACGATGACCGAGACCCTGCGTGTCGTCGCCGCCGGTGACCATTTCGTCCTGCCGTCGCTGATCACGTCCGCGATTTCCGAGGAGTTGCGCGAACACCCTTTCACCACCACCGAGTTGACGCTCGGCTGGCCGTTGGAGCCCTTCGGGAGCGTCGCCGAGGTCGAAGAGGCCGGCGACGCCGAGGACGAGGTGATCGACGCCCTGCGCGCCGGTGGCGGCGCCCAGGTGCTCGTCACCCAGATGGGGCCGGTCACTGAGCGCGTGCTGGACGCCTGTCCGGAGCTACGGCTGGTCGTCGTGTGCCGGGGCGGGCCCGTCAACGTCAACCTGGACGCGGCGAAGTCCCACGACGTACGGGTGTGCTTCGCACCCGGCCGCAATGCCGCCGCGACCGCCGAGTTCACCGTCGGCCTGATGCTGGCGGCGCTGCGCCGTATCCCGCAGGCGCACCAACTCCTCGCGGGGCAGGGCAGTTGGGAGGACGGCGCTGCCTACTACACCTATGAGCGGAGCGGGTTGGAGCTGGAGGACCTGCCGGTCGGGTTGGTCGGGTACGGCGCGGTCGGCAGCCGGGTGGCCAGGGCGCTGTGCGCGTTCGGGGCGCGCGTGATGGTGTACGACCCTTATGTGCACGGCGAGATCCACGGACTGCGCGTCCCGTCGCTGGACGAACTCCTCCGGCGTTCCCAAGTCATCACACTGCACGCCCGGTTGACGCCCGAGACACGCGGCCTGATCGGTGCGCGCGAGCTGGCGTTGCTGCGGCCCGGCGCGGTGGTGGTGAATGTGGCGCGCGGTCCGTTGCTGGACGAGGACGCGTTGTGCGACGCGCTGGAGAGCGGGCAGGTGTCGGCGGCCGCCCTCGACACGTATGCGCGCGAGCCGTTGCCCACCGGTTCACGGCTGTTCGGGTTCCCCGACCGGGTTGTACTGACTCCCCATCTGGGTGGTGCCTCCAGGGCCGTAGCGGAGAAGGCGGCGCGGATCGCGGCGGCGGAGGTGGGGCGTTGGACACGTGGGCAACCGCTGGCACACAGCCTGACCTGAGCAGTGTCACCAACTCCGAGGAGGTTGTTGTGTACGTGGGAATCGACGTAGGCACATCCACGGTGAAGGCCGCCGCCTTCGACACCACAGGCCGTCAACTCGCCGTATTCGCAAGGCCCGTGGAGTTGTCGATGCACGGCGGGTTCGTCGAGCAGGACATGGACGAGGTCTACGGCGCGGTGGTCGCCGTGCTCAGCGAACTCACCGCAGAGGTTGACGGCCCGATCGAGCTGGCCGGGCTCACCGGGCAGGGCGACGGGGTGTGGCTGGTGGACGCGGAGGGGCGGCCGGTGCGGGCGGCGGCGTCCTGGATGGACGGGCGGGCGCATGAACTGCTGGACCAGTGGCTGGCGGACGGGACGTTCGAGACGGTGTTCCGGCGGACGGGGAGCGCGATGTTCCCGGGGTGTCCCGGCCCGCTGCTGGCCTGGCTCGCGGCGTACGAGCCCAAGTCGCTGGACGCGGCCGCGCACGCCCTGTACTGCAAGGACATGGTGTTCCAGCGGCTGACGGGCGCGCCCGCCACCACCGACGTGTCGGACGCGTCGATGCCGTTCCTCGACCCCCGGACGCGGTCGTACGACAACGGTGTCGTCGAACTTCTCGGTCTGACCCGGCGCCGGAGGCTGCTGGCCCCGGTCAGCGACCCCGTCGCGACGGCCGAGACACTCGGCGAGGGGGGCCTGCCCGCAGGCACCCGCATCGCGAACGGGCCGTACGACCTGCCCGCCTGCGCGCTCGGCGCGGGTGTGACGGAGCCCGGGGACGGGCTGCTCATCGTCGGGACCTGTCTGGCCAGCCTGGTCGCGACCACCGAGCTGGACCTGACCGGTGAGCCGGCCGGCCTGTACATCTCCCTCGACCGGCCGGGGCACTGGCTGCGTGCCATGCCCGCGATGGTCGGTACGGCGGCCCTGGACTGGGTGCTGTCGACGACGGGCGTCCGGCACGAGGAGGTGGACGGGCTCCTCGCGGCGACCCCGCCCGGCGCGAATGGCGTACGCGTGCTCCCGTATTTCGCGCCCTCCGGCGAACGCGCGCCCTTCGTCGAGCCCCGCCTCCGCGCCGAACTGACCGGCGTCTCCCTGGAGTCGACCCCCGCCGATCTGATCCGCGCGACCTGCGAGGGCATCGGGTACGCGGCCCGGCACTGTCTGGAGGCGGCGGGGCTGACGGGTTCCCTCGCGGTGTGCGGCGGCGGGACGCGCAGCCCCGCCTGGATGCGGCTTCTCGCGGATGTCCTGGGCCGGCCGCTGCGGGTCGTGGAGGGCGAGGTGGGGGCGCGGGGTGCGGTGCTCGCGGCGGCCGAGCGGTACGGGGTCCCGCTCGACACGGCCGCCTGGACCCGGCCGACGGAGGTCGTCGAGCCGGACCCGGGGCGGGCCGCGTACTACGCCAAGGGGTACGCCGACCATCTCGCGCGGCTGGCGACGGCGCGGGGACGTGAGCGCGGCGGGGTCTGATCTCGGGCTGCGGTACTGCCCCGGGGGCGCTTACGCTCTCGCGTGGAGGTTCGACATGGTGCACAAGTGGTGTCCCGGCTGCCGTGGGCCGCTGCGGGAGTTCCGTGATCTGGACGACAAGGAGAAGGTGTACGTCCGGGGGCAGAAGCCGGACTTCGCCCCCGAGGCGTACATACGGTGTGCCGTCCCGGGGTGCCGCCGTTTTCAGCGGCACCTGAACTGGCAGGACGGCGGCTTCTTCCCCAAGCCGGACGAGTAGTCCCTACAGGTTGCTGAAGTCCGGGCCCTTGGACCGCGACCGCTTGAGCTCGTAGAAGCCGGGGACCGAGGCCACCGCGATCGTGCCGTCCCAGAGGCGGGCCGCCTCCTCGCCCTTGGGGGCGGGGGTGACGACCGGGCCGAAGAAGGCGATCTGCTCGCCGTCGGGGCCGGGGACGGCGATGACGGGGGTGCCGACGTCCTGCCCGACCTTCTCGATGCCCTCCTTGTGGGAGGCACGCAGCTCGGTGTCGTAGGTGTCCTTCTCGGCGTAGTCGATCAGCTCGGCCGGCAGGCCCGCGTCCGCCAGGCCGGCGGCGATGGACTCGTTGGTCACGCCCATGCCCTCGTTGTGGATGCGGGTGCCGAGCGCGGTGTACAGCTTGCCGACGACGTCGTTGCCGTACAGCTGCTGGGCGGCGATCGCGATACGGACCGGGCCCCAGGACTTGCCGCCGGGGCGCATGTTCTCGGCGTACTGCTCGGGGAGCTCGTCGAGACGGTCCTCGTTCAGCACGGCGAGGCTCATCACATGCCAGCGGACCTCGATGTCCCGGACCTTCTCCACTTCCAGCACCCAGCGCGAGGTCATCCAGGCCCAGGGGCACAGCGGGTCGAACCAGAAGTCGACGGGGGTCTTCGCGGAGCCGGTCGAGGAGGTGGTCGCGGTCTCGGACATGTCTCTCCTAGGGAATACGCCTGTTTCCCGGGGCAACACCAGACCGCCCCGTCCCCATTCCCGATGCCCGGCGACAGGTGTGCATGGCAGGATCACCCCTGTCCACATATCGAACACCTGCCGAGGGAGTACCGCCCGTGCCCGGTGAGAATCTGTCCCGCGACGAGGCCCGGGAGCGGGCCGCCCTGCTGTCCGTCGACGGGTACGACGTGTCCCTCGACCTGCGCTCGGCGGTGGGTGACGACGCCGGAGAGGGGCAGGGGCCGCGGACCTTCCGGTCCGTGACCACCATCCGCTTCCGCTGCGCCGAGCCGGGCGCGGCGAGCTTCGCGGACCTGATCGCACCGGGCGTCACCGCCGTCTCGCTCAACGGCAGGGACCTGGACCCGGGCGCGGTCTTCGACGGCTCCCGGATCCAACTGGAGGACCTGGCCGCCGAGAACGAGCTGATCGTCGACGCGCGGTGCGCGTACTCCCGTACCGGCGAGGGCATGCACCGCTTCGTCGACCCCGAGGACGGCGAGACCTACCTCTACACCCAGTACGAGCCGGCCGACTCGCGGCGCGTCTTCGCCAACTTCGAGCAGCCGGACCTCAAGGCGCCGTTCCGCTTCGAGGTGCGGGCGCCCGAGGGCTGGACGGTGTGGAGCAACGGCGTCGGTGAACTCACGGACGGCGTATGGAAGTTCGCGGAGACGAAGCCGATCTCGACGTACATCACGGCGTTCCTGGCGGGCCCGTACCACTACGTCACGGACTCCTACTCCCGTACCTTCGACGACGGTACGACGCTGGAGATCCCGCTCGGCGCGATGTGCCGCAAGGGGCTGGCGCCGCACTTCGACTCCGACGACGTCTTCCTGATCACCAAGCAGGGGCTGGACTTCTTCCACGACCACTTCGACTACCCGTACCCGTTCGGGAAGTACGACCAGGCGTTCGTGCCGGAGTACAACCTCGGGGCGATGGAGAACCCGGGGCTCGTCACCTTCCGCGAGGAGTTCATCTTCCGGGGGAAGGTGACGCGGGCGTCGTACGAGGGCCGGGCCAACGTCATCCTGCACGAGATGGCGCACATGTGGTTCGGCGACCTCGTCACCATGGAGTGGTGGGACGACCTGTGGCTGAAGGAGTCGTTCGCCGACTTCATGGGCACGTTCGCGAACGTCGGCGCGACCCGCTTCACCGATGCCTGGATCACCTTCGCCAACCGCCGCAAGGCGTGGGCCTATCGCGCGGACCAGTTGCCCTCCACGCATCCGATCACCGCCGACATCCGCGACCTCCAGGACGCGAAGCTCAACTTCGACGGCATCACGTACGCCAAGGGGGCTTCCGTACTGAAGCAGTTGGTGGCGTACGTCGGCCAGGACGCGTTCCTGGAGGGCGCGCGCCGCTATTTCAAGCGGAACGCGTACGGCAACACGCGCCTCGATGATCTGCTGTCGGTGCTGGAGGAGACGAGCGGCCGGGACATGGCGTCCTGGGCGCGGTCGTGGTTGCAGACGGCCGGGGTCAACTCCCTCACCCCGCAAGTGGTGTTGGACGTGGAGAGCGGCCGTATCGCCGAGCTGACGGTGCTTCAGGACGCCGCCGAGTCGCACCCCGAACTCCGCCCGCACCGGGTCGTGGTGGGCCTCTACCGCATGGAGAACGACCGTCTCGTGCGGTACGAGCGGGCCGAGGTCGACGTCGACGGTCCGCGCACGGTCGTGGTGGAACTGGCCGGTGCGGACGCCCCGGAGCTGATCCTCGTCAACGACGAGGACCTCACGTACGCCAAGACCCGCTTCGACACGACGTCCCTCGTCACCTTGCGCAACCACCTCGGCGCGCTCACCGACCCGATGGCCCGTGCCCTGTGCTGGTCGGCGCTGTGGAACATGACGCGGGACGCGTTGCTGCTCGCGCCGGACTTCATCGATCTGGTGATGCGGTTCGGGCGCCGGGAGACGGACATCGGTGTGCTCCAGATGCTGCACGGCTGGGCGAACTCGGCGCTGGTCAACTACTCGCCGCCGTGGTGGCGGGAGACCGGCGCGAAGCTGCTGGCGCACATCGCGCTGCGGGATCTGCGGGACGCCGAGCCGGGCAGTGAGCAGCAGTTGGCGTGGGCGCGTTTCTACGCGTCGGTGGCGTTGGCGCCGGACGAACTGGCGCTGCTCCAGGGCCTGTTGGACGGTACGGAGAAGATCGAGGGCCTGGCCGTCGACCAGGAGCTGCGCTGGGCGTTCCTGGAGCCGCTGGTCGCGCACGGCGCGGCGGACGAGTCCGCGGTGGCCGCCGAACTCGCCCGCGACGACACCGCGTCCGGCAAGCGCCACCAGGTCCGCTGTCTCGCCGCGCGTCCCTCGGCGGCCGTGAAGGCGCAGGCGTGGGCGCAGGTCGTCGAGTCGGACTCCCTGTCCAACGCTCTCGTCGAGGCCACCATCGCGGGGTTCGCGCAGCCCTCGCAGCGGGAGCTGCTCGCGCCGTACACGGAGAAGTACTTCGCGGCGATCGAGCGGGTGTGGGAAAAGCGGACGATCCAGATCGGCATGGACGTGGTGCGGGGCCTGTTCCCGGCGCACCCGACCGCCGAGGACGGGCAGGCGACGCTGGACGCGACGGATGCGTGGCTGACCGCGCACGAGGGGGCCGCGCCGGCGCTGCGGCGGCTGGTGCTGGAGGCACGGGACGATCTGGCGCGGGCGCTGCGGGCGCAGGCGGTCGCCGTCAGGGACTGATCCTTTGGCCTGTGATTGGCCTCTGTGTGACCGTTACTGAATACAGGTAATCGCAGCCGTAACCCCTGGTGCCACCCATCTGGACCAGGGGTTTTCAGCGCCTACTCGGCACCCGAACGCCTGTCCTTTAGTACCGCGTTGTCTGTATTTGTCGACGGGTGTGTAACAGCGGTTAGGGACCGGATCCGGCGCGGGAAACCCCGGTTCATGAACCACAACACCCCGCTCTCCCCCCGCCCCCTCAGCCACCTCTCCGAGGTGCACCGCCGCGTCCTGACGACGGTTCAGCTCCGGTCGCACGGCGTCCCGGCCGCCGAGGTGAACGAGCAGTGCCGCCCCGGCGGCCCCTGGCAGCAGTTCCTCCCCGGCATCGTCCTGCTGCACCCCGGCCCGCCCACCGGCGAGGAGCGGCTGCACGCGGTGCTGCTGTACGCGGCGCGGGAGCGGACGACCGGGGTCCCGGTCCAGCCCGGCGCGGAGGAACCGCACCGCCCGACGTACGCCGAGACGATGGTCACCGGCCTCGCCGCCCTCACCCTGCACGGCTTCGCCTCGGCCCCGCCGCTGCCGTCCCTGGACCGCATCGACGTCCTGGTCCCCCGGCTGCGCAGGCTGCGCTCGACGGGCTGCGCCCGCATCGTCCGCACCCCGGCGCTCCCCACCCCGCAGCAGGTGCAGGGCGTCCCGGTCGCCCCGGTGCCGCGCGCCCTCGCGGACGCGGTGGCCGAACTGTCCGACGCGAACGCGGTCCGCGTGCTGCTCACCGAGGCGGTACGCGGCGGCCACTGCGAACCGGCCGCGGTGGTACGGGAGTTGAACAACGCCAAGCTGCTCAGCCGCCCGCACGTGGTGGACGCGGTGGACTCGCTGCTGGCCGAGGGCCGCGCGATCGCCGAGGACCGCCTCTACCGGATGGTGAGCGAGTACGGCCTCCCCGACCCGGTGTGGAACGTGGATCTCCGGCTGCCCGGCGGCCCCCAACTTGGCGGCCTGGACGCGTACTGGCCGGAACAGGCCGTCGCGGTGGAACTCGACACCCGCGCGCCCCGTCAAGGCCATCGGCAGGACGACGACGCCCTGTGGTCGGAGTACGCACGCAAGCGCGAGCACCTGGAACGGCTCGGCATCACGGTCGTCCACATCACGCCGAAGAAGCTGCGTGACGCGATGGATCAGCAGGCGGCGGTGGTCCGTACGGCGCTGATGGCGTCCAGCGACCGCGATCCCGCCGCGTATGTCGTGGTGCTGCCCCGGTAGTGACGGACCGGGACCGCATCAGGAGGGGAGAGGAGGGGCCACCGGTCGGACCGATGGCCCCTCCTCATGCGTGTCTACAGGGGTTCGGGCAGCGGAGGAGGAGTGGCCGTGGTGGTCGAGTGCCCAGCGTGGAGGCCGTCGATGAGGGCGGCGTACGAGGCGATCATGCGCGTACGGCTGAAGCGTTCACGGCTGCGGGCATGCGCCCGGGCGAACTCCGTACGACCTACGACCGCCTCGGTCCAGGCGGACGCGATGGCGTCCGGGTCGGAGGGCGTGATGATGCCGTGCCCGGCGACGATGGAGGCGCTGTCGCCGACATCGGTGGCGACGGGTACGGCCCCGCACATCATGCCCTCGATCAGGCACAGGGGCGCGGCCTCGCCGAAGGACGAGGTCAGCGCGACGACGTCGGACCCGGCGTAGACGGTCTCCATGTCACGCCGCACGCCGAGGAGATGGAGCCGGTCGGCGAGATCGGCTCGCTCGTCCCCGAAGGCGTCGTCGATGTCGGCGGAGAGGGCGGGCTGGTCGTCGGCGGTCATGCCCGTGCCGCACATCAGCACATGACCGGCCGGTTCACGCCGTAGCCATGCACGGGCGGCGCGGAGGAAGAGCGGGATGTTCTTCATCGCGGCGTAGCGGGCGGCGAACACCACGACGGGGGCGGTGTCCGGGATGCCGAGGGACGCGCGGAACGCGAGCCGCCGGGCCGGGTCGGGCCGGAAGCGCAGCAGATCGACACCGTTGGGGATGACGTGGAGGACCTCGGACGGGATGCCGGCGGCCTGGTAGGCATCGCGGGTGGACTCCGCGCAGCAGACACAGGCGACGACCTTGCCGTCCGCGATGGCGGTCTTCAGCTCGTCGAGGGCGGCGCCCTGGTGTTCGGGGTCCGAGCGGTGCAGGGTCACGACGACCGGGCGGCGGGGCAGACCCGCCTGGTTCAGCAGGGAGAGCGGCTGCTCCTTGAGCGACAGGACGACATCGGCGCCGGCCAGGGCGCGGGCCGCGTCGGCCAGCTCGGGTCCGGTGAAGCCGTCGCTGACGGTGCCGTCGGGATCCCGGTCGCCGCCGAAGCTGCGGCCGAGGGTGGAGACACCGACGCCGGCCGCGGTCAGTCGCTGATAGCAGGCGTCGTTCTCCATGGCCTGCCGGGTCGCTTCTCGATGTACTTCGCCGTGGATGCTCAGCACCGAATGATGCTGGCCGCCCTCCACGAGTCCCATGATGACGTCGCTGTGGACGATTCGGGCTCCCCCGGAGAAGAAGCCTTCGTAGACCGACAGCACGTGCAGTTCGTGTCTCGCGCGCACACGACCACCCGCCTTGCGTATGAATCGAGCCATCCCCGTGAACAGCGGGTTAGCCGTTATGAGGCGGCACGGACATTTCGTACGAATGAACTCGGTGTCTCGTGTCTGAGTCCGGTTGGTTATCCGCGGGTCAATTGGAACGAGCCGCAGGCCAGGCGGGCGCGGACGGTCTTGCCGAGGTCGTCGCGGAGGAACCAGTCGAGTGAGGCGGCGACTCCGGAGACGATGAGGAGACCCCGGCCGCCTTCCGCTTCGTCGGACTCGGGGCGGATCACGGGGAGGGTTCGGACGGGGTCCGAGACGTCAATCGTCAGCTCGTTTTTCTCTTCTTCGTCTACGGCCATCCGCAGCCACAGCTCGTGCCCGGGGAGCCGGCCGTGTCGGACGGCGTTGGCGACCAGCTCGGAGGTGACCAGGACTGCGTCCTCGATGTCGCCGGGCCAGTTCCAGAGGGTGAGGTGGCGGCGGGTGTGGAGGCGGGCGAGGCGGACGCTGGGGGTGGTCAGCGGGTAGCTGGTGGACCAGTGCATGGCTGCCTTCCAAGTAGGGGGTTGCACCAGCGTGTTCGTCCCGCACCCGGAGCTGCAATCGAACTACCGCTGAAAATTCAGTAGTTCAGAAAGTGGACTATGCCCGAATCTGCACAAGCGGCTGCGCGGGCCGCTCACGGGATGTAACACTCCGCACACGACGGCAAGCACAAGGTGCTGGAGCACAAGGGCGGTACGCATGGCTACGAAACGCGGGCGCACGGCACAACGGCTGGAACTCGGCCTGCAACTGCGTCAGTTACGGGAGAACTGCGAGACGGAGACCGGAACGGGAATGACTCGTCGGCATGCCGTCCAGGGCCTGCGGATCTCCGAGCCGTCCCTGCAACGCATCGAGACGGGCTCCCTCAACTTCCGCAATGTGGGCGACCTACGGAAGCTGCTCACCAAGTACGGAGTCCACGACGAGGAGGTCATCGATTCGCTGATCAGCCTCAACCGGGAGTCCGGCCAACAGGATTGGCTCACTCAGCACCGGGGCCGGATGCCCGCGGGAATGCCGGCGTTCGTCGGGCTGGAGCCGGAGGCCCAGTCCATGAAGGCGTACCACCCGACGCTGGTGTACGGCCTGCTCCAGACCGAGCGATATGCGCGCGCTCTGCACGAGGTACAGAAGCCGATCGAGGAGACCACGACCGAAGTCATCCGCAGTAGCGTGGCAGTTCGGATGGAACGCCAGGAGGTGCTGACCCGAGAAGCCCCGGTCAGGCTGCACGTCATCCTCGGAGAGGCCGCCCTGCGGTACCCGGTCGGAGGTGCCGAAGTGATGCACGAACAGTACGCACGGCTGGGGACGTTGTCGTCATGGGACCACGTCACCATCCAGGTTCTGCCGTACCGCTGGAGTTACCGGGCCACCCATGACTTCGCGATCCTCGACTTCGGCAACGAGTTCCCGCCACGCGTCCAGATCGACAACGCTTGGGGAGCCCTCTCGACGTCGGACAAGCCCCGTGAAGTAGACCTCTTCACACGCCGGTTCGAAGCCATGACAGCATCAGCGCTACCCCCTGAGGACACGTCCGATTTCCTGCACCGACTGCAACGAGAGCTGTAACTCCATGACCCCCGAACTCACCTGGTTCAAGTCGTCCTACAGCGACGGCACAGGCAACAACTGCGTCGAAGCCGCCCTCCCCGCCCCCGGGGAAATCGCCATCCGCGACTCCAAGAACCCCACCGGCCCCGCGCTGCACCTCCCCGCCTCCGCCTGGGCACCGTTCCTCGCGCACCTCTGACAACGAACCGGGCGCCCGACCGAAACCGCTCGGTCAGGCGCCCGGAGTGTCCCAAGCAACGGCTACTTGACGATGGTCTCCACCCAGCTGATGAAGTTCGTCGTCGAGTCGCCCGTGCGCTCGGCCATGGTGTGCGCCATGGCCCAGACCGTGGCGAAGTCGACGGAGTCGACGCCGTAGTTCTCCAGGGCCAACTGGAGGTTGATCTCCGTGGTGTTGGCCGTGTCGCCCTGCATGATGCCCGTGCGGATGCGCCAGTGGCGGGCGACCGTGGAGCGCCGGTAGCCGCCGAGGGTGGGGGCGAGGAAGTACAGCGGGTTGTAGGCGTTGCCCCGCCAGATCATGTCCTTGCCGACGGTGTCCTTCTGCGCGAAGTCGCTGTCGTACGACGCGGAGCCGTAGTCGGTGTTCCAGTCGGAGAACGTCGCGTACTTCGACTCGTTCGCGCGGACGACGTCCCGCGTGAGCGGGGCGAAGTGGGACGGGTCGTTGAGCGCCATCGCGAAGACGCTGTTCTCGCCCTGGCCGCGGGAGTAGCCGTCGAACGCGCCGACCGGCTTGTTCGCGTTCTTCTGGCTGTCGACGAAGCCTTCGAGGCCGGACACCGTGGCGGTGTTGGTCGTGGCGTCGTAAGTGACCCACGTGCTGCTGGTGTTGAGGTAGGCGATGTAGTCCTCGACCGTCGCGTACGTGGTCGAGGTTCCCGTCTGGCCCGATCCGGGCGGGCCGCCCTGCGTGGTGATGGTGTACGGGAAGGTGTTGTCGGAGAGGAAGTTGTTCAGCGAGGTGGTGATCACCTTGATGAGGTGGTCGTAGTAACTGCCCGCCAGGTAGGTGCCGTCGCTGGAATCGGCGAGTTGAAGGCGCTTGCCGTGCTCGTCGCGCAGGCCGAGGCGGTTGAGGTACTTCGGCCAGGCCTTCGCGAGGTCCGCCGAGTAGGCGCTGGTCCACGTGGTGGACGCGCGGGTGCCGGTGGAGGCGAACTGGCCCATGTTCCACTCGTAGGAGAGGTTGGCCTCGGCGAGGTTGGTGATCGGGCACCAGGCCATGACGCCGGCGACCGCGTCGCTGAGGGGGCGCCCATGGGCGTCCTCCATCGCCGCGCCGAGGGAGCGCAGGTACGGGTAGTAGAGGGGGCTGTCGCCGGATGAACCGCCCACGCTGGCCTGGGCGCCGCCGCCGCTCATGCCGAACAGGACGATGTCGTCCGTGCTGCCGGGCAGGAGGCTCTTGTTGTACCGGAGGAACCGGATCGCGGCCTTGAGGTCGGTCACGGCCCAGGGGGCGGCGTCGTTGCGGGTGCTGGTCGAGCTGTCCTTGCCGCGCAGGCCGGGCCACACGTAGATCTGCCCGGCCTTCAGGTACTGCGAGACGCTGGTGTAGCTGTAGGACGTGGCCGGCTTCTGCGCGGCGTAGCCGGGGGTGTTGACCGGTATCACGATGGGCGCCGTGCGGCCCGAGTAGGCGCCGACGGTGCCCTTCGGGTTGGGCTTCGCGGTGTACGTCGTACCGTCGCTGTTCTTGGTCGCCGTCAGGTAGGCGCCCGGAACGTAGATCGACAGGTTCTCGTAGTCCGTGGCGGCCGGGTTCGTGACGAACACCTTGCCGATCTGGTAGTACACGTCGTTCGTCGCGTCGTACGACCAGGCGGTGGGATCGAACTCCAGCGAGTACGCCGAGGCCGTGCTCGACGAGCTGCTCGACGACGAGGTGGCGGCGAATGCCGTGCCGGTCGCGCCCTCGGCGGTTCCGAACGCGACCAGCGCGGCGGCGCCCGTAGCGGTCCGGAGAACGGTCCTACGGTTGATCTCCACCTGTGGGCCTCCTTGTGCGGGAAGTTACTGACGAGTCCCAGACTGTAGGGCGGTAGCCTGAGGCGGAGCCACAGATTGTTAACAATTTTGATGATTATTTCGTGAGAGGTTTACGGGCCGGGCAAGATCGGTGCCGCGGGCTAATGTCAGGTGCATGGTGTCTGTGTTCGCTCTCTTCGGTCCACCCGCGATCACCATCTTCCTTTTCGCCGTCGGCGCGATTCCCTACGCGCTGTGGGTGACCAGGAAGAAGCCCTCGCGGCCGGCCCGCTGGGCGGTCACCGGAATCGCGGCCGCGATCGCCGCCTACGGGGCCGGAACCCTCTACGGGCTCGCCTTTACGAACCCGAAGGACTTGTGCGGCGACAGGACCGGCGACGGTGTGTACATGGACGCCGGGCGGGACTACAGGCTGACCTCCGTGCACGTGGACAGCTTCCCTCCGTCCCTCACCTGCCAATGGACCAGCGGCCACAGCACCGAAGAAGTGTGGTTCTGGGTCTCGCCCCTGCTGTACGCGGGACTTGCCTGCTTCCTCGTCTGCTGCGTGCTGCTCCTCATCAACCGCCACACGGGGCCGTTCTCACGTCCCGCAGAACTCCCCCACCACCACCGCTCCCGCGTCCCCTGACCAGTCGCCGTTGAAGTTGAACGCCAGCGAGTGCCTGCCGTCCGCCGTGGTCACGGCCGCGGACTGGGAGCCGTGGATGCCGCCGTCGTGGCCCCAGACGTGGACGCCGCAGGGCAGTGTGATGTCGGCGAGACCGAGGCCGTAGCGCGTGGTCGGGCTGTCGCCGGCCGCCACTGTCGTCTTCATCTCCTTCAGTTGCTTCGCCGGGAGCAGCTTTCCGCGCAGCAGCGCGCTGTAGAAGCGGTCGAGGTCCGAGGAGTCGGAGATCAGCTCGCCGGCCGAGGAGGCGATGGACGGGTTGAGGTTCGTGACGTCGTACGTCGGGCCCGTCGCCGTCTCCGCCAGCTTGCCGTAGGCGCGGCTGCTCGGGCTCGGGAGGGTCGCCTTCGTGCCCGGGAGCGAGGTCGCCGTCAGCTTCAGGGGGTCGATGACGCGGTGGCGGATCTCCGTGGCGTACGAGTGGCCGGTGACCTTCTGGATCACCATGCCCGCGAGCACGTAGTTCGTGTTGGAGTAGCTCCACGACGTGCCCGGCGCGAAGTTCGGCTTGTGGGACATGGCGATCGCCACCAGGTCGGCCGGGGTCTTCGTGTCGTAACGGTGCTGGAAGAAGCCGTCCTTGAGGAAGTACGTACGGCCGAAGTCGTCGTCGGCCGTGTAGTTGAAGATGCCGCTGGTGTGGTTCATGAGCTGGCGGATCGTGATCCTGGCGCCGTCGTTGCCGTTGCCCTGGACCACGCCCGGCAGCCACTTCTCCACCGTGTCGTCGAGCGACAGGCGGCCCTCCGCCTCCAGTTGGAGCAGCACCGTCGCCACGAACGTCTTGGTGATGCTGCCCACCCGGTACCGGTCGTCGGTCGAACGCCCCTTGCCGGTGCGGAGGTTGCCCACACCGGCCGTCGCCGACCACGTGGCGCCCCCGTCCTTCACCGTGGCGGTCACGCCCGGTACACCGTCCTCGACGGCCGCCTTCAGCGCCTGCCGGGTCGCCGCGTGGTTCCCTCCGGCGGGCGCCGCCGTCGCGGGTCCCGCCAGAGCCACGGTGACCGCGACCGCCGTCGCACCCATCAGCGCCGTACGCACTGCAACTGCCATGTCTTCCCCCTCGGTTGAGCCCGGGTCGGCTCGGTCGGGGGGAGGGACACGGTGGGACAGCGTGAAGGTTGCCCGCCTATGGGTCAGTTGAGCGAGTTTCAGCCTTTCCCCGGGTCAGCTCTTCTTGAGGATCAGCTCCGTGTTGCGGTCCTTCGCGTCGCCGCCGAGCGCGGTGCTGGAACCCGGCGCGTTGTACGACAGTTCGCGGTAGAGGGCCGCGAGGCCGGTCTGGGTGAGGTCGGAGAAGTCGGTGCGGTGCGGGGCCGCGGACTCGATCAGGGTGGTGAAGAGCGAGAGCGTGCCGTCCTTGTTGTCCACCAGCTCGATGACACGGGCGAGTTGGGGATAGTCGACGTGCGAGGCGGTGGAGATCTCCCAGAAGCTGCGGCCGTCGGGTGCCGAGTGCGGGGTGATCACGTTGCGGTGGATGTGGCCGTTGACCCAGGCCAGCACGTTCGGGTGGCTGCCGAGCAGGGCGATGACCGCCGAGCCCTCGTAGCGGCGCTCGGTGGGGTGCGCCGGGTCGGGGCGGGTGTTGTCCATCGTCTTGCTGGTGTGGTGGCTGAAGATCACCGCGTACGAGTCCTTGTTGTCGCGCAGCGTCTTGTCCAGCCACCTCAACTGCGCTGCCCCGATGGACCCTTCGTAGTGGCCGCCCGCGTCCGTGGTGTCGAGGCTGATGCCGATCACGTCGTCGGCGATGCGGAACGCGTAGTACTGCGTGCCCGCGTCGACGTTCGCGGAGGAGTAGCCGTGGCCGACCGGGCCGAGGCCCTGGTAGGCCGGGTCCAGGTGAGCCTTGAGGTACTCGGCCTGGGTGTACGGGGCGCGCTTCTCATCCGGGGTGACCGAGTGCATGGAGCGGGCGTGCGCCTTGAGGAAGTCGCGGTAGCCGGTGCCCTTGGGGTCCTTGGCGTCCCGGATCGAGTTCTGCAGCTTCTTCGCCTCGGCCGCGGTCGCGGTCATCAACTTCTTGCCGCCGATGGCGAGTTCGGTGAGGTAGGGGTCGGCGTGGGAGCCGAAGCAGCCGAGCGGCAGCGCGTCGTGGTTGCCGACCGTGGAATACCAGGGCAGGTTGAGGCCGGGGCTGCGGACCTCGCGGATCGCGGCGGCCAGGAAGCCCTTGAGGTGCGGGAAGCCGACCTGCTTGTCGCCGTCACGGAGGGTGGACTCGGGCTGCCAGTACAGCTTGAGGCCGCTGCTCTGGACGCCTTCGTAGTGACGCGGGTCACCCGTGTTGGGGGTGAAGCGGCCGCCGCTCATGATCTTCATGAACCATTCCAGCTCGGACTTGGCGTTGTTGTCCGTGTTGTCGCCGGTGGTCATGACGAAGTGCAGCGGGGAGCCGGTCACCGGGGCGCCGCGCAGCGCGTTGACCCGCTCGACCAGCGAGATCCCGCCCTGCACGGTCAGCGCCTCGTGCGGGCGCCAGGCGTGCTTGTCGGTCGAGCGCAGGTACTCCAGGCGCAGCGGGTGCTGGCTGTCCATCAGGTGCAGGTCGGTGAACTGCACGAACGAGGCGAGTGCCGTACGGCGGCCCGCGCGCCCGGACTTGGCGGCGGCGAGGTCGGCGCGCACGACGCGCTTCCACCCGGCGCCGTCACCGAGGCGGCGGAAACCGGAGCCGGTGCGCGGGGCGGCGACCGTGGCGAGAGTGGTGCCCTTGGTGTACGGGGCGAGGGGTGCGGCGGGCGCGACGCGGGAGTGCGCGACGGGCGCCTCGGCGGCGTTGGTGCCTGCGGCGTCGGTGGTGGCGGCCTGGCTGTCGGTGGGCCTCAGGGCGTAACCGACACCTGCGGAGACGGACACGGCCGCGGTGGCGGCGAGGACGGTACGGCGGTTGACCCCCAGCGCGGAGCTGGCGACAGAGCGTGTGCGCGACATGGCGCGATCTCCCCGAGTACGAACTGCGTCGGCAGTGGTCGCGGGGGTTCGCGTCGATCGGTTTTCGATCGCGGTCGCGAACTTCCCGCTCGTACTGGATGCTTGGCATCGGGGATGACCTGCGCGTAAACGAGACGGCAACGCGTAGCGCCGATCACCGTACGTGGATCTTGGCGCCCCCTGTGCGTTCGCGAACGCTCGTCGAGCCGCCGGGGGGCGGCTACTCAGTGTTCATCTGGCGGGGTACTGAAGCTATTCCGGGACCCGCCCGACGGCCGGCCGCTCCCGCCACAGCCGCAGCGCCACGTCGATCAACCTGACCCGGGTGAGGCCGGGCACTTCGTCCAGCGGGTGCCAGGCGGCCATGTCGGTGGAGCCGCCGATCTCGTGCCGCAGCTCACCGCCGACGACCCGGGCCTCGTAGACGAGCCGGAGGCCCTGGTGGTCCGTCGTGCGTCCGAAGCGGCGGAGGTGGGGGTAGTGGAACGAGTCCATTCCGAGGAATCCGGTGATCTCGACCTGGTAGCCGGTCTCCTCCTCCAGTTCCCGCACGACCGTGTCGTTCGGATGCTCGCCGTGATCCATGCCACCCCCGGGCAGCACCCACTCATACCCGCCACCCTCGGCGGGCGAGCGAGCCAGCAGGAGCTGCCCGTCACGGACACAGACGGCGTAGGCGGCGACCCTCAGCTTCTTGCGCACCCGCAGACGCTAGCGTGCCGGCTCCGGATTGGCAGGTGAGTATTCGGGGGCGGACCAGCGCAGCGGGAGCGCGCCGGGGCTCTCGACGGCCTCGGCGAGGGTGAAGCGCACCCTGCGCTCTCCGTCCGCGCCGAACTCCGTCCGTGCCTCACCGGTGAGTTGGAGTGTCGAGCCCGTGTCCCAGTCGAGGAAGAGGAGGCCGGCGCGTGGGTCGGTGGCCAGGTTGCCGAGGGTGAGGAACATGGCGTTGCCCGGGTAGTCCCGCCAGGTCAGCTCGTGGGGTGAAACGGCCTGCACGAAGCTCGGGTTGCCGCCCCGGTGGCTGGCGTCGGCGCCGTGCTCGTGGACGCTGGCGAGGAAGAAGGTGTCGGCCGCGGCGATGAACTCGGCCTGGGTCGGGGTCAGTTGGTCGCCGATCCGGGTAGCCACGGGCTCGCGGTCGGTGAGCGTCTCGTAGGACTCTCTGCGCTGGATGTACTTCGGGCAGTTGGCGAACACCCGCTCCGCCTCGATCGCGAACCCCCGTGCGGTGGACCGGAGTCGGCCGTCGACTCGCATACGGCGGCGGGTGCGGGGATCGAGGGCGACCGTGCCGACAGGCAGGTCCCGTGCTTGGGCGAGGGCCGGGGTCAGGGGGTCGGTGGCACCAGTTCCGCCGGTGACCGAGATCTGGTGCGGGCCCGTCGCCCGGACGAAACCGGGTGGGCCGGTGAGCGGAGACGCCCAGACCCGGCCCGTCGCCGGGGCCGCCGCGCCCAGGATCAGGAGGGGCTGGAGTTCGAGGAAGGCGGCGGCCACGGGTTTGATGCCCTGGCCGATGATCTGTCCGACGTGATCGGCGAGATCACGCACCCCCGCACGGTCCTGCACGGCACGGGAACCCGCGTGATAGGTCTCCACGACTGCCTCCTTGGCTCGTTGACCGTCCCCTTGGCTAGAAGAAGCCGCAGGTCGGGGCGTCGGTGTGCGGAGCCGGGGCGTTCTCGGCGCCGTGTGGCACGGAGATCTCCAGGCGGGTGCCGTCCGGGTCGTGGAAGAAGATGCCACCCGAGGCCGCGCCCTCGCGGTGGGCCACCACACCCTCGTACGCGAAGTCGGCGCCGTAGGCCTTGAGCGCCTCCTCGTACCGCCCGACCTGCTCGATCGAGTCGGCCGTGAACGCCAGGTGGTGCAGACCGGCGCGGTCACCGCCGTACGGCCCCTGCGCCTGCTGCCACAGAGTGAGGACGGGGTGGTCGCCGCCGTCGCCGAGGAAGGCGTACCGGCGGTCGTCCTCCTTGCCCTCGGCCAGCAGTGCGAATCCGAGGACGTCCCGGTAGAAGGCGAGCGAGCGGTCGAGGTCGGTGACGTTCAGGCCGATGTGGCCGGCGTGCAGGGTCATGGAAAAGCCCTCCTCTGACATAACCGTTGTAGATGACGTTAACGGTTAGATTAGAGAGGGTCAACCGGTCACGTAGTCTTGACCGGTTAGATCAGAAGGGAGCTTCTCCATGACCCCCACCGCCGCCCCAGCCCCCGGCCCCCGGCCGCTCGTCGGCGAGCCGCTCGCCCTCGATCTGCTCAACACGCGGTGGATGCGGGACGGGGCCGTGCAGGATCTGCTCACCAGCCCCGGCGGGCTCGCGGTGTGGCTCGGTGCGAACGGGCTCGACGGGCGGTTCGAGGCGAATCCGATCACCCTGCTGCACACCAAGATCGCGCGCGACGCGCTCAGCAAGGCGGTGGACGGCGCCCGGACGGAGGACCTCGACCTCGTACTCGATCAGGGCAGGATCCGGGCCACCCTCACCGCTGAAGGTCCCGGCGAGATCCCCGAGTTCAGGGACCCGAGGTGGGGTCCCGGATGGCTCGCGGCGCGCAACTACCTGGAGTTGCTCTCCACCGCCCCCGACCGCATCCGCCGCTGCGCCCACGAGGCGTGCGTCCTGCACTTCTTCGATACCTCGCGCAACGGCACCCGCCGCTGGTGCTCGATGGCGGCCTGCGGCAACCGCGCGAAAGCGTCCCGCCACTACGCCCGCACGAAGGAGTCCTGAACCCCCGGTTCACATAGGGGGTTTTCCCCATACGTCCATATCGTTTCGGTCAACTCTTCCCAAACAACTGTCCCTTGGGTAAAGCTGTGCGCTCGTCCGGCACTGGATTCTTCACCTACAAGGGATGCCGATGACCCTCACCCCCAAGAGACGCGTGGCCCGGATATCCGTGGCCGCCGGTCTCGTCGCCGCGCTCTCCGCGGCCGGGCCGATACCCATGGCCTTCTCCGCCGACGCGCCGTCGAGCAGTACTCCCGCCGACGGCACCGTCAAGTCCGCCGCCGCCAAGCTCGGTTCGGACGACGCCGATCTGCTGGCCGCCGCCAAGGCCGACGGCGACAAGAACGTCACGATGATGATCGCCACCGCTCCCGGCCAGACCGAGCAGGTCGCCGGGCAGTTGGACGCGGTCAAGGGCGGCTCCGTGGGCCGCACCTACGACAAGCTCGGGTACGTCCGCGCCACTGTCCCCACGGCCAAGGCGGACTCGGCGATCGCCGCCGCCGCGAAGCTGTCCTCCGTGCAGGCCATCGACCTGCGGCAGGAGATCGCGCTCGACGATCCGACACCGAGCGCGGACACCGCGAAGAGCGCCACCAAGACGACGGCCACCTACTCCGGGCCGAGCAAGACCACCCCCGCCGAGAACCCGTACAACCCGTCCTTCGAGACGGGCGCCGTCGACTTCGTGAAGAAGAACCCGAAGGCGGACGGCCGGGGCATCACCATCGGCATCCTCGACTCCGGCGTCGACCTCGGTCACCCCGCGCTGCAGAAGACCACCACCGGCGAGCGCAAGATCGTCGACTGGGTCACCTCGACCGACCCGATCGTCGACGGCGACCAGACCTGGCGCCCGATGGTGTCGGCCGTCACAGGGCCGACCTTCACCTACGGCGGTTCGACGTGGACGGCGCCCGCGGGGTCGTACGAGATCAGCACGTTCAAGGAGTCGTACACCACCGGCGGTGACGCGGCGGGCGACGCGAACCGGGACGGTGACACCACCGACTCGTGGGGCGTGCTCTACGACGCGGCGGCCGGGACGGTGACGGTCGACCTGAACAACAACCAGGACTTCGGCGACGACACCCCGATGAAGCCGTACAAGGACGGCTACCAGATCGGGTACTTCGGTACCGACAACCCGGCGACGGACGTCGTCGAGCGGCAGCCGTTCGTCGTGCAGATCCGCAAGGACGTCCCGATGGACCCGTACGGCGGGTCCTGGGTCGGCAAGACCGCCGACTTCGTGAACATCGGGGTCATCGAGTCCGAGCACGGCACGCACGTCGCCGGTATCACCGCGGCCAACGGCCTGTTCGGCGGCAAGATGAGCGGCGAGGCCCCGGGCGCGAAGATCGTGTCGTCCCGCGCCTGCACCTGGACCGGCGGCTGCACCAACGTGGCGCTCACCGAGGGCATGATCGACCTCGTCGTCAACCGCGGTGTCGACATCGTCAACATGTCGATCGGCGGCCTGCCCGCGCTGAACGACGGCAGCGGTGCGCGCAACGAGCTGTACACGCGGCTCATCGACACCTACGGCGTGCAGCTCGTGATCTCGGCCGGGAACTCCGGTCCGGGCGCGAACACCATCGGGGACCCCGGCCTCGCCGACAAGGTGATCTCGGTCGGCGCCTCCATCTCGAAGCAGACGTGGGCCGCCAACTACGGCTCGCAGGTGTCGACTTCGTACCAACTGCTGCCGTTCTCCTCGCGCGGCCCGCGTGAGGACGGCGGCTTCACGCCGACGCTCGTCGCGCCCGGCGCCGCGATCAACTCCACCCAGACCTGGCTGCCGGGCTCCCCGGTCGCCGAGGCGGGCTACTCGCTGCCGGCCGGCTACTCGATGCTCCAGGGCACCTCGATGGCCTCCCCGCAGGCCGCGGGCGCCTCCGCGCTGCTGCTGAGCGCCGCCAAGCAGCGGCACATCGCGCTCACCCCGGCGACGCTGCGCACGGCGCTGACCTCAACGGCCGATCACATCAAGGGCGTTCAGGCGTACGAGGAGGGCGCGGGCCTCATCAACATCGTGGACGCGTGGAAGTCCATCAGGGACGGCGCCACCGCCCACACGTACACGGTCAAGGCACCCGTCGACACCGCGCTCGACGCCGCCCTGGTGACCCCGGGCTTCGGCACCGGTCTCTACGACCGCGAGGGCGGCCTCAAGGCCGGCGCGAAGAAGACGTACGACGTCGTCATCACGCGAACCAGCGGCGCGGACAAGGCCGTTCGGCACGAGCTGCACTTCGAGAACAACGCCGGTGACACCTTCCGGATCGTCGGCTCGGACGAGGTCAAGCTGCCGCTGAACCAGCCGGTGACCGTCAAGGTGCAGGCGGCGCCGCGGAGTTCGGGCATCAAGAGCGCGATCCTGGAGGTCGACGACCCGAAGACCGAGGGCGTCGACCGGCAGGTCCTGACGACGGTCGTGGTCTCCACGCCCGTCAACTACACCTACTCCAAGTCGAGTTCGGTGCAGCGCAACAGCACACAGTCGTACTTCGTGACCGTCCCGGCCGGGGCCAAGGCCCTTGAGGTCGCGATGAGCGGGCTGAAGGCGAACAGCCAGACGCGGTTCATCTCCATCCATCCGTACGGCGTTCCGGTCGACAACACGGGTACTCCGTACTGCTACAACAACTACCTCGACGGCAACGGCTGCAAGCCCGACGTGCGGTCGTACGCCGACCCGCAGGCCGGTGTCTGGGAGATCGAGGTGGAGGCGCGCCGCACCTCGCCGTATCTCGACAACCCGTACAAGCTGGACGCCACCGTGCTCGGCGTGGCCTTCGACCCGGAGACCGTGACCGTGCCCGAGGCCAAGGTCGGCACCCCGACCGCCGCCTCCTGGAAGGTGACCAACAACTACGCGGCCCTGACCGGCACGTTGAAGGGCGGCCCGCTCGGCTCCTCGCTGACCGCGCGGCCCACCATCACCGAGGGCGTCACGCAGACCACCACGGTCGACGTGCCCGCCGGTGCCACCTCGCTGGACGTGTCCATCGGCAATGTCTCGGACACCTCGGCGGACCTGGACCTGACGGTGAAGAACGCCGCCGGGACGGTCGTCGGCACCTCCGCCGACGGCGACTCGGAGGAGGCGGTGTCCATCGCGTCGCCGGCCGCCGGGACGTACACGGTCGAGGTCGCGGGCTACTCGGTGCCGTCCGGCTCGACCGCGTACGACTACCTGGACGTCTTCTACTCGGCCGCGCTCGGCACGGTCAGCGTCGACGACTCCACGCCGGTCACGCTCGGCACGGGCGCCTCGGCGACCGTCTCCGGCAGCGTCACCGCCCTGGCCGCCGCTCCGGCGGGCCGCGAGTTCTTCGGCCAGGTCCAACTGGTCGACACGCACGGCACGGTCGCGGGCCTGGGCAGCGTGAAGATCGAGAAGGTCACGTCGTAGCCGTCGCTACGGCAGTGAGGGGGGCGGGCGTCCGTGCGGGCGCCCGCCCTTCCCCTTCGTCAGCCGGTCGGGCACGTGACACTGCCGGCGCCGGCGAGCGCGTCGACGATCGCGGGCCTGGACAGCGTCAAGATCGAGAAGGTCACGCCGTAGCCCTCGCTACGACGGTGAAGGGGCGGGCGTCCGTCCGGGCGCCCACCCCTCCCGTTCGTCAGCCAGTCGGGCAGGTGACCGTACCGGCGTCGGCCAGTGCGTCCACGATCGCGGCGCGGTCCGTGGCGACGGCGTCGTCGCCGACGGCCCAGAGGGTCGCCGTGTCCGCGCCCTTCGGGACGCCGACCAGCACGTGCTGCCCCTGGCGCGGTGCCGGAGACGCACCGGCGGGCAGGACGACCGTGACGTCGGCCGGGCCGTGGGCGGGCCGGTAGGAGCGGGTGACGGCGAGCGTGATCCGTTTGCTCGGGTCGGAGCCCGGCCGCACCTCGGTGACCGTCCCCTCGACGAGGAGGCGGGAGCAGGACACGTACAGCTCCGGGTCGGAGAGCGGGCCCGGGGTGTCGGCGCCCTTGTCCTGCGTCTCGCCCGCCTTCGAGTCCGCGCTGCCGCCCGACGCGGAGTCCGAGGCCCCGTTGTGGGCGATCAGCCAGGCGAGTCCGGTGATCATCGTGGCGACGACCGCGAGGGCGAGGGTGCCATAGGAGAGGGCGCGCAGGGCGGGCCGGCGTCGGCGGGCGGGGCGGGTCCTGATCACCGGTTCCGGTGCCCGGGGAGCCGCCAGTGTCTCCCCGATGATTCCCAACTGCTCGCGCAGCAGCGCCACATCGGCGCTCGCGGCCCGGTGCTCGGCCATGAACACGGTGTCGGCGCGGGCCGCCTCCGGCAGCGGCTCGTCCGTGATCGCGGCCATCAGCGCGTCCACGCCGTCGTACTCGGCGTCGTGTTCGGCAGCCACGTCACACCACCTCGTCCTCGTGCAGGCGGTCGCGCAGGGCGCGGACCGCGGAGTGCAGCCGGCTCTTCACCGTGCCTTCCGGGATGCCGAGTTGCTGGGCTATCCCGCGCACGGGCAGGTCGGCGTAGAAACGCAGGACGAGCACCTGCCGCTGGGCGTCGGGCAGTTCGTCCAGACCCTGCGCCACGGCGAGGGAGAGCACGCTCTCGTCCTCGACCGGGGCGTGCTCCAACTGCCTTAGCGCGGACAGGCGTTCACCGATCCGCTCCTGACGGCGCTTGGCCCGGTGCCAGTCCATGGCGAGGTTCGAGGCGACGACCGCCGCCCACGCCGAGACATCGCGCGGCGCCTCGTCGCCCCTCGCCGTCCGCTCCAGCAACCGCAGCCGTACCTGCTGGACCCCGTCCGCCAGGTCCGTCTGCGGCACCCCGCCGAGCGCGAGCACCGCCCGCACCCGCCGCTCCTGGGCCGCGTCCAGCGGATCGTCCGCCTCCTGGGCGCGGCGGGCTTTTCTGCGCAGCACAGACACCCCTCCCCTTCCCGCGTTTCCTCTACGACGCCGGAGCGCGCCGAAACGTTCGGACCATCGCGAGGAAGTTTTCTCGAACGGCGGTCGGAGTCGTGGGTCACATCGTCGTGCCGAACGGCTTGCGGTCACGGGCGGGCGGCGGGCGGATTTCTTCGCAGCGCGGGGAGCCGTCGCCGGAGGATCGGGCCGGACGCGGCCGGTGCCGGTGTCCCACTCCTCGGGCCGGGCGGCGAAAGGATTGGACACGCGGGCACCGGTGAGACGCATCATGGAAACGCTGGACCACGTAAAACGCACGCAAGGGAGTCGTCGTGAAGGTCGGAATCGTCGGAGCCACCGGTCAGGTCGGCACAGTCATGCGCAGGATCCTCGTGGAGCGGAACTTCCCGGTCACCGAGCTGCGGCTGTTCGCCTCGGCCCGTTCGGCGGGGACGGTCCTGGACGGCGTGACGGTGGAGGACGCGGCGGCAGCGGACTACTCCGGCCTGGACATCGTGCTGTTCTCGGCGGGCGGCGCGACCTCCCGGGCGCTGGCCGAGAAGGTCGCCTCGCAGGGCGCGGTCGTGATCGACAACTCCTCCGCCTGGCGCAAGGACCCGGACGTACCGCTGGTCGTCTCCGAGGTGAACCCGCACGCCATCGTGGACCGCCCCAAGGGCATCATCGCCAACCCGAACTGCACGACGATGGCCGCGATGCCGGTCCTGAAGCCGCTGGACCTGGAGGCGGGCCTGGAGGCGCTGGTCGTCGCCACGTACCAGGCGGTGTCCGGCTCCGGTCTGTCCGGTGTGGCCGAGCTGCACGGCCAGGCGCTGAAGGTCGTCGCGGACGCCGACAAGCTGACCCACGACGGTTCGGCGGTCGACTTCCCCGAGCCGCAGGTCTACAAGCGGCCGATCGCCTTCAACGTGCTGCCGTTCGCGGGCTCGCTCGTCGAGGACGGCCTGCACGAGACCGACGAGGAGCAGAAGCTCCGCAGCGAGTCCCGCAAGATCCTGGAGATCCCGGAGCTGAAGGTGTCCGGCACCTGCGTCCGCGTCCCGGTCTTCGCGGGCCACTCCCTCCAGGTCAACGCCCGTTTCGCCCGCCCGATCACGGTCGAGCGCGCCACGGAGATCCTCGGCGGCGCCCCGGGCGTGGCCCTCTCCGACATCCCGACCCCCCTCCAGGCGGCCGGCCAGGACCCGTCCTACGTCGGCCGCATCCGCCCCGACGAGACGGTCGAGAACGGCCTCGCCCTGTTCATCTCCAACGACAACCTCCGCAAGGGGGCCGCGCTGAACGCGGTGCAGATCGCGGAGCTGGTGGCGGCGGAACTCCAGGGCGCCTAGGCTCCCCGCTCGCTACGGCCGCCCGACCTCGTAGAGGAAGCAGCCGTACTCGACGGCCCGGACGTGGACCAGTGCCACGGCCGGGTCGTCGAAGGCGTTTCGGAAGGCCTCGTCGTCGGGTGCCTCCACGAGCCGGCCGCCCAGGATGTGGCCCTCGGCCGAGTAGCGGCGGACCGTGCGATGGGCGTTCGCGAACGGATACCCGGAACCCGCAGCGGGCCCTCCGCACTCCTCGGCGTGGATGAACACCGGCCCCTGCTCGTCGTACGCCCCGGGCTCGGCCCCCGTTTCCGCAGCCCAGCGGCGCAGCGGGGCGTACGAGACGAGGGCGATCCGCTCACCCGGCTCGCTGCGGCGCAGGCAGCAGCGGAGCGGAGCGCCGCCTTCCGCATCGGTCACGGGAACCATTCGGCGGCCCGCGTCGTCAGCAGTGCGCAGGTCCTTCAAGGTCGTCGGGTCGATGGGGCGTGGTGTGTATGCCGTCATACCCCCAGGCTCGCGCTCGTCCGCCCCGCTCACCGGCGGGATACGGACATCGCGTTCCGGTCAGGTCCCGTGGAAGGATGGCGCAACCCACACATAACGAGGAGATGACCGCGTGCCTGGCACAAACCTGACTCGCGAAGAGGCGCAGCAGCGGGCGACGCTGCTCACCGTTGACTCGTACGAGATCGATCTCGACCTCTCCGGCGCGCAGGAGGGCGGGACCTACAGGTCCGCGACGACGGTGCGCTTCGATGTGACGGAGGGCGGCACCGAGTCCTTCATCGACCTGGTCGCCCCGACCGTCCACGAAGTGACGCTGAACGGCGACCCGCTCGACCCGGACGAGGTCTTCAAGGACTCGCGGATCGCGCTGGCCGGGCTGTTGGAAGGGCCGAACATCCTGCGGGTCGTCGCGGACTGCGCGTACACCAACACCGGTGAGGGACTGCACCGGTTCGTCGACCCGGTCGACCAACAGGCCTATCTGTACACCCAGTTCGAGGTCCCGGACGCCCGCCGCGTGTTCGCCAGCTTCGAGCAGCCGGACCTCAAGGCCACCTTCCAGTTCACCGTGAAGGCACCGACCGGCTGGACCGTCATCTCCAACTCCCCGACGCCCGAACCCCGGGACGACATCTGGAAGTTCGAGCCGACACCCCGCATCTCGACGTACATCACCGCGCTGATCGTCGGCCCGTACCACAGCGTCCACAGCGTGTACGAGAAGGACGGGCAGAGCGTCCCGCTCGGCATCTACTGCCGGCCCTCGCTCGCCGAGTACCTCGACTCGGACGCGATCTTCGAGGTGACACGACAGGGCTTCGACTGGTTCCAGGAGAAGTTCGCCTACGCGTACCCCTTCAAGAAGTACGACCAGTTGTTCGTCCCGGAGTTCAACGCGGGCGCGATGGAGAACGCGGGCGCGGTGACCATCCGCGACCAGTACGTGTTCCGGTCCAAGGTGACCGACGCCGCGTACGAGATGCGCGCGGAGACGATCCTGCACGAGCTGGCCCACATGTGGTTCGGCGACCTCGTGACCATGGAGTGGTGGAACGACCTGTGGCTGAACGAGTCGTTCGCCACCTACACCTCCATCGCCTGCCAGGCCTACGCCCCCGACTCGCGCTGGCCGCACTCGTGGACGACGTTCGCCAACTCCATGAAGACCTGGGCGTATCGGCAGGACCAACTCCCGTCCACGCACCCGATCATGGCCGAGATCGGCGACCTGGACGACGTCCTCGTCAACTTCGACGGCATCACGTACGCCAAGGGCGCGAGCGTCCTGAAGCAGCTCGTCGCCTACGTCGGCATGGACGAGTTCTTCGCGGGCGTGCAGGCGTACTTCAAGCGCCACGCGTTCGGCAACACCCGCCTGTCCGACCTGCTCGGCGCGCTGGAGGAGACCTCCGGGCGTGACCTGAAGACCTGGTCGAAGGCGTGGCTGCAGACGGCCGGTATCAACATCCTGCGCCCGGAGATCGAGACGGACGCGGACGGTGTCATCACCGCCTTCGCGATCCGCCAGGAGGCCCCGGCCCTGCCCGCCGGCGCCAAGGGCGAGCCCACACTGCGCCCGCACCGGATCGCGGTCGGTCTGTACGAACTCGACGACGACACCGGCAAGTTGGTGCGTGACGAGCGTGTCGAGCTGGACGTCGACGGCGAGTTGACCGACGTACCGCAGCTCGTCGGCAAGCGCCGCCCGGACGTCGTCCTGCTCAACGACGACGACCTGTCGTACGCGAAGGTCCGGCTCGACGAGCAGTCGCTCGCCTTCGTCACCGAGCACCTCGGCGACTTCGAGTCCTCGCTGCCCCGCGCCCTGTGCTGGGCCTCGGCCTGGGACATGACCCGCGACGCCGAACTCGCCACCCGCGACTACCTCTCCCTCGTCCTGTCGGGCATCGGCAAGGAGTCCGACATCGGTGTCGTGCAGTCGCTCCAGCGGCAGGTGAAGCTGGCGATCGAGCTGTACGCCGACCCGGCCGCCCGCGAGGCCCTGCTCACCCGCTGGACGGACGCCACGCTGGCGCATCTGCGTGCCGCCGAGGCGGGCAGCGACCACCAGCTCGCGTGGGCCCGGGCGTTCGCGTCCACGGCCCGTACACCGGAGCAACTGGACCTGCTGGACGCTCTGTTGGAGGGCACGCAGACGATCGAGGGCCTGGCCGTCGACACCGAGCTGCGCTGGGCGTTCGTCGAACGCCTCGCGGCCGTGGGCCGGTTCGACGAGACGGAGATCGCCGGCGAGTACGAGCGGGACAAGACCGCGGCCGGTGAGCGGCACGCGGCGACCGCCCGTGCCGCCCGCCCGACCGAGGAGGCGAAGGCGGAGGCCTGGGCGCAGGTCGTCGAGTCCGACAAGCTCCCCAACGCCCTTCAGGAGGCGGTGATCTCGGGCTTCGTCCAGACCGACCAGCGCGAGCTGCTTGCGCCGTACACGGAGAAGTACTTCGCGGCGGTCAAGGACGCCTGGGACACCCGTTCGCACGAGATCGCCCAGCAGATCGCGGTCGGTCTCTACCCGTCGATCCAGGTCTCCCAGGACACCCTGGACCGCACGGACGCCTGGCTGGCGGCCGCCGAGCCCAACGCGGCCCTGCGCCGCCTGGTCTCGGAGTCCCGCGCGGGCGTGGAGCGCGCCCTGAAGGCCCAGGCGGCGGACGCGGCTGCCTCGTAAGCGGTTCTACGACGACGAAGGGCGCCCGGCGATCCGCCGGGCGCCCTTTGCCGTCACCCCGGGAACATCCCGCCCGTGACGTTGACGAACGTGCCGGTGATGCTCGCCGCGTGGTCGGAGGCGAGGAACACGGCGGTCGCGGTGATCTCGGCGAGGGTGGGGTTGCGGCGGGTCATGCGCAGGCTCGACAGGTGGTCCAGGATGCCCTGGATCGCCGCCTCGTTGAGGTCGGGGTTGACCTTGCCGAGCTTCTCGACGGTGAGGGTCTCGGGGATGCCGGCCGCCCACAGGCCCACGGCACGCACCCCGCGCGGGCCCAGCTCCATAGCCAGGTTGCGCACCAGGCTGTCGGTCGCCGCGTCGGCCGGGCCGGTGCCGCCCATCATCGGGCTGCCGTGCGCGGAGCCGCTGTTGAGGGTGAGGACGACTCCGCTGCCCCGCTCGGCCATCCGACGGGCTGCGGCGCGGGCGGTGATGAAGTTGGCGCGGGTGCCGTTCAGCACCGGCCGCAGGAAGTCGTCGAGGGGCATCTCGGTGATCGGCAGGCCCTGTACGTCGCCGCGCGAGACGAGGTTGAAGGACACGTCGATGTCGCCGACGCGGGCGAGGTGTTCGGTCACCGCCGTCTCGTCCAAGGCGTCGACGACGGCCACCTCGGCGTCCTTGATGTCGGCGGCCACGGCCTCCAGCGTCTCCCGGGTGCGGCCCACGAGGTGGACGCGGGCCCCCTCGGTGGCGAAGGCACGGGCGACCGCACCGCCGATGGAGCCGCCTGCGCCGTAGACGACCGCGGTCTTGTCGGTGAGCAGCATGGTGGATCTCCTTGCGAGTGGCTGATGTCGATGTCGGTCATACAGACGCACGGGCCGCGCACCACTCATCGGTCACAGCCGCAGGGGCAGCCCGAAGGCCGGGAACAGGTGCGGTTCGAAGGACGTGATCTCCACGATCCGGTCGTCGGCGTCGAAGCGGAGCACGTCGAGGACCTGGGCACGATAGACCGTCGTACCGGGCCGGCGGACGTAACCCCCGGCCGCGAGCTGCCCGTTGGCGCGGGCGGGGAGATGGCGCCAATGACCGAAGAACATGGGCGAGTTGACGTCGAGACTCACGCTCAGGAACTCCACGATGGCGTCGCGGCCGGTGAACCAGAACGGGTTCGGCGGCATGGTGAGGGTGACGTCCTCGCTGAGCAGGGCGGCGACCTCGGACAGGTCGAGGTGTTCGGCGGCGGCCATGTACCGCTTGACCAGGGTGCGTTGGTGCTCGGTGGGCTCGGCGCTCGTCCAGTCCGCGCGGCGGCCGGGCAGGTGGTCGCGCAGGGTGGGGCGGGCGCGTTGCAGCGCGCTGTTGACCGAGGCCACGGTCATGTCGAGGGCCACGCCGGTCTCCGCGGCGCTCAGCCCGAGCGCGTCCCGCAGCACCAGCACCGCGCGCTGGCGCGGCGGGAGATGCTGGACGGCGGCCAGGAAGACCAGTTCGAGGGTTTCGCGGGACACGGCGGCGGCCTCGGGCTCCTCCTCGGCGGAGGGCAACTCGTCGTCGGGGTAGGGCTGGAGCCAGGTGATCCGGGCGGGCGGCTCCCCGCCGCCGTGGTTCATGCCGGGCAACGGTTCGTAGCGCTTCGGTCGGCGGGCCGTACGGCGCTGGAAGTCCAGGCAGGCGTTGGTGGCGATGCGATACAGCCAGGTCCGGACACCGGCCCGCCCCTCGAAGGTGTCCCGGGCCCGCCAGGCCCGCAGGAACGTCTCCTGCACCAGGTCCTCGGCGTCGTCGTAGGAACCGGTCATCCGGTAGCAGTGCACCTGGATCTCACGGCGGTGGGACTCGACGAGGGCGGCGAAGTCACCTTCGTCGACGGGGACTTGAGCAACGGCGGGGGTTTCCGTAACGGGCGCGGGCGTGACGGATTCCTGGGCGGTGTCCCGCGCGGTACGCGCCACTCGCCTCAACTTCGCGACGGACGAGGACAGTTCCGTCACACCGGAGTAGAGGACGGAGGGCGGCTGCGGCACCAACTCCTCCACCTGCCGCCCGATCTCCTTGATCAGCCCGTCGACACCGGGTCCGACGCTCCCCTGCCGCTCGCGGTAGGCCTTCTGTCGGCAGGCGGCGGAGCAGTAGACGGAACGGCGGCCGGTACGGCCCGCCCGTGCGGTGAGCGGCTTGCCACAACTGGGGCAGAACTCTTCGGCCACGGGTGCCTCCGGCGTTGCGTCACGACAGTCCCGCGTGACGCTACCTCCCCGACGAGAACGCGCGGGGTGCGCGCCCCGATCTGCCCGGCCACCGTCGCGCCGAACGCCACCGTCATCCCCGCCACCTGCATGGGCGTGAGCGCCTGCCCGAGCGCCGCCCAGCCGACGACGGCCGCGGTCAGCGGGGACAGCGGGCCGAGGAAGGTGACCTGGGTCGCGGAGAGCCGGCCGATGCCGCGGAACCAGAGCCAGTACGCGATCGCCGTGTTCGCCAGCGCGAGGTACAGGTAACCGCCGACCGCCCGGCCGTCCAGCGCGGGCGGCGCTCCCTCGACCAGGAAGGCGACGGGCGCGATGAGCAGACCGCCCGCGGTGAGCTGCCACCCGGTGAGGGCGAGCGGACCCACGCCGTCGGGGCGGCCCCAGCGCTTGGTCAGCACGGTGCCGGTGGACATGGACGCGGTGGAGGCGAGGGCCGCGAGGACGCCTATCGGGTCGAGCGCCCCGGCCGCCTTCAGTACGACGAGGCTGACGCCGAAGGCCGCGACGGCGCCGGTGAGCACGCTCCGGGCCGTCGGCCGCTGTCCCAGCAGTCCCGCCGAGAGGCCTACGACGATCAGCGGTCCGACCGAGCCGACGACCGCCGCCATGCCACCGGGGAGGCGGTAGGCGGACAGGAACAGCAGCGGGAAGAAGGCGCCGATGTTCAGCGCGCCGAGCACTGTCGCCTTCCCCCACCAGGCGCCGCGCGGGAGCACCCGGGCGAGCGCGAGGAGCACCAGCCCTGCGGGCAGGGCGCGCATCAGGCCGGTGAAGAGGGGGCGGTCGGGCGGGAGGAACTGGGTGGTGACGGCGTAGGTGGTGCCCCAGGAGATGGGGGCGAGGGCGGTGAGAGCGGCCGTCAGGACCGGGCGACTGGCCATGGGAGACACGCCTTTCAGCAGAGGCCGAAGTAGGTCGACAGTAAGTAGGTCGATGATGATTAGCTTACTGCTAAGCCACTTAGCGTCAAGCCGCTTTCTTGCGACCGACCTACCGACCGGCGGATACTGAACCCCATGAACGACAAGGACCCCGTCGACGCGATCATCGAGCAGTGGGCGGCGGTGCGGCCCGATCTCGACACCGCCGCGATGGAGGTCTTCGGGCGGATCTTCCGGCTCTCCCGGGCCATGGGCGACCGCGTGGAGAAGGCGTACGCGCCGCACGGCATCTCGCGCGGCGAGTTCGACGTCCTCGCGACCCTGCGCCGGGCGGGCGCGCCGTACACCCTCTCGCCACGCGAGCTCTCCGCGACGCTGATGCTCACCACGGGCGGCATGACCGGCCGACTCGACAAACTGGAGCGGGCCGGGCTGCTCCGCCGCTCCCCCGACCCGCACGACCGCCGGGGCCTCCAAGTCACGCTGACCGAGAAGGGGTTGGCGCTGATCGACGAGGCGGTCGGCTCCGGGCTCGACGTCCAGACGGCGGCACTGTCCGGCCTCGACGCCGAACAGGCCGACCAACTGGCCGACCTGCTGCGTAAGTTGCTGTCCTCGACGGAGCGATAGCCGCCCCTGGAGGCCCGGTTCAGCCGACGTGCTCGGCGAGGGCCGCCTCGATCTCGGCCGGGTCGGCGGCGTCGGCCGCCCAGGCCACGTATCCGTCGGGGCGCACGAGGAGCGCCGTACGCCGGTCGCTCGCCCAGTGCTCCGCGGCCAGCCGGCCGTCGCGGGCGTCCTTCGTGTCGTAGTCCTGCGGGGTGACGAGGACGAACCGGCCGCCGCGCAGCGCCTCGTAGAGACGGCCGCCGTCCGTGAGGGCCAAGTCCGGGACGCGGGTGCCGACGAGGCGGTGGGCGCCGCGCGGGGCCGGGTAGACGTAGCCGATGCCGGTGAGCCGGCCGAGCGCCTTGCGGCGGACCGGGGTCACCTGGTCGAGGACGGTGGTGAGCACCGTGCGCAGGGCGCGGGTCCACGGGCGCTTGGCCATGGCGAGGCGGACGAGGCCGCCGCTGCTGCGCAGGACCGCCTTGCCGACGGGGTGGCGCTCGGCCTGGTAGCTGTCGAGGAGAGTCCGGGGCGCGTGGCCCCGGATCACCGCGGCCAGCTTCCAGCCGAGGTTGGCCGCGTCCTGGAGGCCGGTGTTCATACCCTGGCCGCCGGCCGGGCTGTGGACGTGCGCGGCGTCGCCGGCCAGGAAGACGCGGCCCACCCGGTAGGCGGGGGCCTGACGTTCGTCGCTGTGGAAGCGGGACATCCAGCGGGGGTCCCGCATCCCGAAGTCACGGCCGAAGACGCGCCGGACGATCTCCTTGATCTCGTCGAGGTCGAGGGGCGCGTCGTCGGCGACGTCGTGCATGCGGTTCCAGGCGGTGATGCGGTAGTAGCCGTCACCGATGGGCGCGACGAGGGCGAGGGCGTCGCCGACGGCCCCCACGGTGAGCACATTCCGCGGCTGCTCGTCGAGATGCACGTCCGCGAGGACGATGGACCGGAGGACGGCCCGGCCGGGGAAGGGCAGTCCGATCGCGTTCCGCACGGCGCTGCGCATCCCGTCGGCGCCGACGACGTACGCGGCCCGCAGCGACTCCGACACCCCGCCGGGCCCGCGCACCTCGACGGTCACACCATCGGGGTCCTGCGACAGCCCGGTCACCTCGGTCTCGTACCGGAACTCCACGCCCGCCTCGGTCGCGCGCCGCCGCAGCACCTTCTCGACCTCGTACTGAGGGAGGACGAGGAGGTGGTTGAAGCGGGAGGGGAGGTCGGTGAAGTCGACCGTGAGGACACCGAACAGGCTGAAATGGTCGAGCGGTTGACCGATGGCTTCGAGGTCGTCGGCGAGGGCGCGGGCGTCGAGCTGCTCCAGGGTGCGGGCGTGCACGCCGAAAGCGCGGGACAGGTTGCTGATCTTCTCGGGGCGCTTCTCCAGCAGGGTGACCGGGACGCCGGCGGTGGCGAGGTCACCGGCGAGGAGAAGACCGGTGGGACCCGAGCCCACGACGATGACAGTGCCGGCGCTGGTGCTGGTCTCGGTGCCGTTCATGGTGGCCTCCTGATGCCAACGTGCGTTTGCCAACGGTTGTTTGCCAACGCTCGATGACGAGACTAGGACCCGCTCTCTGGACTGTCAACACCTGTTGGCCTACGCTTGTTGGCATGAACGACAGCGACAACGCGAGCACCAGCACCACCCCCCGCCGCTCCGACGCCACCCGCGCCGCCATCCTCAAGGCGGCCCGCGAGCGCTTCGCGACCGATGGCTACGAACGCGCCACCATCCGCGCCATCGCCAAGGACGCGCGGATCGATCCGTCGATGGTGATGCGCTACTACGGCAACAAGGAGGGCCTGTTCGCGGCCTCGGTCTCCTACAACCTGCGGCTGCCCGACCTGACCTCGACCGCGCGGGACGAGGTCGGCCACACGCTGGTGACGCACTTCCTCACCATGTGGGAGGAGAACGAGGAGCTGACGGCCATGCTCCGGGTCGGCGTGACGAACCCCGCCGCGTCCGAGCTGATGCAGGGGGTGTTCCGGGACCAGTTGGTGCCGGTCGCGCGACAGGCCTGCCCCGATCCGGAGCAGGCGTCCACCCGCGCCGGACTGGTCGCCTCCCAGCTCCTGGGGCTCGCGCTCGCGCGTTACGTGCTGCACTTCCGGCCGACCGTGGAACTGGCCCGCGAGGAGATCGTGGCCTGGCTGTACTCGGGGATGTGGGCGTTGTGCAGCCACGCCTCACCCCCGTCGATCTGGACGAAGCCGTCCGTCAGCGAGGCGCGCCCCTGGCGC